>NZ_JBNPEN010000002.1:0-369336 GCF_050490295.1 Pseudarthrobacter sp. J1763 | reverse complement strand
GGGCCCGGATCGTCGTGTTGACGGTCCGGGCCCTACGCCCACTGTGGAACTTAGTGGGAAGCTTGCTCCTGCTCGGAAGCGTTCTTGGTTGCCTTCTGGCCAGCTTCACGCAGAGCCTCGGCTACCTTAGCCAAAGACGGTACGTGGTGTGAGGACCATTCGTTACGGAAACGGTCAGCGTCCGGGCCCTTCCAGTCGGTGGAACCAAGGATCTTAGTCAACGTGGTCTTCTGCTCAGTGATCGCCGTCGAGCCAGCCTGCAGCTTCGTACCGAGAGTCTTGAGCTGAGCAATATCTGCACCCCAAATAGCCATAACATTTACTCCTTCATCATCTGCGGAACCGAACTTTTTCTGCCGGTATCCCCCACATACGATTCCCGGCGATTTCCGGAAGAACCAATACCTAAAACCTACCCACAGCCCCACACACTGTCGATGGGAACCACTACCCATACACAACAACCCATCACCCAACTGACCCGAAATTGTGGTCCCACCCAGCTCTGGGAACAGCCAAGATTGCAAGTAAGTTGGATGAGTTAGCCGCGGTTTTCTGGTGGCAGCGCCACTTGGATCTTGCGTACCTTTCCGCGGCCAACAATGTAGCCTCGGCCCGGAATGAAGTCGGAGCTGACCTTCCCTAGGGACGTGTTGACCAGGCTGTCGCCTTCGATGTCGCCAGGGTTCAGCAGCAAACCACGTCGGCCGGACTTGAAGGGTTGAGCCAAGGACCATGCCTGCGACCAGGTTGAGGTCTCCGATTCACCCACCACCCATTGCTCGGATTTGAGCGAGGTGGAAATCAACCGTTCAAGGCCCGGCTCGGCCACAGAATCGGTGAACTCGGTGAGGCCCTCGATGAAGATCGCCAGCTTGCCCGGGTTTTCCGAGGAGTAATCGATGAGCTCCTCAATAGCCTCATCGAGCTGATCTGGCCCCACATAGACCTTGTTCCACACCTTGAGCCCGGCCACGGACGAGCGGCGAGATCCAATGTAAATGAGCTCGGTTGCCGGGTTGGACCGGTGCAGCGCATACGCCATGGTCACGAGGGCCACGGTACGTCCAGCAGCCGGTGGACCGGCCACTAGCAGCGGCCCCTTGGCCAAAATCTCAGCGGGCAGCAGCGTCTCGTTGTCCACACCAATAACTGGCTGGTCCAGCGCGCCTACGGGCAAAATGTCCAAGTCCACAGACTCAGGCAAGCGCTCAATACTCGGGGCATGATCTACACCTTGACGCAGCATTGCCTCGCTAAGCTTGTGTACTTCGCGTGCCTGAAGCGCCAAGTTGGAGTTACCTCCCAGCACCGCAAGCTGCACTTCCATCCCGGCCAAAATTCCTCGCCCGGGCGGCGAAGCCGAGGACAGCACATCTTTGGCCACATCCATGGTCAGGTAGTCGTCCTCGGAGGACAGCCGCAACACCAGTCGGCGTTGGATAGATGCCAAGAGCGACGCCGGCACAGAGTTGGGCCGGTCACCGGAAACAATGAGGTGAATACCTAAGGGACGGCCATCCGTGGCGATCTGCAAGAACATGTCCCACAGCGTGGACAACCGGCTGTATTCATAGGTTTCGCGGAATGCCGACATACCGTCAACCAAGAGGAAGATGCGCTTTTCCTCGGGTCGCTGAGCCAGTTTGCGGTATTCAACAATGGTGGACGCGCGGACTTTAGAGAAACGATCGGAACGGTCGTCAACAATGTCCCGCAGCATTCGCAAGAGACGCCCCACTCGCTCTTCATCGTCACCATTCAAGATCTCACCAACGTGTGGGAGCTCTTCGAGCATTTTTAGACCCGAAGATCCACAGTCGATGCCATAGACCTGTGCCGGGCCACCACGCGGGGTAATCGCCGCGGCAATGGCTATCCCCCGCAAAGCGGCAGACTTTCCAGAGCCTCCAGTACCATAGATGGCCATATTGCCGTCCCGGTCAGGTTCATAAAATACAGTGGGCTGATCCTGATGGGCGGGGTCATCCGCAACACCTAAAAGAAGACGTTCATCAGTACGTGGGTTTGGCAACTTGGAGAAGTCGTAGGTGGTGGCAAGTTCATTAAGCCACGGCTTACGTGGCGGCTCAATGGCCAAAAATTCTGCCGCCTTAACGATGTTCTCAGTCATCCGAGCGATGTCGTTGGGGCCAGCAGGTTCTTCCTTGACTGGCGTTTCCGGTAGTTCCGCTTCCCACGTGGGTCCAGAACCAAAGGCCATCTCAACGATGTCAATGCGGGGCCGTTGTGGCTTCTCTGTAGTCCAGCCACCGGCGTAACCAGTCTGGAATCCTTGCACCCTGCCTGGCCCTGTCTTGGCCGCACCACGGCCTGGGATGGAGGGATCGAAGTATGCAGCGATCGGGGTTCCCAGAATGTCAGTGGCGTCGTCTTCGTCAGCCATACGCAAGGCCACTCGAAGGTTGGTGTTGGCGCGCAAGCTGTCCTTGATCACACCGTTGGGCCGCTGAGTAGCCAAGATCAGGTGTAGTCCCAATGAACGGCCACGTGCAGCAACGTCCACCACGCCATCCACAAATTCAGGGACTTCCGTGGCCAGGGCAGCGAACTCATCAACAATGATGATGAGGTACGGAGGAGCATCTGGGTCAGCTTCTCGCTGCATGGCCAGAAGATCTTTAGCCTTTTTACGGTTGAGCAAGTGCTCGCGGTAGTGCAATTCAGCGCGCAATGAAGTCAGTGCACGGCGAACTAGGTGCGGGGACAAATCGGTGACAAGGCCCACTGTGTGTGGCAAGTGAAGGCAGTCGGCGAAGGCAGCACCACCCTTGTAATCTACAAAGAGGAAGCTCACTCGGTCTGGGCTGTAAGCGGCAGCCATACCCATCACCCAAGACTGCAAGAACTCGGACTTACCCGCACCGGTGGTTCCACCTACCAAGGCGTGCGGGCCCTCATTTTTGAGGTCCAAGTACATCGGTTCCACACCTTTGGAACCAACCAATGCACGCAGGCTTCCGTTGTCCTTACGGTTGGGCCGGGCCGTGGCATGAACCGAGTTGTTTTCCGTCCAGCGTTCGGCAACCGCTTCAGGGTTGTCGAGGAAGTCCTTACCAATCAAGGTCGCGTAGGACACTGCCCGTGGTAGGTCCGAATCATCGGCCACAGGCTTTCCAACGTCTACTACTGGGGAGAGCATCCTGGCCAGTTGTCCAGCCAATTCCGTGTCCAAGGTTTCACAGCTCACCGGGTAGGTGTGCCGGCCCAGACGGACTTGCCCGGTGGTGGTGCCGTTATCGCCGTCGACCACCATAAAGTCACGGCAAGCGGCGGGAAGTTGTTGGACGTTGGAGGCGATCCAGAGGACGTGAACGCCTGAGTCCGCGCCCCGTTCTACAACGCGGGTGAGGCGACCACGGTCTACTGGGGCATCATCCTCAACGATCAGTAGCACGGTGGGCAAAACGGCAGGCGGTTGATCGCCGTTCTCGTTCGCTAGCTCCCCACGCATCAGCGGGCGAGGTTCTTTAGCACCGGCTTCGCGCTGGTCCAACAGGTCTTCAATCCGGGCGATCAAACTTGAGCCGGCGGCCGAACCGGCGGCCAAGTGATCACCGCTGAGAGGGCTGTGGCCCGAACCAACGTGAGGCAACCATTGGAGCCAGTTCCACCGTTCCCTGGATTGTGCGGAGGTCAAAGCCGTCACCACCACTTCGGCCGGCGAGTGTAGACCGACTGCTTGGAGCACAATGCCGCGGGCAACGCCGTCCACCAGTCCGCGAGCACCAGCAATGCCAATTGCACCGGCCGTGCGCAGCTGCGAAACCACCGGCACACCTTCGATCATGGAGAACTGTTTGATGCAGTCCTGCACTTCTTTCATGTAAATCGGTTCGGTCTCATTACCTTGAGCCTCGTCAAAAACCACACGCGAGGGAACAGTTCCCAATCCAAAGCGGAAACCAAGGAAACCGCGGTGTTCAGGACGGTGTGTCCACAAGAGCGGTCCAAGTTTGTAGATCGAGTCCACAGTGTCCGACACGGCTGGCGCCTCTTGCAAACGCACGGAACGCTCAATGTGTTGCTGCTCGGTGAGGTCTTCCCGGAATGCCGTCATGGCTTCCCGGAACGTTTTGAGCTGGTGCTTGTGCTCGCGTTTGGTTTGCATCTTGTGGTCAACGTAGTGGCCCACAATAAACAGCGGCATCATGGCCATAAACACCACGGTGAGCAGGTTTTGTGTCACGGAGAACAGCACGGCGCCCATAATGAGCGGCACCACCAACATGATAAAAGGAAAGGGTTGGTTCTCTTGGCGCTTGGGGCCCTGCGGCGGGACTCGTTTGCGGACCGGGAATCGAGGGACCACGCGCGGGGAACGGTTAAAATCCACGAGCGGTGAGTTCGGTGCCGCGGCGGGGTTGCTGCCGAGCGTGACCACGGAAATAGTCGAATCTCCAATGGTCACAGTGTCTGAGGAGTTGAGGGTGGCTCGTGTGACGGGCAAGCCGTCCATCAACAATCCGTTGGCGGAGTTGGTGTCCACAATTTCGACTGTGTCGCCCACGGTAATGCGCGCGTGCCGTTTGGAACTGAGTGGGTCAGTGAGTAGGACGTCTACGTCCCGGTCGCGGCCGATGTAACTGGTACCGCTGGGCAAGGAAAACTCCTTGCCGGCGTCGGGCCCGGTCAAAACTCGCAAGGTGGCGGCTGCGGGGCCGCGGTTGCGGCCGGGGAGGGCGAACTTGTCACTGACTTGGGTGAGTGACACCACCGAACCTGGCCGCAGCCCGGATTCAAGTAGGTTGACCTTCGGATCCAATACGAGTCCGCGCATTCCCCCGGCCACGAAGGCCTCGTCAATGGTGAGGGATAAGTTCGACGGCGCCGGGGTACCTCTGCGGCTTGGGTCAGCCGCCCATAGTTCTCTGGCGATGTCCGCGACAGTAGCCAGACCGTCAACCGTGACGGCCAGGTCCTTGGTTTCCTCGGCTCCGCGCCGAAGTGTCAACCGGATTTTCATTCGGCGTCGATTCCCCTCATTTTATCGATCAAGTAAAGGTCATCGCTGGTCACCAAATGCGATGTCACTGAATGTTCCACGAGCCGTGCACGACGGTTGGTGGCCAGTTTTCCGCCACCACCACGCAGCCCCACCACACCAACCCGGTCAAGTTTGTCGCAGACATTGTCCAGTTTTCGGTTGAACCGTGTCAGGGCCCAGCCGAGGCGTTTGGCCGCCTCGGCCGAGGACGGAATGGCGCTAAACCCTGTGCCTTCACGGCGCAGCATTGGCTCGGCGAGGGCAACAATGAGTGCCTTTTGAGAATCGGTAAACACCACGGGACCAATGGTGGTGTCCCCCGCACTGTCGTCGTCTCGAGCTTCCTGCCGGAAGGACGGTGTTTTGACGTGAACCGCGAATTCATAGGTGGTGGGTCCAGCGGTGAAGATGACGTTGGTGTGGCTGAAAACGAGAGGAATGCGCGCACCCGGCGAGAGCCAGGCCTGCATTCCACCGGAGCCATCGGCTACGGTGGCGGAAATCATGCTGCCAACGTTGCTGAGCCACCAAATGCCGTCGTAGCGGGCGATCTGCAGAAAACGCCGGTGCAGGTATGGGTTGTCGTCAACCTCTAGATCGCCTTCACGGCCAATCTCAAAAACGTCCTCGTCAGATGGTTCGTACCACTCGCCGCAAAAATCTATTGCTAGATCCCCCATTTTTACTGCCTCCTCAAAAGCCGGTGCTGCGATTCGTCAATTGTTGTAGCGGCGGATTGTGCTGGCCCTACTGTGGGTAGCATTTTTTTGAGTCATCCCCCTCTGGCGAACCTTGGCCATCGGTGCGGACAATGATCACCTGGATGCAGGTTGGCGCGCCGGGATTGGCTTTAACGGTGATGGATGGCGTTTTGACGTTCGCGTATTCGCCAGCGCCGGTTGCCGTGAGTGTGCGCCATTTGAAGACGTCACCGTTTTTTGGGGCCGGGTTCTTCCAAGTGAACAGCACTTTTCCGCCGGCTGCTGGCGCACCCTTAAGCCCAGCAACGTCAGGAACTGTGGCATTGTCCAGCGGGTCCGCCGGTGGTTTGGACACGGTTTCATTTGGCTGAGCCTTTGGTGCTGGAGCCGTGGAACCGAGCACTATCCCTACCACCACAGCGATGACCAACACGGCTGCGCTAATGATCGCTAACCAACGGTTGCGCTTGCGGGTTCGTAAGAGCTGAGCTTCGTCAATTTCGGTGACTTCAGCTGGCTGAGTTGTGGGCGCTGGCCGGGCCATGGTGGCCTCGACCTCGGGTCCCAGGTCTTCGCGGCTGCCCGGTGGAGTCTGGTTGAAGGCCGAGCTACGGAAACTTGTTGCCGGTGCAGTCGCGTCGGGAGACGCCGCTTGCCCCGGCTGTCCTTGGAGCTCGTAGCTCGATTGCGATGGTGGAGTCTGAGCGCCCACGCTCCCCCGGAGCATGGTGCGCTGGGACCAGTCATCGCTTTCTTTGCCCGGCGCAGTGTTGGACTCGGTGGGCGCTTGCGGTCCTTGAATGCGGGCAGGAAAGGTCCGTGAACTGTTCCCAGCATCCGGATCGATCGAAGCGATAGAACGGACCCGAGTTTCCTCTAAGCCGTCGTCCGGGTGCTGCTCCTCTTGGGAAGCTTCTTCCAAAACCTCAAAAGGGGTCACGGAGAGATTCAGCTCGGCCTGAATGCGCTGCAACGCCAATGCAAAAGCGTGAGCCGAGCTGTACCGCGACGCCGGGTTTTTGGCCATGGCAGTGGCAAGCGCAAGCTCGAGGGACTCGGGAACGTCAGCTCGGCCCAAGCGTGGCACCGGCGCGGTGCTAATCCGGGAAATCAACTGCCCCTGGGAGTTATCGGCGCCAGGCAAAACGAACGGAGAACGCCCAGCCAAAAGTGTGTAAAGGGTGGCACCCAAAGCCCACACATCCACCTGAACGCCATCAACCGGGCCATCCACAAACTGTTCTGGAGGCGACCATGGAATGGACATGCCGGCGTCGTCATCCTGATCAGCACCGAGAGTTCCGGAAATTCCAAAGTCCGTCAGCGCTGGCCGGTTGTAATCGGTGACCAGAATGTTGGCTGGTTTGATGTCGCGGTGCGCAATGCCAGCACGGTGAGCAGTTTCCACCGCAGAGGACACCTGAATTCCGACTGCCAAAACCTCATCCACGCTAAAGCGCTGACGCCGGTAGCGGACATCCAGACTTGGCCGCGAGCAGTACTCCATCGCCAAATAGGAATGACCCTCATCAGTGACTTCAGCTTCGTAAATGGTCACGATGTAAGGGTGCGAGGACAATTGCGCCATCAGGTTCGCCTCAGACTCAAAACGGCGCCGAGCACCCTCAGTTTTGAGGTCTGAGAGCAGAACCTTGACGGCTACTTTTCTACGCGGGCGGTCCTGTTGGTAGAGGTACACATCGGAGAACCCGCCGGATCCCAGCACTGAAATGAACTGGTATCCGGCAATTGCTGGGGGTGGTGCTGCCGGACGTTTTAAACTCACAGAATTTCCTCGAAACGCAGTGAAACATTGTCGCCTAGTTCAGCAATATCGCCGTCAAGCACAATGGCCATTTCGCCTTGGCCCAACCTGCGCGGTGGCTGCCCTTCACGGATCAATACGGTGCCGTTGGTGGCTTTGAGGTCACACAGCATCACGTGCCAGCCTTCTAGGCGAACCTCTGCGTGTGAACGGGAGATATCACCGCTGGGGCTGGCCACCTGAATCAGCCGTGGCATGGTACCGCTCTGAACCCGGGAGACGGACGGTTGGCGGCCAATCACCAAGGACTGGTCCAATTCAATGAGTTCACCAGTGGACACCCGCACCTTGCCCAGGGACGGGCGGCTCACCTGTACAGCGTCAGCAGCCAAAGTTGCAGAGCAGATGGCGCAACGTGAGTTCGGGGGCGGGTTCGCATGCCCGTTGGTGCACACTCGTGCCAGAACCAAGGGGCCATTCGATGTTGCGGCTTGGCTAGGTGCTGGGTGGCTCGGCTGGGGCTCGGGAGCGTCTTTTTGGAGATCGCTTTTCATAATCGTCTGACCGTCATGGTCAGGGTCAGCAGAATCTTCCGGTGCAGGGCCGCCAAATGCCGGAAAGGATTCGTGAGACGGTGCAGGGTATGCCGGTAATTGAGGAGCCAGATTTTGAGGCGCCAGATTTTGAGGAGCCTGGGCCGGGTTCTGCGCGCTGGAGCGGAGCCATGGAACGGAATCTATCAACCCCGAGCTTGGCGCCGAAGCCACCGGAGGGGCCGCAGGCGGTGCAGGTACTGGGTGCGCTGACGCAGGCGGCACCTGAACCGCGGCTTCCTGCGGCGCTGCTTCCTGGGCCGGTGCTTCCTGGTCCGGTGCTTGCCGGTCAGGCGAACCCGTCGGCTTTAGATTCTCTTCGGCCTGACCCTCAACACTTTCGGTGGCGATGGCTTCCTCGGCCTCGGGATCAAGCCGAACGGCGGCTTCTTCAACACTTCGAACCACAGTTTTTTCCCACAAGTGATCATAGGAACTGGTGAGTTCATAGCTCGGAGTGCTTGGGAGCTGGGTTTCCCCCGTAGTTTCAGACTCCCCTGCGACATCGTCAATGCCCTGGTCCTGATCGTGAACCCCGTCGGCTACTTCGGGTTCACCTTCCTCCCGTCCAGCCTCGTTAGGCCCGGCTTCCTCGAGTTCAGCGTCGTCCTCGTCGAGACCTGTAGGGACAACTGTGAGGCCAAGCTCTGCAGACTCATCAGTTTCGGCAGGTTGGGAAGATGCCGTTGTGGCAGCATCATCAACGCGTACCGTGACGCTCAGCCCGGCAAGCCGAACTACACCTTCTATCAGTGGCAAGGTCAGTGGCAGGTAGCCAAGCTGAGACGCCGAACCGGGCACCTGAGAATCCGCTTGAGGCTTGAGCTCAAAGGAAATCGGCTGAGCTAGCCACCGTTCGCTCCACGTAGTAACTTGCCGCCCGGAGAGCTCAACACTGCCGGATTCGAGCCTGACACTGAGGTCAATCTCCCCGCGCAGAAAAACCCTCAAGGAGTCACGGAAATCAACTATCGCGAAGGACGGGATGCTGGTGAGTTCGCGGCCAAAACTACTCGTGACGCCATTAAGAATCTGATGAACCTCGGGGGCCGTGCCCAGCAGCTCCCAAATCTTGCCAATGATGTTCGGCTCAGTGTTCGGACCAAGCAGCACTACGTGGCCCTCGCGCACCATCGCAAACCACTGACCCGTGGTGTAGCTACTGCTGACCATTATTCTCATCCTTCGGCTCAGCTGCTGCTTCCGTCGTCGAGCTTTCGGTCATAGTTGGATCGTTTTCCAATGGACCGGTCTCGAACTCGCGGTCGCCGCCCATTAAGGCGTGTAGATCCACCACCTCGTTGCGCGGAAGTGTATCTTCGTCGTCATCATTGGGGCGGTGACGCGGGGCGGTGGTGCTGACGTTTGACTCGTTGAGCACATCCTTGGCGTCAACTACCACCACCGTCACGTTATCGCGTCCACCATTGCGCAGCGCCGCTTGAATCAGGGCATCCACAGCGTCTTGGGGGTGGCCAATAGTGCTCAGAATGCGGAACATGTGATCATCCGAAACCTCGCCATTAAGCCCGTCTGAACAGACCATAATGCGATCGCCCTCATCGATGGGCAGCAGCCAGAAATCAGCTTCAGTTTCGTCGCCTGTCCCTACCGCGCGGGTCACCACGTGCCGACGAGGGTGCACCGACGCTTGTTGCGCCGTAATGTCGCCGGCATCAACGAGTTCCTGAACCTCAGAGTGGTCAACACTGATTTGGGTGAATTCGCCTTGGCTCAACCGGTACGTCCGAGAATCACCGATGTTCATCACAAGCCAGTAAGGGATGCCCATTTGTTCTACTACCACCACACCGGTGAGGGTAGTTCCGGCTCGGGCCCCCGTGGCTTCGCGAATTTCGGCGTCGGCCTGCAGAATTACTTCCTGGAGCTCTGCGGCGGTGGCGTTTCGGTGGCCCGCCGTCAACATGTCGGAGCTAGCAAGAGCGCGCACACACATACCGCTAGCCACCTCGCCGGCCTCATGGCCACCCATTCCGTCGGCTACAGCGAAGAGTGGATCTGCGGCAACAAACGAATCCTCGTTGAGTTCCCTACGCAACCCTCGGTCCGTGCCATAACCACAGGTCAGACGGAGTTGTGGATGGCGCTGTTCCGTGGTGGGCGAGGGTGTTGCCGCGTCTGGCTGTGAAGTCATGATTGTCCTAGCTGAAAACTGCGGTCCCCGAACGTCACGGTCGAACCTGCAACAACAAAAAATGGTTGACCAGCCGTGAGCTCGATGTTGGAGCCGTCAGCCTGCTGGACGCCACTACCGTTGGTTGAGTTTCGGTCCGTCACCCATAGCCCGTTGGCTTCGACCTGCAAGTGCAGATGAGTTTTTGAAATAGAGCGCCCCGGATCCGGTACCGCCACAAGCTGGTCCACTGTCTCGCCGTCGTAGCTTGCCGGGTTTCGACCCATCAGGGCCGAACCGTTGAGGCTCAGCTCCCTACCGTCGTCGAGCCGAATATAAACGACGCCGCCTGCCACGGGTGCTGGCGCGCTCTTCATCCGGGTTCGGTCAAGGTCATCGTCCGGGTGGGCTGGTGCAATTGGGGCGAAGCCTGGCTGAGGTGAAGCCTGCTGCTGGAAACCTTGAGGAGCGAAATCCTGTTGGGCTGCTGGTTGTTGAGCAGTCTGCGGCGGGGCAGGCGGCATAAACGCCGGTGGTTGCCATTGGTTGGGGTTGTGGACACTTTGTTGTTGCGCGTCAATGACCCGTGCTGCGCTCTGGACTCCTGAATCTTGGGCGCCAGAGATCTGTACGCCGGAGTTGTGCGCGCCCTGATTCTGGGCCATTGGTATCGGTGAGTTAACCTCGCGCACGGCAGGCAGGTCCAAGGGAGCAAAGCTGTAATGGCCTGCGATCCCACCACTGTTTACCGGGTTACGGCCGGCTTTAACATCAAAAACCAAGGATTTCGCGGCCTTGTCATGCCAGCCTTGGCGTTTTCCGTTGCTATCCCACGCGTTCGAGACTGCTGTCAGGATTCCCCACGCCGCTGCAATAACTGCAGTACCGATTACCACCCACAACACGATGGAGAACCATTGAAAAACTATGCTCAAGACCACTGCAATAACACCAAGAATCGCACCGGCACCCATAATGACGCCGCGCACAAACACCGGCCCGCCGCCCGGGGCATAGCCCTCAAATTCAGTGGTGCGCAAGCCCAAAATGGAATTGCCCACGGTCTTGCCAGTACCAGATTCCCAGATGCATTGGAACACGATGTATGCCAGCGTCAGGCCGATCCCGATGGACCCAAGTAGCACCAATAAGGAGGTGTCGTAGGTGATAAACCCACCAGCTGAGGTACTGGTGATCGAGTTGATACCAATGCCAAAGGCCAAGCCAAGCACTATTACGGGGCCAGCCCAATCCAAGGCTTTAGCACCAAGCCGCTTGGAGGCTGCGGCATTTGCCAGGTCCTGTTCAGCCATCGCGCCGGAAGCTCCCCCTTGTCCATGGTCATTGACTCCAGCAGCAGCCGAAGACATTACCGGGATACTACCGGGATTCTGTGTGCTCTGTGCAGAACCCCGCTCCATCAAGCCGCGCTGATCCGAATCTACGTTCCGTTGAATCCTGGCGGATCGGTTAGCCAGAGCAGCACCGCAGGATAAACAAAATGACGCACCTGGCCGCAGCTCCTGCTGGCAGCTTTGGCATCGTTCCGTCATTGCGCTCATCGTCGGTCACGATCCCTTCTGAGTTCGCTTCGCACAATCGTTTCTTCGCTGACATCTTGTCCGGATAGATTTCCGGCGCTCTCGCCACCGGTAGAAGCGGGCGAGGCGTTGGAGTTGGCATGGCCGCTGGCACTTGTGTTCTCGCTGGCGTTCGTATTGCCGCTGCCGCTAGGAGCAGTCCTGGCGCGAGCCGAACCTGCGGCACCAGAACCGGCGTCACCTACAACAGCCGAACCTTTGGAACGCCCTGAGCGCGAGCCCATTGCTGCCCGAGCGTCGGCCAGCAGCGAGCGCGGCGAGAACTTGGCCCGCTGACGCTGCCAGAAACCCAACTCGCCAGTCATTTCTTTGATCGACTGATCCACATGTGACCAGTACCCGCTAACCTCCTGCTCATCCGGTTGCCCTGCCCCGAAAATTGCGGCATCTGCACGGTTGGCGAGCATCGTGGTGGTTCCTTGGCTCTTGGGGAATGACTCCCCCACCACCATGGCGGCTTCACGCCGAGTTGCGCGTGGATTCAATGTGGCACCAAGGTCAGTTGCGAGGCTGAGGATTTCGCTCCAGCCTCCACCCACACGCTGGGCAGGATCACCGGTGGCAAAGCGACGCTTACGCCGGCGCGATTTGAGCAGCGCGATCAGGATCAGTGGGATAGCCAGGATGGCGATCGGGATTGCTGCGATACCAATCGCTGACAACAAAGCTCCCCAGAACAACCATGGATCGTTCTTCTTCTGATCTGCGTCGAGCGCATCGGGTGAAGAGTCTGCTGGAAGTTCGGCCGGCTCCTGTGGCGGAGGTGGCGGTTGCAGCACTTGTGGCTTGGGCTTTGACTTGTTTTCGGGGTCCGGCGGGATCGGCACGTTGTCCTTGGGCGGTGTGGGATCAAAAGCCACCCATCCCACCTTGTCAAAGGCAACTTCAACCCATGAGTGGACGTCTTTCCCCTTGAGGGAGACCGTGTGTGCACCGTTTTCAGGTGTTTTGGGGTCCGGGTAGAAACCCATCACCACACGGGCCGGGATACCTAGCTGGCGGGCCATCAGGGCCATGGCCACTGCGTATTGTTCGTCATCACCCAGCATTTGTTTTCCGCTGAGCAAGCTCTTGATGCGGGCCGCGCCGTGGCCGGACAGGCTGGGTAGTTGCCCTTCAGAAACCAGCCCGTTGCTGAACGCTCCCTTGGTCCGGAAGTGGGCTTCGAGCTGGCGGACACGTTCAATTGCTGTTGGTGCATCTGCCGCGATGTCGTTGGCTAGCTGACCGACCACAGGAGGCACTTCAGCTATTTCAGGCATGGTGATGGACGCGAAACCGTATTGCGTCATCTGACCGTGTTCGAGCGCAACCGGCTGGGAGACCTGGACTTTATATTCGTCGCCTTTGGACAAGCCAGTTTTACTCAGCGTTGTGTCAGTCCCGGAGTTAAAGAACAAGCTCTCGCCGGCCCCGGATGCATCGCTGGGGAATTCGATTCCAGTGGTTTTGGTGCCACCGGGAACAAAGTACCCCTGGTAGTCCTGAACTTTTACATCCAGACTGTAGTCGGTTGTGGGGAGCGCCGAAGAGTCACCGGCCAGGGTGTTGATTGAACGCGAGTCCCCCACCTTGGCGAAGTTGCCCGAGCCGTTGGGGTCCATGTTGTAAACACTGCCGTTGAAAGCGTCCAAAGCTGCGAGGCGCAAACGGCCATCCTTGGGCAGGCCTGTGACTTCAAAAAGGGTGTCGTCTTTGTGGTCTTTAACGTAATTCCGGAATGAGGCGAGTGGGGTGATGTAGTCGCGCGGGTCAAAGGGTGGCACCACAGTGTCGCGCAGTACTTCGCGGTTGTCCGCTGCTGTAAGCACCGGGGCTGTCACAGTGGTGATCAGTACCGCCCCGGCGAGCACTGCTGCGCCCATCCCCATGCGGCGAAGCTTGCCGCGGCGCTGGGCTCCGGCGTCGGCCTCTGGCCGGTTGGCTGACACCGCACGGGTGTCATTACTTCGCAGTGTGTCCCGGCGGAACGTCGCCCACGTAATGCCAACCAAGGCAAGTCCCAGCCCACGTTCAACGTTCAGGAAACTGGCGCTGGTGCTAAACGCAATGCCTGTAACAAATAGCACCAATACCGGCAGCAAGGGCCAGAACGGGCTCCGTAACCGCCACGTCAATAGCCCCGCGGCCAGCGAACAAAGCAACGCCGAGAGGAACGGAACAACCAACATGCCACCAGCTGTCCCTACTGGAACACCAACGGTGAGCATGTCCTTCCATGAGAAGACCACACCGAGTAACAGGGTCCGCAAGGACTCAAACGAGGGTACGACGCCGGCAATCGCCGCATCCGGCACAGCCAGTGCGGTGCCAAAGAGCAAGCACGCACCCAAGGTGATGGCTGCCGTAATCAGCGCGCCGAGCCGGAAGTGGACACTAGCCAAGGCGATGCCTAGGCCGAGAACCACCCCGCCAAAACCGGCTACAAGGTAGCGAGGGTCGCCACCGAAGCTCAAGCTAAATCCGAGCAGGCCAAGCCCCAGCAGGGCCACGAGTGCTGCAATGTCCACGCCGAGATGCCACGCCGGACGGCCGTCTTTAAAGGGTGATGGTGTCACAGCCAGGCTCATGCTGCTGCCTTTCTGAGAACAATGGCCAAGTCATCCAGGCTGCCCAATGTCACCACGGTTAGATCCGCAATGTTGGCTCGAGCGGGGGCCGCCCCGCTTTGAATACGGACGGCCAAAGCACGCACTCCCGGCGCCACCGATGCTGCGCAGGATCGCAATTGGGAAGGTGTGACGTGGCTGCCAACCACAAAAAACGTCACCGAGGCGTTGGGGACTGAATCGGCCATTGTTCGGGCCAAGTCAACGGCTGTCTTGCGTGAGGGGGCACCCATGATCTTGGTGGCATCATCAAGAAGGTTTCGGCCGGTCTCACAGCGCAGTGGTCCCTTTTGGGTCAAAACGTCCAACTCGCGTTGTTCAACGATGGCCTGGCGACCAATAGATGCCGCTGCGGAGATGGCGAGTTCAAATTCGGCCTCTGACTCGTATTCGTCAGTGTTGATAGACAAGGCAATGGCGAGGTGCGCGCGGCGAGTTTCCTCGAACTGGCGAACCATCAGTTTGTTGGTTCGTGCAGTTGTTTTCCAGTGAATATGGCGTCTGTCATCCCCGGGCACGTACTCGCGCAGCGCGTGGAAAGACACGTCCGCGCTAGAAAGATCCGTGGTGGGCATTCCTTCAAGGTCGCGAATGAAGCCAGCTGCTGAACTTCCCAGAGCCACCGTTTTGGGGTGAACAAAAAGGTCCTGAGGTTCGGTCCACAAGACTTGACGGCGCAAGAGGTTAAACGGGTCAGCTCGTACCGAACGCACGGGCCCCACCACAATCACAGCACGGCGTGCTGTGGGGATAGTAAAGAGGTCTTCGTGGATCTGGCCGGGGCGCATCCGCGGCAGATGGAAGATCGCGGTGGCGCGTCCCACTGGCAGTTCAAGCGCTGCCGGCAGGAGCGGACGTTGGGAGGTGTTGGAGACTTGAATGCTTCCAACTGCGTTGTCGCCAACGGCTACGCGAGTGCGAGCCAGATCCAACAACACTCCGTAGGAGGAACGGCCCACAATAAAAGCGATCGCAATGAGCAAAAGAACGACGGCGAGAACGGCTGCGGTTTTGGCTTCCTGCCAGCCAAAAATGCTGCCAAAAACGCCCAAGAGAACAGCTGCTCCTAAGACTAGCCAGCCCAGCGGGCTAATCACGCCGAACACCGGTGCTAGGTACCTCTTTGAGAAGTCAGTGGTAGCTTTGACAGCTGGTTCCATAGCCTCCCCGGCGGCGCCGCCAGCGACCTTCCACAGCGACTTTGGGTGAAGCTTTGTCCTGCGTCTGTCGCGGTGGAAGGGCTTTTTAATCCATTCCCCCGCCACGGCGAGCACATTATTCTTGCTGGGCATTTCAGAGACCTTTTCTAGGGCGCGAAGAATGGCGCCGCCGAACCGTGCGAGTTGTCTAGACGTTGCTGCGCTGTTGCGGTGCTGCAACGTCGTTTAGCACTCGGTTCAGGACTGCTTCTGGCGTGGCTCCGGAGAATTCTGCCTCCGGGTCCATCACAAAACGGTGGGTCCACACCACACCTGCAAGTTCCTTGATGTCATCCGGCAGAACAAAGTTTCGGCCTTGGGCAGCGGCCCACACTTTAGCTGCACGAACCATTGCCAAGGCGCCACGTACAGAAACGCCCAAGCGGGTTTCCGGTGCGCTGCGGGTTTCTTCGCACAAGCGTGAAATGTACTCGAGAACTGCGTTGTCCACGTGGTTGGTCGCGGCCAGATCAGCCATGTCCGCGATGGCGGCGGTGGTGATAACCGGCGAGAGTTCTTTGGAACGGTCCTTCACGGTGGCGCCGCCCAAGAGCTGAACGGTAGAAGCGTGGTCCGGGTAGCCGATGGAGGTTTTGATCAAAAAGCGGTCCAGTTGGGCTTCCGGAAGACGGTAGGTACCGGCCTGCTCAATGGGGTTCTGGGTAGCGAGCACAGTGAAAGGCCGCCCAGCCTCATAGGTGACACCATCCACCGTCACGCGAGACTCTTCCATCACTTCAAGCAGCGCCGACTGTGTCTTCGGCGATGCACGGTTAATCTCATCGGCCAGAACAATGTTGTTGAAGATCGGGCCCTTGTGGAACTCAAACTTCTGGGTCTTCTGATCGTAGATAGTGACACCAGTGACATCCGAGGGCAAGAGGTCCGGGGTGAACTGGATACGGTTATGCGAGCCCTGCACCGTGGCGGCCATGGCTCGAGCCAGCATGGTTTTACCTGTGCCAGGTGCGTCTTCAAAAAGCACGTGCCCTTCGGCAAGCATGGCCATAAAGGTGAGACGAACTACATGGGATTTGCCCAGCACGGCCTGACCAACGTTGCCAACCAGCTTGTCAAAAGTTCCGGCAAACCAGGTGGCCTGCTCAGTGGTCATTGTCATTTGGAATGCCCTTCATTGTTGGTGCGAGAGATCATATTCAATTCAGGTCAAAAACGTCAGGTCAACAGCGCACGTTGCCGCTTACCACGTGCACAGTGTCGGCACGTGCCCAACGACCGCCAAGACCCTTGCCGCTGTCAGCTGGTCCAGTGATGTGGTACCAAGGCCTTCCGTTAAACGATTGGCATCGGTCCACTGGTGCAGAGCCGTCACTGGTGCTGAACCACGGGTAGGGTGCTCCTGGTCCACCTGGGCTGGCGACACCATAGCAACGTTTTGGCGGTCCAGCGCTCCAGCCAGATGCAGTTCCATCCTTGGGCTCTGTACAGGTGTTGTAGGTGTCACCGTTGACAGCAATCTTGTTGCTCGGTGGCGGTGGTGGCGGCGTCGGATCGGAACCGGACGTCGACGTCGCGCTACCCGCTGGCCCGGTAACAACAGTTACGGCCCGAACCCTCAGCGTGTGCGACTTGGACCAACCGCCGCCAGAGTACGACTTGCTGTTGGCCGTACCCACGTTTGTCCAGCCGCCCCCGTCGAAGCTGACTTCATAGTGGTTGAGCGGACGGCCGTTCATCGCCGGGTTGTTCCATGAGAAGTGAACTTGGCCATCGCCTTTCTGGGACGTAGAACCAGAGACGTTGGGTGCGTTTGGCGGCGCATAGGGATTGCCCGTGCCGATGTTTTTCCCGTCGCCGGAGAGGCTGCTTCGGGATGAGACGGCAATGATGTTGACTGCCACGTTGGTGCCATTAGGTTGCCCGCCGATCGTACCGCCACCTACCGGAATAGGCCCTGAACCGTAGTTAGTGTTCCAACGGTATGAAATCTCACCGGCCGTAGAGCCGTTGCGCTGCGCCGCAGTAAGCGGCGTGAAGGTGATTGCAAGTTGCCCGCTGGATCCTGTTGCTTTAACCGTGCCGCCGCTAACTTGGCCAGGCTTTCCTGCAGCACGCACCTGGTTGGAGGCACCACTGACTTCACTGGTGCCCGCCTTGTTGGTGGCGGACACGGTGAAGCTGTAGTCACTTTCCGAGTTAGAAACCCGCACGTTTTGGCTTGTTGCAGCGGTTTTGACGGTGTTAACAACTTTCCCGCCTTGGAGCGTATTCAGCGTGTAGCTAGATACTGCGTCACCGTTGTTGTTGGGCGCCTTCCAGCTCACGGTCAATTGGCTCTCGTTGCCCACCGGTCCGGCAGATTGCGCAGTCGGCGGTTCCGGGCGCATTGGAGGTCCGGCTGGAGTTTCGGCTGCAGAATATGAGCTCCATTCCGAAGGTTCCGGTGCCAGGTTTGATGCGCGGACCCGGAACTTGTAAGCAACCCCGTTTTTTAGCCCCTTCCATACAAAGCTGGTGCCAGTGAGTTTCGGCTGTGTTGAGATGCCGTTTGGCGCTGCCGGAGAGATTTCCAGCTCGTAACTCGATACAGGAGAGCCCTTAGAAACTGGGGCCGTCCATGCAACGGAAATCTGTTTGTCACCGTATTTTGCCGTGGGTGCCGCGGGCTGCTCAGGACGACGGTCTGGGCGAACTTCCGCAGACGGTGCGGAAGGTTCAGAATCGCCCAAATCGTTGGTAGCGATCACCGTGAAGTGGTACTTGACGTTATTGGTGAGCCCTTTGAGGGTGCAGGAGTTAGCCGGGCAGGATTGTGAGTATCCGCCCTCACCCTTGACCGTGTAGTTTTTCACCGATGATCCCCGGTCAGCAGATGCCTTCCAAGTCAACAATGCCGTCTGGTCACCGATATTGCTGGCCAGTGGGGTGCCCGGTGCGGTGGGCTTGTCCTTGACGGTAAGGCGAATCCGCGCCGTGGCTTGCCGCGACGGATCACGCTTTTCGTCCTGAATCGTGTAGGAAACAACCATGGTCCCGGTAAAACTTTGAGCCGGGGTCACCACCACACCATCGCCCTCAGCAACAGCCCCACCGCTACCGGTCTCGACTTTCGCGGAGATGATCTTCAAGCTCGGGTCCGGCAAGAAACTCTTGTCGTTGGCAAGGACCATCACTTTTACGGGTTTACCGGCGGCGGCGTTGGCTTCAACGTCGTCGTTAGCTACCGGAAGCGGCTTGGCGGAAACCTTCGCCGTCATTGCGTAACTAGCCGTAGCGGTTCCGCCCCGCCCATCGCTGACCTTCACCTGAACGGTGCCGGAAGTCCCATTTTCAACGTCGCCGTCAAGGCTCGCTTTTAGAGTTCGGCCATCCAAGCTGACCTTGAAGCCCTTTGCGTCGTTCGGCAGTAATTCGTACTTGAGTTTGTCGCCGTCGTCTTTGTCCGGGTCGGTGGCCAGTTTGGACAAGTCCACACTCGCTTCGCCGTCTTCAGGGACGTCAAGTGCACTCCCCAGCAAGCGGGGAGGATGGTTTACCTCCGGCGCCCCGATGACCTTGGTCATGATGGTGAGAGTTGACTTCAGCCCATTAGGATCATCCGGGCCGAAGCCATCGGTGACTTCGAAACTAATGGAACCTGGGCCGGCGTAGTCTTTCGCGGCCGTGTACTTGATGGCAGTGCCGTTACCCGCGATCGGATCGCCTCCAGCAGCTCCAATCAGCTTGACGCGATCGGCCTGAGTGATGCGCGGGCTCTTGCCGTCACGGACTTTGACCCACTCTTTGAGGTTAACAGTGACCGAATCGCCAGCTTTGAGCTCAATAACATCATTTTTGGCAAGAACCGGAAGCTGCTGGCCAACGCCTGGGACCCAAATAATGGCTGTGGCCTTTTGGCCATCAACGTCTTCTACCGTGTACGGGATCAACTGGGGTCCTTGTTCCAAAGTGACCACCATGTTGCCGTTCGAGCCGACTTTGGCGTTTTTGTTCTCGCTACCCAGTTTGAGGTTCTCCCCCACGCCGTCAGGGTCTTCGTCATTTTTCAGCACAGGAACGTCCACGGCTGTTTTGCCCAAAGTCTGTGCCTGGGTCACTCGGTCGTCACGGGCGATCGGTGCTTTAAGCGGGACGTTGTTTTTGACGTTGAGTCGAATAGCCGCGTCAGAGGTGGCGCCACGTGAATCGGCCACCGTGTATCGCAGTGAGACAGCTCCCTCTTTCGACGGTGCCGTAACAATGACGCGGCCGCTGACGTCACTAACTTTTGCTTGAAGCGCAGGATCAGCGTCCACACCATTCTTCGGGACACCGATCGGGTCCCCATCGGGGTCAGCATCGTTAGCTAAAGCATCAACGGCAATCTGGCGTCCCGGGCGGACGTCAACAGTATCGTCCGCTGCAGATGGTTTTTGGTTGTTGTCCGGTTGCGGTGCAATACCTACCGTGACAGTGCCTGTGTTGGTGGCTCCTTGACGATCCACCACTTTGTATTGGAAAACGTCAGTTCCGGCACCGTTGCCTGCAGCCACGAAGTCTATAAAGTTGCTTCCGAGTGTGGCTGTGCCCATGCTCGGAGCCGATTCAATGCCACTGAGCTGCACCGAGTCGCCGTCAGGATCGATGCCATCCAGGGGTACCGGAATCTTGATCTTTCCGCCTGCCATCACACGAGCCGTAAGGCTCTGCGGTTGAGGGCGCGTGTTTTCACGCCCTTCTAGCGGAAGGATGTGAATGGTCACTGGAGCAGCGCTCTTTTGCCCCTGGGTATCAACCGCGTTGTAAATGACGCGGACTGTTTTCGGTGTTGAGCCCGCAATGAACCTGACCGTGTCTTCAGAGACAAAAGCCTTGCCGTCTTCTTCGGGGACCGTCTGGGTGAGCGTTGGAGCCACCGTCAGCTTGTCACCCTGAGGGTGGGTGTCGTTGTTGAGGACAGGAATGGTAACCACGTCATTGACTCTGACGTTAACTTCGTCCGGACGAGGTTCAGGCGCTTCGAGCACACTCGGTGCGGGAACCGGAACAACTGAGACTGTTCCGTCCGCGGATTCATGTCCATTTGAAATCTTGTAACTAAAAGTGAAGGGCTGCGTGTCTCCTCGAATATCGGTGACACGCAAAACATCATGGTTGATCACGCTCACCGAAGCTCCGGCGGCTGGATCTACCGTAATGGATTGCACCACCAAAACACTGCCGGCAGGGTCATCATCATTCGCCAGCGGATCTACCAGCACGCTCCCGCCCGCCGGCAAGAGCGCAACATCATGAACGGCTACGGGTTTACCCGGGTCTTTACCTGATTCCACATCAATGCGGATCAGGCCCGCGTTGCTCTGCGGACCATTGCTGGCGATATACGTCAAATAGATCGGACCGGCATTACGCGCCCTAAAAGTGAATGTTCCACCGTCAGTGATGGGCCCAATTTCGGCTTGCGAGTTGGCTTCAACACTGGCCAAGCGCAAGGTTCCACCATTCGGATCAGTGTCATTCTTGAGCGGCGAGACCACTAACTCTTGCCCAGCCACGGCCGTCAAGTGGTCAGCATTGACCAGTGGGACTAGAGCGCCAGGAGGACGCACGTCCACCACCACACGAGCCGTTGTGGTTTCCCGCCCATCCCAAATCTGGACTGTTACGTTCTTTTTGCCTGCTGTAGCACCCGAGTCTTGGTAACTCAGCAAACCGTCCCTGCGGACTTTTACTTGATCTTGGGGGTTGTCCATCTTCGCGTCGAGCAGGACAAGGTCGTCGCCGTCGGGGTCTGTCCAGTCAGTCAAGATGTTTTGGCTGACTTGCTTACCTTGCTCCACCACAAGGGTGGTGGGACCGTCGCGCTTGAACTTTGGTGGTTTGTTTTCATTCGGGCCCACAATCGTCAGCGAAACGCGTCCCGTTGCTGATCCGTTCCGCCCGTCGGCGGCTGTGTAATCAAAAGTTTCGGTGCCGGGGCGAGCGTCGCTGGGGACGGCAATTTGAAACCCTGTTCCGCCATAAATGCTCTCCACCTTTCCTACCTTGGGTCCGTCACCAGCAACCGAGGCGGTGAGAATATCGCCGTCTGGATCAGTGTCATTATCCAAAATGGGCATCAATACCGTTTTGCCGGGGCGCACACCATAAGAGTCTGGCTTCGTCTGGGGCGGGCGGTTCGGTTTGGTGCGGTCGGGAAGGACATTTTTGGCGGTAGTATCCGCAGAGTCGTTGTCCTCTTCGTTGGACTGGTCCTTGGGCGGCAGAACTTCATCCCAGTTGTTGACCAAAAGCATGTTCTGGTTCACGAGCCATACGTTGCCTGAGTTCACGTCATTGAGGACTACAAGGCTGCGGTTAACTCGGAACTCATACTTGGGCGAGGCGCTGGCCTTTGGTACATCCACGGTGCGGTCATCGGCGTCGTTAGGGCAGTCTCGGACGTATTTGTTGGCGCCGGCCCAAGCGGAGTGGGTGCAACCGTCAACATGGACCGGTGCCGTGGGGATTCCCTGCCCGCCGAATTCGATCGTTTTGGAATCTCCCCCGCCCAAAGGAACTTCAATCAGGGCCTTGGGTGTGGCAACGGAAGCGTATTCGCCTGCAATGCTGCTCTGCTGCAGACGAGCGTCTTTGGCATCCGGAATCTGGACCTTTTTGCCGCCTGGAAGAATGAGGTTCCCACTGTTCGGGTCCAAAACCACAGGTTTGTCCCCCACTACGGCCAGCTGAATATCACCGGCACCCTTGAGCGCTTCTACCGAGGAAGTCTCTGTTTTGCTCGCCCGCCCGTCTGCGTCAACGGTGACGGCGGTGATCTCGCCCTTTCGTGGGTCAGCGGTGTAGATACGGTCGTCGCCACCCACGGCTGTCACAAGTCCTTCGGATCCAGTGAAGGCTGGTTCAGAAGACTCTTCGTCAAATCCATTGATTGAAGCGGGGCTAGCAGCCCAGACCTTCCCTTTGGCTTGGTCTGTAACAGCGAGTACTTGTTGGCCGAAGCTCACGGTGGATGAGCCGGGAAGTTTCCTGTCTCCGCCAAGGCGCACGTTGGCGGCACTAATTTGGTTGATCGTGGCGCCTGCAGCATCGTCAACAAAAACGTTTGAAGCGTTTTGAACTACATCGAACTCGGTGCTCGCCGGAGTAACCGCGCCGTCGAGAGCTTTCGAGGGGTAGTTCAGACGAGCCACGGCGTTTTTGCTTTTGCTCGTCACCCACACGCCACCATCGTTTAGATCGACTTCGGTGGTTTTAAACCCGGGGTAGATGATGGCACCGGCCACCAGTACCGCAGCAATGCCGGTGAAAGCGGTACCGGTGATGATTCGGTTCCGCCTAGTTTTAGCACCTTGTTTGCCGAACGCTTGTGTCACAGCAATTTCCCCTGTTTCGCGGCCACCTGCGCAACCTTATGTCATTGTCTAGCCGTTGATTCCTGTAACGGAGGGCCTTAGTCGAGGGCTTTCCTTGTGGAATTGGCTACACACGCCTCACTGACTATGCCACGAAGTTTGGGTCTCCATCAAGAAAATCCATTCAATGGTGGAAGCTTAAACTAAGCGTAAATCCGCTGTTTTTAGCCTATTTGAGGGCTCTCGAATGCGCCATGGGCAGAGCACCCCATACGGCGCTGATGGTGATCCTGCCGTTAGGCTTGAACGCGTTCCTCGGCTTACGGGTTCCTTCCTTTTGGAACGACGAAATTGCCGCAGCCTTGGTCAAAGCCGACGCCGGTACAACAGCGAGCGCCGAGGATGGCTGTAAAGGGCCCCGAGGTTTGTGAAGTTATGAGGAACGTACCGTCCCTCATTCCGCGTTGAACCAGATTCCACCCGACACCACTCAGCCCACAACGCCATACTTGGCCGTCGCTACCTTAGAACTATGTCGCGAGTAGGGGGGCGTGCAATAAAGCTCAAACGTCATAAATTCAAGCAAAGGGACTAATCCAGCACCAGCCCGTGCCCGGTGCCGCGCGAGAGCACCACGGGTTGGATTTCACCGAAGCCACGAACGTTCTGTGGTTCTTGAGGATCCAGCACAAATCGGTCATCTTGGCTCAGCGAGGCTGCCGTCATACTGTCCACCAGCACGGTGCCGCCGGGTTCTGCGAGCGCCGTCAGACGCGCAGCGAGGTTGACCGTAGGCCCGTAAACGTCACCGAGCCTAGACAAAATCCGCCCCCATACTAGGGAAACACGAGCCTGTGGCAGGATTTCGTCGGCACTGAAAGCTTCTGCGAGCGCTAAAGAAATTTCCGCTCCTGCCGATGGTGTCTCGGCGATGTACAGGACTTCATCACCAATGGTTTTGACCAAGCGTCCGCCGCCAATGGAGATGATCTCTGCGCACTTGTTTTCGAACCGTTGCACCAATTGCGCGAGAGTTCGTTCATTCATCCGCCGAGAGAGACTGGTGTACGAAACAAGGTCGGCGAAACCTACGGCTCGGGCAAGAGGCAACGGTGCGTCGTCTTCGTCTCCGTCCCGGCCCTCCTCACTCGACTCCAAACCGGACTGCGCACGAACCGCCAAGCGTTGCACCGCAGCGTTGAGCTGGCGCCGCCATGAGTAGACAAGCATTTCTTCCAGCGGATCGATCATGGCGGGGAGCTCAGCGACCAAACGCTTTCGGGCTGCGGCGTCGCTAATTCCTTGATTGACCACCATGTCTTCAACCAGGGCCTCTATTTGCCACACCACCATTCGGTCCGTCATTTGGCCAATGGCACGAGTCACCGAAATGGCGGCTTCCTCTTCCATCAGACCGTCACGGACCATTGCGACAACGCGAGTGAGAGCCTCTTGGTCGTTAACGGTGAAAGCTACATCCTCGTCCCCGAGGTTGGGAAAGCCCATGGCTCGCCACAATTTCCGTGCGGACATCAGCGAGACTCCGGCGCCGGAGGCTACGTCGCGTCGCTTAAGCACACGGTCTCCACCTAGGAGCCGTGCTTCTAAAGCTTTGGCCGCGCGGCGCTCTTCGCTCAATTCAGGTTTGCGCTCAGCTGCGACTTCATCTTGGTTTCCGGTGAGGGCGAATTCGGGTGCGTCCCGGGGCTCCGGCATCTTAGCCAGCACCTCTTCAACGTCCATCACTCTCACCTTCTCTCAGTTCCCAAGGCAAACTAGGGTCACTAAAATCTCTTAGTTCATCGTCTTGGCCAGGATTTCCACGGTACAACTCCGTTTTTGGAAGTTCCCTCATGGCCTCGAGCAGAAGATTTCTAAACTTTATTACTTCCGGTACGTCAACGAAGGCAGAAGAGCCAAAGTGCCCGGAATCCAAGGTTATATTCCCCGAATGCAATATCCGTTGCAGCAGCGTCTGTTGCACCGAAATATCACGTACGGTGCTCAACGAATACTGCCGATCTTTGCGCCCCAGCATGGAGCGCTTTTCCACCATGCGCAGACTCGTCAGGATGTAGCGAGTGGAATTCCACCGCAACACTCGTGGGAGCGAGTAGAACAAGATCACCCATACTGCCGCTGCACCGCACGCCAGCATCAACCATGGGTCCCAGAGAGGATCAGCCCACGCAAATGCTTGATGCAGGCGGCCACGGCTTAACCAAGCACTAGCAAACGCTGCAGTTGCGGGCACCACCACAAACACCAGGACTGGCCAAAACAGTGCCCTTGGTTGAGCTCTGGTGGAGACAATAACTTGCTCGTTCGGTAATAGCTCTTTACGCATAGCCGCCGTCGGCAGGGCGCAAGTGGATAACGTCCCCTGCGGTAATTAAGTGCTCTTGCCGCGCGGTATCCATAACTACCAGCGCACCGTACTCATCCAAGCCCTGCGCTAGGCCGGTGATCACTTTGTCTCCAGGTAGCTGGGCACGCACTCGTTGTCCCAAGGTCAGCATGGCGTCCACCAAGAGTTCGCGCAGCGAGCGGCCACCTTGAAGCGCGGCGTTCGGGTCGCCGTCGACCGCGCAAAAACTGCGGTAAAGCGCAGAGAAATGGGTCAAATAGGAGGCCAGAACGGCGGTGCGGTCAGCAGTGCTTGCACCCTCAGCAGCCAAAGATGTTGCTGTGGGTACTGGCATCTCATCAACCGTCATACTCACGTTGATCCCGGTGCCTAGCACCACCGCGGGCGGCGCGCCATCGGTGAGCGGCACCAATTGCGCCAAAATGCCGGAAACTTTTTTCCCGTTGATCAGTACGTCGTTGGGCCATTTAATGCCTGCGGCGAGCCCCGCCGTTTGGGTGATGGTATGACTAAGTGCCAAAGCGGCCAGTAGCGAGAACCACGAGTAACTTTGGGTTGGCAAGGGCCGCCCGCTGGCGTTTTGCGGGCGCAACACCACTGAGACCGAAACGGAGGACAAACGTGGAGACTCCCAGGCCCTGTCCAGCCTCCCTCGGGCTGCCGATTGGTGCTCCGCCGTCAAAACAGAAAAGTCCGGATAGCTGTCCGGATCCGCTGAAACAGCCGCTACAAGGTCCGTGTTGGTTGAACCCGTTTCCTCCACAATCCTCAGCTTCGCGATGGAGTGGGCTCGAAGGAATTCCTCACCAAAAACGCTCGGGTCAAGCGGTGCTTTACCCCCAAAGCGCGTAACAGGTTCCATAAAGCCATCCTATCTACTCCCCCGCGGGGCCCTGGGCGGGCGAAATACTGCGGGCGAAATTGTAGGGTTTCTACAGCGGAAAGGGCGCCGAGCCTTATTAGACTAGCCCTGAAGCTGCTGTTTTTGTACGGAAGCTACTGAAGTCAAGAGGCAACTATGCCGGAGCCGGAGAAGATTCATGAGCCACGACCTGAGCACAACTGCGGGAAAGATTGCCGACTTCCGCGAACGTCAGGCACGGGCGGAGCAACCCTCCGGTCCGGAAGCGATCGAAAAGCAGCACGCACGCGGTAAAAACACAGCTCGTGAACGCATCGACATGTTGCTCGACGAAGGCTCCTTTGTGGAGTTTGATGCACTGGCCGTGCACCGCTCCACTGCCTTTGGTATGGAGAAAAAGAAACCGCTCGGTGACGGACTGGTCTCCGGTTACGGCACTGTTGATGGCCGGCCGGTAGCTATTTACAGCCAGGACTTCAGCGTCTACGGCGGTTCCTTGAGCCAAGTAAACGGCGAGAAGATCGTTAAGGTTCAAGAGTTTGCGCTGCGCAACGGCTGCCCAGTAGTAGGCATTCTTGACGGTGGCGGCGCCCGCATTCAAGAGGGTGTTGCTTCCTTGGCGATGTTTGCGGATATCTTCCGCAACAACGTGCACGCCTCCGGTGTGGTGCCGCAGATCTCGATCATTATGGGCCCGTCCGCTGGTGGCGCGGCCTACTCCCCTGCTCTGACCGACTACGTGGTGATGGTGGACAAGACCTCCCATATGTTCATCACCGGCCCTGACGTGATCAAGACTGTGACCGGCGAAGACGTCGATATGGAAACTCTCGGTGGTGCACGTCAGCACAACGCCACCACTGGTACTTCTACCTACCTCGCCTCAGATGAGTCAGACGCCATCGACTTTGTTCGAGAGCTGCTGGACTTCTTGCCGTCCAACAACTTGGCCGAGGCCCCCGTCCTGGAACACGATCAGGAGCTGGAGCTCAACGACGCTGACTTGGCTCTGGATGAATTGATCCCGGACTCGGCTAACCAGCCCTATGACATGCGCAAGGTCATCGAACAGCTCGTCGATGACGCACACTTTTTGGAGATGCAGTCCCTCTATGCGCCCAACGTCCTCATCGGTTATGGCCGAATTGAAGGCCACACGGTAGGCATCGTAGCCAATCAGCCCATCCAGTTCGCCGGGACACTTGACATTGCCGCGTCGGAAAAAGCAGCCCGTTTTGTGCGCCACTGCGATGCCTTCAACGTACCGATCGTGACGCTCGTGGATGTGCCTGGCTTCTTGCCTGGTAAGGACCAAGAGTTCCAAGGCATCATCCGCCGCGGCGCCAAACTCCTGTACGCCTACGCTGAAGCCACTGTCCCCAAGCTCACCGTTATTACCCGCAAAGCTTACGGCGGAGCTTACATCGTGATGGGTTCCAAGAAGCTCGGTGCAGACTTAAACTTGGCTTGGCCCACAGCCCAGATTGGTGTGATGGGCGCACAGGGCGCCGTCAACATCTTGTACCGGCGCGACCTTGCCGCAGTGGCCGAGGCTGGTGGCGACGTTGAAGAACGCCGCGCTGAAGTGATCCGGCAATACGAAGAAGAACTGCTGAACCCCTACCAGGCTGCGGAATTGGGCTATGTTGACGCGGTGATTGCCCCCTCGCAGACGCGTGCGCAGATCATTCGTGGACTGCGGGCACTTCGCGACAAGCGCGCCAGCTTGCCGGCCAAAAAGCACGGAAACATGCCGCTGTGAGTAGGAACAAGGAAGCTAAAGACGGGCCCGACGGCGGGACCCCAGCTCCCCTTTTGCAGGTCACCAAGGGCGAACCGAACGCTGAAGAGCTGGCGGCTCTTACCGCCGTCGTTCTGGCCATTGGTGCCGATGAAACTAACGGCGACGCTGGCAGCAGCCAGGGCCAGGCCCGTTCGAGGAGCTGGATTCGACGGGCGGCGCTACGTTTGGATCCCCGACCAGGACCAGGTTCTTGGCGGCGCAGCCGGGGCTAAATTCCCCGCGCTTCGGAGGTGAAACTTCCGTGGGCGCCCTCGCATCACGGCCCGCGGATTTGTCCCAGCCGATGGCTAAGTTCCGTGCTGACGTCCTCGCGTGGATCAATCAGGACGATGATGCTGCCGGGGAACGCGTTCACCTAGCCGTTGCTGCTCAACTGGTCCGCACCGTGGTGTTTCTAGAGGGTTTGAGTGATCTTGCTGCCGTTGAAGTAATGGCGGCTGGTTCTGGATTGGACGTAGACCACGCGGGTGTTTGTTTTTTGGACATTGGTGGTGCCACAAACATTGGGGCGTTTATGCCTTACTTTGCCCCGGATGCGTTGAACCTCCGGTTGGCAGGTTTGGTGGACCACGGCGAATACGGTTTTTTTGCTCGCGCTTTGGAACGCGAGGAACTCGGTGCTGGCCACACCATCAAGGAGCTCTCGCGGCTTGGCTTTTTTGTGTGTGACGCGGATCTTGAAGATGAACTGATCCGGTCCCTTGGTGTCAACGCGGTAGAAAATGTGTTGGCCCAGTATCAGGACCTTGAACGTTTCCGAATGTTTCAAGCTCAACCAGCACAGCGCGGACGGCCCGCCACCGCGCAATTGCGCCGCTTTATGGGTACCACCAGCGGACGCAAGATTGACTACGGCGCCCACCTAGCCCAAGCACTTGAACCCCATAACTATCCGGCTCCACTCAAAGGGCTTCTTGAATTTCTTAGCTCCCCTACCTCGGCCGCAATAGCCCGGGAGACTTACTGATGCTCAGGGAATGAGACTGAGCGCTCACTTAGAGCCGATAGGTCCTGGTTCCGGAAGCTTCGGGGACGAATAGACATCTTGCACCGGGTTCAATGGAGTGCGTGCGTTCAATGGAGTGCGTACGTTCGCTTGAGTGCGCTGCAAGATAGGCTGCTGGCACCTCTGCGGTGAGCCGAGCTCCGCTGGTGACTTCAACGCCACTAACGGCAATCAGCGAGCCCTGGGGTTCGAGGTCTTCTATCAGCACCGAGTACCCTGCCGCATGGTTGCTGGTGCTGTTTTTTTCGGCACCGCTAGCTTGCGGATACACGGCCACTGAGGATGCCGGAAAAACCGTAGCCCAAGCTGCTCCATCGAGTTCAGATCTGATGAAGTTTAGCCCGGCCAATCGCGCTGTAAAGGGGTCAGCGGGAGTCTCAAAAAGTCGTTGGGTTAGTCCTTGTTCAACAATGTGACCCGCCCTCAGGATCACTGTGTAATCAGCGAGCATCAGTGCATCGAGCACCTCGTGGGTGACCACAATGGCGGTTTTGGCTGCCAGCACGGATCGCAATAATCGGCGAATCTGGGGTGTGGCTGCAACATCCAGTGCTGCCATGGGTTCATCGAGCAGCATCAGTTCAGGTTCGGCTGCCAGGGCCCGCGCAATGGCTACCCGTTGGGCCTGACCGCCGGACAACTCGTGAGGCCGCCGGGCCGCCAACGCTTCCACCCCGGCTGCGGTGAGCCATTGCCCAGCTTGCTTCCGCGCTTGCTCACGCCGCACCCCGCTGCTTCGGGGCGCGAATGCCACGTTGTCCAGCACACTGAGGTGCGGAAAGAGCCGAACATCCTGGGTCAGAAGAGCAGTGCGACGCCGATGCACCGGCACCGCTGTTCCAACGCCAACGAGGGGAGTTCCGTTAAGGCTCGCCTGGCCGCGGCTTGGCCGTAGGAGACCGGCGATAAGCGCCAAGAGGGTCGATTTGCCGGAGCCGTTTGCCCCAAGCACAGCCACCGTTTGACCCGGTTTAACTCGCAGTGCTACTTCGAACCCTCGTTCATCAAGCGCTGCATCAAATTCCAAGCCCTCCCCGGTCCGGGGAGCTTGAGCAGCTTGGGAAATCAACGTGCACCAACGTTCGCAAACGCTGATTTCCGTGGCACCCGGTGCACCAGCGCCACCACTATGACGGCGATGACCACTAGCAAGACCGACAGTGCCACTGCAGCGTCGGGATCAGTCTCACGTTGAAGGTAGATCTCCAAGGGCAGTGTGCGGGTAGTGCCTTCGAGACTTCCCGCGAACGTGAGTGTGGCACCAAACTCCCCCAGGCTCCTTGCGAACGAGAGCACGGCTCCAGCGAGCAATCCCGGAAACACCAAGGGCAACGTGATGCGCCAAAAAACGCTGCGCGGGCTAGCTCCCAAAGTGGCAGCTGTGGCTTCAAAGCCGCTCCCGGCAGTTGTGAGGGCTCCTTCAACGCTTAGCACCAGGTAGGGCAGTGCAACAAAGGTCTGGGCAATCACCACCGCTGTGGTGGAAAAGGCAATTTGAACGCCCAACACCTCGAGACTATGTCCTAAAAGACCTCGCCGCCCAAAGGTGTACAAAAGGGCCAATCCACCAACCACCGGCGGCAAAACGAGCGGCAAAAGAACAAGCGCCCGCAACACAGATTTGCCACGAAAATTGGTGCGCGCGAGCAACGCTGCCAGTGGGACACCTAGCACCAGGCATAACAATGTACTGGCCAAAGCCGTCCGGATACTCAACCACAGTGCGGTGACGGAGCTGGGCGATGACACCAAGGAAACGAAGTTTCCCCAGTCCACACGAGCTGCCATTGCCGCTGGCGGCAAGATCAACAGAACCACTGCTAGGCCGCCCAGCAGAAATACCCAGAGCGGCGGTTCAGCCAACCACTGTTGAGTGCCGCGCTGGCCGCTCAGTTTGCTGCCTGGGTCGCGGCTGTTCTCAGAACTACGCCGATTGCTTAGCTGGCTACCTTGCCGTTTGCCGTGCACATCATCCCGCCCGGCCTGAGAGATTCTGCTCCCCCGGTTGTTGCCGCTTGCCTCGACACTTTTTGGTGGTGTCCTCATGGTGCACCGAAACCTGAAGTCTTGAGGATTCGCTGACCTGACGCACCGCTGACGTAGTTAATAAATTCCTGGCTTGCTTCAGGATTTTTACCGCCCTGAACAGCCGCTATTGGATAGGTGTTGATTGCTTGCCCAGCCTCGCTGAAGTCGATGGCCGTTACTTTCCCGCGAGCTGCCAAAGCGTCAGTGACGTACACCAACCCAGCATCGGCGTCGCCCGCTAGGACCTTGCCCAACACATCGCTGACATTAGATTCTTCGCTGACCGGCTTGATCTTTACAGCAGCGGCCTTTTCCACACGTTTGGCCGCGGAACCACATGGAACTTGCGGAGCGCAGAGAACCACCTGAGTTCCAGGTTTTGCCAAGTCCGCGAGTGAATCGACGTGTGCAGGATTGTCCAGCGGAACCACTATCTGCAGCTTGTTGGTGGCGAAAGGAACGGCCGAAGATACCAATGACTGATCAGCGAGTTTGGTCATATTTGTTTGGTCTGCCGAGGCAAAAACATCCGCCGGCGCGCCCTGAGCAATTTGGGTCACAAGACTCGACGAACCGGCAAAGTTTAGGGAGACGTGGACCCCTGGGTGGGCTTGTTCAAACGCGGCAGCAATCTGCGTAAAAGACTCTTTCAGAGACGCCGCAGCAAAAACCTTCAACTCACCAGAAGTAGCGCTTTGGGTAGCCGGTTCGCCGCACGAGGACAGGATCGCTACCGAAACGATGGACGCTGTAAGTACGGCAGCTGAACCCACTCGCGTGTGCGTCTTGGACCCAGCGGAGTTCGATTGAATCGCGCTTGAGTCAAAAGCCCTTAATTTAGCGCCCTTGTTGCGCACGGGGAGCTTCCAGAATGACGTTGGTTGCTTTGATCACAGCCACAGCGACCGATCCTGGCTTGAGGCCCAACTCGCGCACTGCCTCGGTGCTGATCAGCGAAACGACTTGGTGCGGTCCGCACTGAATTTGCACTTGAGACATCACCTTGTCCGAGATCACTTCTGTCACAAGTCCCACAAACCTGTTCCGTGCCGATTGGCTCATCGCCGAGGGGTCATCTGGCAAGACCGCATTGGCCTTCGCCAGTTCAGCCAGCGACACAGCGTCAACCTCAGCTGGCCCGCGATGAGCTTCGTTCCCGGCACTGCCAGGTTTGCCTGGATCTCCGGGCTCGGCTGCATCACGGGACTTGTCTGGAACATGGGATCTAAGCGACCCGTTCTCCACCCAACGGCGAATAGTGTCGTCACTGACTCCAAGGAACACCGCTGCGTCCTTGATTTTGATTCCGGCCATAGCGTTCAGACTACCGCCAGCGCACCGCCCTTGGAACGCATCTGCGGATATATATCTAAAAAGAACCCGCAAACACGGGTCGAACTGAAAGTCCTTTCGGTGAGACAGCGCTCCGGCTAGGCTCTTGCGAGTGACTACAGATTCCGCCTCGCACACTCGCCCAGCAACAGCCATCGACGACGCAGCCGAGGCGTACACCGCCCAGCTGATCGAGCTCACCCCCACTCTCGCCACCATGCTTGGCCTACCCGGTCACGAGCAGGAATACCCGGATTACTCACCGGCAGGTGGCGAACAACTGGCACAACTGGCTCAGGACACCCTGGCCACGCTGGATACCCTCACCCCCGTTGACGATGTAGACCACGTTACGGTCGCGGCAATGCGGGAGCGCATGGGCTTGGAGGTAGACCTCCACCGGTCTGGCTGGGCTGATGCCAACCTGAACAATATTGCGAGCCCTGCCCAAGACATCCGTGCCATCATCGACTTGATGCCACAAAATTCGGCTACAGACTTTGGTCACATTGCCGGACGACTGGCAAACATCCCAGCCGCCCTGGCCGGCTACAAAGAGTCACTGCTCGCGGCCCGCGAGCGCGGCCAAGTAGCCGCCGCACGTCAGGTGCGTACCGTCGTCGAACAGTCCACTGCATACGCTGGCAACGAGGGATTTTTTGCCACCTTGGCCAGCGGCGCCCGTGCGAATGGTGACGAACTTGAGCAGACCCTGCAGGCAAAGCTCGACGCCGGTGCTACCGCCGCCCGCGCTGCATACCAAGACTTAGCCCGGTTCCTGGAAGCCGAACTCCTCCCGCACGCACCCGAAAAGGATCCTGTAGGGCGCGAACGCTACTCCCTGGGCTCCCGCACCTTCCTTGGCGCGGAGGTGGACTTGGACGAGACCTATGCGTGGGGTGTTCACGAGCTTGCTCGGATTATTGCTGCCCAAGAAGAAGTGGCAAACACCATCAAGCCCGGCGCCAGCATCGCAGAGGCCAAGGAGATCCTGAACAACGATCCGCAACGTCAGCTCCACGGCACAGAAGCACTGCAAGAGTGGATGCAGAAACTCTCCGACAAAGCCGTTTCGGAGTTGGTAGACGTCCACTTTGACATCCCGGAGCCCATGAAGCGGCTTGAATGCCGGATTGCACCGACTCAAGACGGCGGAATTTACTACACCGGCCCCTCCGACGATTTTGAACGTCCGGGCCGGATGTGGTGGTCAGTCCCGCCAGGCGAGGACCAATTCACCACGTGGTCAGAAACCACCACCGTTTTCCACGAGGGTGTCCCCGGCCACCACCTGCAGGTTGCCACTGCAACTTTCCTTCGCAGCAGCCTAAATGCATGGCGCAGAAACATTTGCTGGGTCTCCGGTCACGGTGAAGGTTGGGCACTCTATGCCGAAAAGCTCATGGATGAGCTGGGTTATTTGTCCGATCCTGGCGATCGGATGGGAATGCTCGATGCTCAGCGTATGCGGGCGGCCCGTGTGGTTTTCGATATTGGTGTGCACTTGGAACTAGAAGTTCCCAGCGAGTGGGGCGAAGGAACCTGGACAGCAGACAAAGGCTTGGAGTTCTTGCGCAGCAACCTAGATATCAGCCCTGGTCAATTGAACTTTGAGTTCACCCGCTACCTCGGCTGGCCCGGCCAGGCCCCGTCCTACAAGGTGGGCCAACGGTTGTGGGAAGAAATTCGTGCAGAACTTGCCGAACGTGAAGGGGCAGACTTTGATCTGAAGTCCTTTCACTCACGCGCACTTGGCCTCGGCTCGCTAGGGCTGGACGTACTCAAGACAGCTCTCCTCGGATAGGCTCTGAAATATGTTGATAGTTACGTCAAACGAAATCCCCGGACACCGTATTGATGCAGTCTTTGGCGAAGTTATGGGACTGACCGTGCGTTCCCGCGACATCGGTTCCCAAATGCTCGCCGGCTTCCGTTCCTTGGGTGGCGGTGAACTTCCTGAAATGACTCGCGCGCTCTACGAGAGCCGCCAAGAAGTGATGGCCAGAATGGTTGCCGAGGCACAACAGCGCGGCGCCAACGCCATTGTGGCAATGCGTTTTGATACCTCTGAAATGGGTACTAACTGGACTGAAGTGTGCGCTTACGGCACCGCAGTTTTTGCCATTCCGTTGCGCGAGGGCGAGCCCGGAGCCACCGGCCAGTCGGCCTACTTGAGTAGCCAAGGTGCCCAGCAATCTGGGCAGTCGAGCTCGGTCCAGCAGTCCCAGGCGCCTCAACATACCGGAGAACAGCAGCAGCTTCACCAGCAACAGCCAGGTCAGCTCTAGTGGCAGCAGGCACCTCGCCCGCCACTCCGGTACGCCTGATTCTCGCTTCAAAGTCTCCGGCCCGCGCGAAGCTTTTGACCGAAGCCGGGATCTACCACGAGATTTTGGTCTCCGAGGTGGATGAGGACGCGGCAGTTGCCGCGCACGGACCGGCTGATTCGGCGCAGACCGCCCTGTTGCTAGCGCGAGTGAAAGCACTTGCCGTGGCAGCACGGCCCGAGGCTCAAGGCGCCCTAGTGCTGGGCTGCGACTCCGTCTTTGAATTTGAAGGCGAAGCCCACGGCAAGCCGTACACTGCCGAAGTGGCCATCGAACGAATCTCCCGGATGAGTGGGAAAAGCGGTGTTTTGCACACAGGCCATTGGTTAGTGGACTGCCGCGATTCAGTGCAAGAGCCTGCACAGGGAAAAACAGTGCAGAGCACTATAGCCCAGGGCAAATCAGTACTGGAGGATACAGTCCCTGCCGGGGCCGGCGCGCTCAGTTCTGCCACGGTGAATTTTGTCACCATGCTCGATTCGGAGATCCAAGCGTATGTAGCCACCGGAGAACCTTTGCATTGCGCAGGGTCGTTTACTATCGACGGCCTGGGTGGAGCTTTTATCGCTGGAGTAGAAGGTGATCCTCACGCCGTCGTAGGTTTATCCGTTTCAACGCTGCGTGAGCTCCTCACAACTACTGGCGTTTCCCTCCCGGAATTGTGGCGGTACACGGCCTAGTTGTAGCTTCCCTACAAAGAATTGGTTATGTGCACGCGGAAGTCGCTCACAATATGGGCGTAACCACCAAAGCCGTAATAGGCTCCTTGCAGTATTGAAATATAAGGAGAGCCCGCCCATGAGCCAGCTGAGCAAGGTGCTGATCGCCAACCGTGGCGAAATCGCAGTCCGCGTGATTCGCGCCGCCCGGGACGAAGGCCTTGCCTCCGTCGCTGTGTACGCAGATCCGGACCGTGACGCCCTGCACGTCCGCCTTGCTGACGAGGCATACGCCCTCGGTGGCAACACCGCCGCAGAGTCCTATTTAATGATGGACAAGCTACTCGACGTGGCCCGCCAATCGGGAGCAGACGCTGTCCACCCGGGCTACGGTTTTTTGGCTGAAAACGCCGAATTCGCGGCCAAGGTCATCGCCGCTGGACTGACCTGGATTGGTCCCTCCCCCGAAGCGATCTCGGCCCTTGGCGACAAAGTTCAGGCCCGCCACATTGCGGAGAAGGTTGGCGCACCCTTGGTGCCTGGCACGTCAGACCCGGTGGAGAGCGCAGATGAAGTGGTTGCTTTCGCCAAGGAGTTCGGTCTCCCGGTAGCTATCAAGGCAGCCTTTGGTGGTGGTGGCCGCGGTATTAAGGTGGCACGCAACCTCGAAGAAATTCCTGAGCTCTACGAATCCGCAGTCCGTGAAGCCACTGCCGCATTCGGTCGCGGCGAATGCTTTATTGAGCGTTTCCTCGACGCTCCGCGCCACGTAGAAACGCAATGCCTTGCAGACGCGCACGGCAACGTTGTAGTGGTCTCTACTCGTGACTGCTCGCTCCAGCGCCGCAACCAAAAACTGGTTGAAGAAGCACCCGCTCCGTACTTGAGCGAAGACCAAGAGCGCCGCTTGTACGAATCATCCAAGGCAATCCTCAAAGAGGCCAAATACTTGGGCGCCGGAACCTGCGAATTCCTCGTTGGCCAAGACGGAACCATCTCCTTCCTCGAGGTCAACACTCGTCTGCAAGTCGAGCACTGCGTCTCCGAAGAAGTGACCGGTCTAGACCTAGTCCGCGAACAATTCCGCTTGGCTCGTGGCGAGGAATTGGGCTACGGAGACCCCGAGGTTCGTGGCCACTCCTTCGAATTCCGCATCAACGGTGAAGACCCGGGCCGGAACTTTATGCCAGCCCCTGGCACCGTGGAAACCATCACTTTCCCTACTGGCCCGGGCATCCGTGTGGACTCCGGTGTTGAAGCTGGCGAAGTGATCAGTGGGAACTTCGACTCAATGCTCGCAAAGCTGATCGTTTCAGGATCCACCCGCCAGCAAGCCCTTGAACGCTCGCGCCGCGCCTTGGCCGAACTTAAAATCACCGGTATGCCTACCGTGGTCCCGTTCCACGCGGCAGTGGTTGAAGATCCCGCGTTCGCCCCCAGCGAGGGCCCGTTTACCGTGCACACTCGCTGGATAGAAACAGGCTTCAACAACACCATTCCGGCTTGGACACCTAGCGGAACCGGCACCACCGATTCCGAAGGCACCGAACGCCAGACGGTGGTTGTTGAAGTTGGCGGCAAGCGACTAGAAGTGAGCCTGCCAGCGAGCCTTGGTTCGATTTCCAAGGCGCCAGCCAAATCGGCGAAGGCCAAAAAGCGCAGCAGCCGTTCCGGTGGTGCTTCGGCGGCCACGAGTGGCGACGCGCTGACCTCCCCCATGCAGGGCACCATCGTTAAGGTGGCCGTGGCAGATGGTGACGTGGTTGCTGAAGGCGATCTCGTGGTTGTACTTGAAGCAATGAAAATGGAACAACCGCTCACTGCTCATAAGGCCGGAACCATTAGTGGCTTGAGTGCCAAGCCAGGCGAAACAGTGACCGCTGGCGCCGTCCTAGCAAGCATCACTGACTAACCGTTCTAAAGACGGCAAACACAAAACCTCTGAAGTTGCGGCTCAGCCCCGTTGCAGGTGCTGGCGGTTTAACTCGGCGAGTTCCTCATCAGAGAGCTCATCCATACGTCGAGCGTCGGCACGATCGGAGCGCTGGACGCGGATCATCATCAATATGATGAGCGGAAGGTCCGGCACCGATCGCATCACGGTTCAATAGTCAAAAGCCCGGCCCACCGCTTGGGTGTGCCGGGCTTTTGACTGACTATTAACCGACTGCTTTTTGCAGCTTTAGGCCACGTTGTTCTCGAAGTCGACGTTGCTCGTCTCACGAGTGAGCAAGAGTGCCACAATCGTCAATACTGCAGCGATCGCCAAGTAGATACCAACCCACATGGTGCTGCCGCCGCCAACCTGCCACAGGGCGATGGCCACAAACGAAGCCGGGGCTGCACCGATAACACTCGACAAGTTGTACGCGATGGCCGAGCCCGTGTACCGCACGTTGGCTGGGAACAGCTCGGGCAGGATCGCCGCCATCGGACCGAAGGTCAGGCCCATGAGGGTGAATCCAACGATCAAACCGACCATGGCAGCACCCGCGCCCGGACCGAACATCAGGGTCCAGGCCAGACCGAAGACTAGGATTCCGCCGGAAACCCAAAGCAAGAACTTGCGGCGGCCGAACTTCTCAGCCAGCGGTCCGGAGACCACGGTGAAGATGCCAAAGAAGACAACGCCCAGAATCAACATCCACTGGAACTGAGTACGGGCGATGCCCAGACCAGGAACAAACGACGCAGCGTCAAAGGCCTTGTGCGCCTTAGCAGCCGCCGCGGCTGCAGCCTCAGCGGTAGCAGGTGCGGTGCCGTAGGTCAGCGTAAACGACGTCATGAGGTAGAAGAGCACGTAGGTGGCCAGCATGATGAAGGTTCCGGCCAGAACAGGACGCCAGTGGTACTTGAAAGTCACAGCCAAAGGCAGCTTGGCGACCTTCTCTTCTTTAACCACGTTCTGGAAGGAGATGGACTCTACAAGCTTCAGACGGATGTAGAGACCCACGGCCACCAGCACGGCCGAGATGATAAACGGCACACGCCAGCCCCAGGCTTGGAACTGCTCTGGGGTCAGGCCCAACTGCAGACCCACAAAGATCAGGTTGGAAATAATAAAGCCGATCGGTGCGCCCAGCTGCGGGAAGGTGCCCCAAATGGCACGCTTTCCTTCCGGAGCGTTCTCAGTGGCCAACAATGCAGCACCGGACCACTCACCGCCGAGGGCCAAGCCCTGACAGAAGCGCAAGATCACGAGCATCAGCGGAGCCAGGACCACAAATCCGCCGGTAGCTGCCGGGAGGAATCCGATGAGGAAGGTAGCAATACCCATGGTTAGCAGCGAGGCAACCAAAGTACCCTTGCGGCCGAACTTGTCGCCGAAATGGCCAAACAAAATGGAGCCGAGAGGGCGTGCAAAGAAAGCCACACCAAAGATCGCGAAGGAGCTCAGGATTGCGTTGATGTTTGTGGCGTTGGGGAAAAACAGGGTGGGAAATACGAGTACCGACGCCGTGGCGTAGGCATAGAAGTCGTAAAACTCAATGGTGGTGCCGATCAAGCTGGCGAAAATTACGCGACCCTTGGTATTCGCTTTAGGTGCTTTCGCTACCGGCGTCGGTGATGGCGTGGGAGTCATGATGGGCTTTCGTTCCAGCCCGCCAGCTTCAACGATGAGGCTGCCGGGGCGTTGAATTGATGGTTCAACTTTAGTTCCCACCGTCCACCAAGTGGACAATCTGTCCATTATCTGGACACTTGTTTGTTTTTTGTCTCTGTCTTTTCACACCCCGCCCAGAAGTGCGTTAGTGGCCGAACAGGTTTCAAAGCTCTAACAGCACTAAATTACCCGGGATAGGGAAAAGTCACACGCCGTTTACACGCGGCGGCATCCCCGGAAACGCGGACTTCCTAGCGTTGGAGTACACCCAGCAAGGAGGACCCGTGACGGTACAACAAGGCGATCAAGCCCAACAACAGCACACAACGGCCCATGCCGATCTCACCACCACACTGCAAAACCGGCCAGGCCGGTGGATCACCAACTGGGACGCTGAGAACACCACACAGTGGGAAACCGAAGGCCGCGCCGTAGCGAGGCGCAACCTCAACTGGTCCATCTTTGCCGAGTTCTTGGGCTTTGTGGTGTGGCAATTGTGGTCCATTGTGGTGGTTCAGCTGCCGGCCGCCGGCTTCAAGCTGGATTCCAACCAAATGTTCTGGCTCATCTCCACCCCAAGCCTCGTGGGCGCCACATTGCGCATCCCCTACACCTTTATGGTCCCCAAATTTGGTGGCCGCAACTGGACAGTTGTCTCAGCCCTTTTGCTTTTGATCCCCTCGATCGGGCTGGCATTATGCGTTTCCAACCCACAAACACCCTTTGGCGTTTTGGTATTGGTAGCCGCGTTGGCTGGTTTTGGTGGCGGCAACTTTGCCAGCTCCATGGCTAACATCACCTTCTTTTTCCCGGCTCGGGAAAAAGGTTGGGCGCTCGGACTGAATGCCGCAGGCGGAAACCTCGGTGCCGCCGTCGCGCAGTTGATTGTTCCGGTAGCCATCACCGTCCTCGCCGCTGGCACTGTGAACCTGCCGATGGCTGGACTCATCTGGGTTCCGCTGATTCTGGTGGCCGCCTTCGGTGCCTACAAGTGCATGAATAACCTGACCAGTGCCAAAGGTGATGTAGCCGGCACGCTCGCGGCCCTCCGTGAACCGCACCTGTGGGTCATGTCTTTCCTCTACATCGGAACTTTCGGCTCGTTTATTGGTTTTTCAGGCGTGTTCCCCAAGCTCATCAAGGACTACTTCCCCGAATTTTCCTCCATCCATGTTGGCGCAGTCGGCTTGTCCTTGGCGTTCCTTGGCCCACTGGTTGGCTCACTCGCTCGTCCCTACGGCGGCCGTATGGCAGACCGCCGTGGCGGCGCACGGATGACAGTGACGGCCCTCGCGGCCATGGCAGCGATCACCCTGGCCATGGTGTGGACTCTGCCTTTGAAGAACTTCTCCCTATTCCTTGTGCTGTTCTTAATGTTGTTCACGGCCAGTGGCTTCGGAAACGGCGCCACGTACCGCATGATCCCAGTCATCTTCGCGACGAGCAGCAAGGCGGCCCGCCGTGGTGCCGCACCAGAACAGACCGCCCGTCTTGCTTCCTCATCTCTGGGGCTCATCTCCGCCATCGGTGCCTACGGAGGCTTTGTGATTCCCCAGGTGCTCAACGCTTCAAACACCGTGAGCGGCTCCTACACTCCGGCTTTTTACGGTTTTGTCGGCGCCTACGTGGTCATGTTGATCGTTTGCTGGGTTTGCTACTTGAATCCCGCCCGGCGCGTTCACATGGGTCACGTCTAATGCCAGCTGCTACCAACACCCATTGCCCATACTGTGCCCTGCAATGCGCAATGACACTAACAGCCACCGCTGTAGATCCCACCGGCACTTCGGCAAAGAGCACTGCTGGCACTGGCTCAGTGCTGGAAGTATCCGGGCGTGAGTTCCCCACCAATGGCGGCGGCCTGTGCCGTAAGGGGTGGACCTCCAGCCAGCTGTTGCAGCACCCGGACCGGCTGACCACTCCCCTGCAGAAAGGGCCCGACGGCGTCCACCGGCCCATCAGCTGGGACGTGGCACTTGAACTGCTAGCCTCCCAGCTCAAGCGCAGCAAGGAGATGCACGGTGCAGATTCGGTGGGGGTTTTTGGTGGTGGCGGTCTGACCAATGAAAAGGCCTACATGTTAGGAAAGTTCGCCCGGGTAGCTTTGGGGACCTCACGGATCGACTACAACGGCCGGTTTTGTATGTCCTCTGCTGCTGCCGCAAGTAACCGCGCCTTCGGTATGGACCGTGGGCTACCTTTCCCGGTAGCGGATTTGGGCCGAGCCCAGGCAATTCTGCTGCTCGGTTCAAACGTTGCCGAAACCATGCCACCCTTTATGCGCCACTTACAGTCGGCGCGCGACGCCGGAGGGCTAGTGGTGGTGGATCCGCGAACTTCCGCTACGGCTAAGTTCACCCACGACGGTGCAGGGATTCACCTCCAACCGCTTCCCGGCACGGACTTAGTGCTGCTCTTGGGGCTAGCTCACGTAGCAATTCACGAGGGGTTGGCGGACCTGGACTATCTTCACAACCGCACCCACGGTTTTGAACAAGTTCAGGCCAGCGTTTCCGAGTTTTGGCCCGAACGCGTTGCCTCAATCACTGGCGTCCCTGCCACCCAGTTGCGCGAAACAGCTCGACTCCTTGCAACGGCAGCACGGGGCCGTGGCTGCTACATCCTCAGCGGCCGGGGCGTTGAACAGCATACTGACGGAACGGACACCGCCACAGCTGCCATCAATTTGGCCCTGCTATTGGGACTGCCCGGCACTGCCACCAGTGGCTACGGCACTCTCACCGGTCAAGGAAACGGCCAAGGTGGACGCGAACACGGTCAAAAGTCAGACCAGTTACCCGGCTACCGGAAGATCACCGATCCCGCGGCGCGCGCCCACATGGCCAGTGTGTGGGGTATCAACGAAGCTTCAATCCCCGGCCCAGGGCTTCCCGCCGTCGCTCTTCTCGAGTCTTTGGGAAAAACTGATGGCGTCCGGACGTTTTTGGTCCACGCAGCGAACGTGGTGGTCTCAGCGCCGAACAATCTAGCGGTGCTGGAGGGGCTCCGCAGCTTGGACTTCCTAGCTGTCTGTGACTTTTTTATGTCCGAGACGGCTGCCGAAGCGGACCTTGTTTTGCCAGTACTTCAATGGGCTGAAGAAGAAGGCACCATCACTAACCTTGAGGGCCGCGTCCTGCGCCGTCGTCGGGCAATTACCGCTCCGGAAGGTGCCCGCAGCGAGCTGTGGATCTTCGCTCAACTGGCCGATATGCTCGGCGCCCCCTCAACATTTAGTGAGGAACCGCGCGTCGTCTTTGAAGAACTTCGGGCGGCATCAGCTGGCGGCATCGCTGACTACTCTGGCATCACCTACGAGGCCCTGGACGCTGGCGAGGCTGCCTACTGGCCCTACGGCGAGGCCGGAACTGAGAGCAGCGGCGGGACACCACGGCTGTTCCTAAACAATTTTGCTCACAGTGACGGGCACGCGGTTTTGGTGCCGGTCAAGCCTCGGCGGACCGGCAACAACGCCCCGCGTGAACGGCGGCTTGCCCCGCGGCGCCAGGGCACCGCGGCGAGTGAAAGTGAACTATTCCTTGCTACCGGCAGGCTCTTGGAGCACTATCAGTCCGGGGCGCAAACCCGCAGAGTGAGTGAATTACTGGCCACCAAGCCGGAGACTATATTGCAGATTCACCCCGAAACGGCTGCCGCCCGGTCCATTGCCGACGGCACTTGGGTCAGTGTCTCCAACGGTCGCGGCGAAGTTCAGTGCCGTGCGCAACTAAGTGCCGACGTTCGTCCTGACACAGTCTTTTTACCGTTCCACTTCCCCGCTTTGGGTAGCGCTAACCGTCTCACCAGTTCCGCTACAGACCCGATCTCCGGGATGCCCGAATTTAAAACCTCGGTGGTAACCGTTGAGGCCCTACAGGACTCCAACCGTGCCACAACAAGTCCGCCGTCTGCCGAAAGTGTAGGTGTTTTCTGATGACCGCTGATTCAACTCCGTGGGGCCAGCCGGGGCCGGAACCATCCAGCACGGGCCCGAGGGCGCGTGCCGCACTGCGGATTGTGGTGGTGGGTTTTGGGCCGGTGGCCGCCCGTTTGGTTGATGAACTACTCCCAGCGGTGTCCACCGGTTCAATTCACCTGACGGTCATCGGTGAAGAGGAAGAAGCCGCCTACAACCGGGTTCTGGTAGCCGATCTTGGCGTTGGCCGCACTACGGCAGAGGCTCTACAGCTCACGGACCCCAAAGAACTGCTCACCTCCGGTGTGAACCTCATCCGCAATCAGCGGGTCACCCGGGTGGACCGCGCCCGCCGTCGGGTCCTCTTGGCCAATGGGACAACGTTGAACTTTGACCGGCTGGTGCTGGCTACCGGTTCCAAAGCCGTCATTCCGAACCTCACCGGGCTAAACCCGGACCCGCGCAACCCGGGCCTGCCACAAGGTGTGACCACCTTGCGAACTTTGGCGGACGCTGAGGTTCTACGCAGCGCCGTATCAGCGGGCCGGAGGGTCATTGTTTTAGGTGGCGGAATATTGGGCCTCGAAGCTGCCATCGCAGTGGCCGAAGAAGGGGCAGCTGCAACTCTGGTTTTCAACGGTCCCCACGCCTTGGGGCGCAACATTGACCGCGGTGGCGGAAGCGTATTAGGCGATGCCCTCAGAAATTCAGGCGTTGCCCTCTCCGCAAACGCCCGCTCCACGGGCGTTGAATGCGACCCTCAAACGGGCGCCTTTAAAGCCTTGATCCTGGAAGCTCAAGAAGGAAAAGCCGAGTCGATCGAGGGAGACCTGCTCTTGCTCTCCTGCGGCGTCCGGCCCAACATTGAGCTCGCCGAAGGCGCAGGGCTGCCCACCGCTCGCGGAATCCTGGTGGACCACCGGCTGAGAGCTCACCATGAACCGTCAATTTATGCCATCGGTGACTGCGCCGAGGTTCGCTGCCCTGAGGCTAAGTGTGCCGAATGTTTGCACTCCCCCGGGCCCACTGGACTCATCGGCCCCGCCTGGCGGCAAGCCGAGTGGCTCGCCCAAGAACTCCTGAGTGCTTGCGCTGGCATCCTGGACGTGCCTGGGGAACCACAAGAAAACATTGCCCCCGAGCGCCCCGCGCTGATCCTGCTCAAAGCCCGCGGTGTGAACTTGGCCTTGGCCGGTCAAAACATGATTGACCCTTGGGACGCCGAAGCACTCAGTGCAGGAACAGCGCCCGGACAGCCGCCACTGAGCGTTTCACAATGGGCAGATCCGGAGCACGGGCGCTACGTCAAAATGACCACCCGTGCCGGCGTCCTCGAAGGCATGGTCTGCGTGGGTATGCCCCGCACGGCCTCGGAGCTGGTGATGCTCTTTGAACGCGGCGCAGAGCTCCCCGCTGACCGTTCGCTACTCTTGCGCCTCGATGGCGCAGCAGCAAGCATTCCAACACCCGGCGGTGGCTCAGCTACGCTGAATGATCCGGCTGCGACAGTTTGCCGGTGCGCCGGGGTGAGCGTCCAAAAAATTGGCGAAGCCGCCGCTCAGGGCTGTTCCTCAGTGGCTGAAATTTCTCGAGCTACCCGCGCCGGAACCGGGTGCGGAGGATGTCACTCGGACATCAAAACCATCATCGAACAGCACTTTCAACCCACCGCTGCTTAGGCACAGCTTGGCCTCTGTTGGCCATTGAACAGCGACACGCCACGGCACTCTACATGTGAACGTGCAGGCTACATGTGCACGTGCAAGCGCCGGGCAGCCTCAGAAATTGAACCGCTCAGCGAGGGGTACACGGTGAAGGTGCTGGCGACGTCGTCTACGTGAAGCTTTTGCGCCACAGCAACAGCGATCGGGAAGATCAACTCAGACGCGTTCGGGCCAACTACCACACCACCGATCACGGTGCCTGAACCCTTACGAGCGATAATCTTCACAAAGCCGTCTTTGTGATTGCGCATCTTGGCGCGGGCATTGGACTGCAGTGACAGCTTCACCACATCACCCTGATACTTACCAGCGGCCAGATCAGCCTCGGAAACACCCACAGACGCGATTTCCGGCGAGGTGAAGATGTTGGCAGCAACCTGCTTGATACGCAGCGGCTTCACACCGTCACCCATCAAGTGGGCAATCGCTATGCGGCCCTGCATGGCAGCAACTGATGCCAAAGCAAAAACACCGGTGCAGTCACCCGCAGCGTAAATGCCGGGCGCGGTGGTGCGGGAGACGCCGTCGACCTTTACATGGCCACTCTCGGTGAGTGCCACACCGGCCTCTTCAAGACCAATACCGGCGGTGTTCGGAATGGAACCAACGCAGACGAGGCAGTGGCTGCCGGTCACGGTGGAGCCATCACCTAGGGTCACCACAACGCCGTCCTCGGTGCGTTCAACCGTTTCTGCGCGCGAACGGCCCAAAACCCGCACACCGCGGCGTTCAAACACTTCTTCAAGAACCTCAGCAGCGTCTGAGTCTTCGCCCGGAAGCACACGGTCACGGCTGGAAATCAATGTGACTTTGGAACCCAAACCGTTGTAGGCCGAGGCGAACTCCGCACCGGTAACGCCCGAACCTACAACGATCAGCTCTTCGGGAAGTTCTTCGAGGTTGTAAATCTGCGCCCAGTTGAGGATTCGTTCCCCGTCTGGACGTGCTGTGGGCAGTTCGCGCGGGTGGGCACCAACAGCCAGCAGGATCGCGTCCGCTTCGATGGTCTCCGTGCCTTCAGCGGTGAGAACTTCAATGGTTTTGTTGTCCAGAAGTTTCCCGGAGCCGATCAGTACTCGCACCCCTTGGTGCTCCAGACCGGACTGAATGTCCCGGGACTGTTCGCGAGCTAGGCCCAAAAGCCGGTCATTCACTTGCTTCAGGTCAGCGCGCATGGTCGGGACGCAGTCACCGCCGTCGACGTCAAACTTCACGCCCAGCGCACCCGCCTCACCTACACGGGTCATCAGATCAGCCGTAGCGATCAGAGTTTTTGAGGGAACAACGTCCGTCAGAACTGCGGAACCGCCGAGTCCGGCGCGTTCGATAATGGTGACTTTGGCGCCGAGGGATGCTGCAACAATTGCCGCTTCATAACCACCAGGCCCTCCACCGAGGATTGCAATACGGGGGACAGTGAAATCAAGTTGGCTCGTCACACGATCCATTCTCGCCTATGTGCAGGTGCACTTCCACTTCAGGCGGGTTCCGGGTGATGAAAATCCCAGCAATTGACGCACAAATCGGAGTTACCCGGGCAGAGTTACTGTGCATTCGGCGTAAACACGGGTACCTTGATCCGGTGACTATTTCTGAGCCTTTTGACGCCGCCCAAGCCGCCGCAGACTACATCGCCGCCCAAACTGGCGTAGCGCAGCACGACGTAGCCCTGGTTTTGGGGTCAGGTTGGGGTGAATCCGCAGAGCTGATTGGCGGGACCACTGCAACACTAAATGCGGCAGACGTGCCCGGGTTTTCGGCTCCAGCAGTAGTGGGTCACACCGGCACCATTCGCTCTGTTCTCACCAAAGAAGGTAAGCGCGCTCTGGTTCTCGGCGCTCGTACGCACTACTACGAAGGCAAAGGCGTGCGCGCTGTGGTTCACGGAGTCCGTACCGCTGCAGCCGCCGGTTGTAAAACACTTGTCCTGACCAACGGTTGCGGTGGCCTGAATGAAAACTGGGCGCCGGGAACACCCGTCCTGATCAGCGACCACATCAATCTCACGGCCACTTCCCCGCTCGAAGGTGCCACGTTTGTTGATCTGACTGACCTGTACTCCTCACGCCTACGCGATCTGGCCAAGTCGGTTGACCCTACTTTGGACGAGGGCGTTTACGCACAGTTCACAGGTCCGCACTACGAAACCCCGGCTGAAGTTCAGTACGCCAAGCGCATCGGCGCAGACCTCGTGGGCATGTCCACCGCTTTGGAAGCGATTGCCGGCCGTCACGCCGGAATGGAGGTGTTCGGCATCTCCTTGGTGACCAACCTGGCCGCCGGAATCAGCCCCGTACCGCTGAGCCACGCCGAAGTTCTCGAAGCTGGCGAGGCTGCAGGACCACGGATCTCCCGTTTGCTCGCAGACATCATCGCCAAGCTCTAGTTCACTTGCACAGCGACTCCCACCCGATTTGAGGATAGTTTTAGAGCTATGACGCTTCCAGACGCCGACGTACTGCAACTGTGTAACGACGCCCTCGAGTGGGCTTCCCAGGACCCGGATCCGGCCACCGCCGCTGAGCTCAAGGCCCTTGTTGCCAGGTCGGCGGAAGATCCGGCCGCGCTCCAGGAGCTTCAGGACAGTTTCTCAGGTACCTTGCAGTTCGGAACAGCTGGTCTTCGGGCAGCACTGGGCCCTGGTCCAATGCGTATGAACCGTGTGGTGGTGCGTCGCGCCGCAGCGGGGTTGGCAAAGTTTCTCACCGAAAAAGTGAACGACGCCGAAACCTCCGATGCACGTACGGCGCCACGCGCCGTCGTCGGTTTTGACGCTAGATATAACTCAGACATTTTCGCTGAAGAAACGGCCGCAATTTTTACCGCGGCCGGGATCCAAACGTTTCTGATGCCGTCCGCGCTGCCCACACCGTTGCTGGCCTACGCGGTGCGATCCTTGGACTGCGACGGTGGCGTCATGGTGACAGCAAGTCACAACCCACCCCAGGACAACGGCTACAAGGTGTATCTGGGCGGCCGCGCTGTGGAAGAGAGCGGCCGTGGTTCACAAATTGTGGCACCGTACGACGCTGAAATTGCAGCCCGCATTGAAGCGGTTGGTTCCTTGGACAGCATCCAGCTCGCGGAGGAAGGGTGGACGGTTCTGCCCGAATCCATTGCCTCTGAATACCAGGCCGCGGTGGCTGGCTTGGCTGAAGCCGAGCGCTTCCCGTCGCGGGATTTGAAGATCGTTTTGACGCCAATGCACGGGGTGGGCGGTCAAACCGCGATCAACGTTTTGGCGGCTGCCGGATTTACCGCCGTTAGCTTGGTTGCTGAACAGGCCGAACCGGATCCTGACTTCCCCACCGTGGCATTCCCTAACCCGGAGGAACCTGGCGCGCTGGATTTGGCACTCGCAGCGGCCGCTGAGTTGGACGCGGATATCGTTCTGGCCAATGACCCTGATGCTGACCGCGCAGCTGTGGCGGCGAAGGACCCTGCCACGGGCGAATGGCGAATGCTCCGCGGCGATGAAGTGGGCTCTTTGTTGGGTGCTCACGTGGTGGCCCGGCTGGCTAACGGTACTTCAAACGAAGCTGCTATCGATGGTGCCGGCATTTCCACTGGTGCATCCTCTGGCCAGGTTCCGGAACTCAGTGGCGACGCCGAAACCGCCTCGAACGGCGTTTTTGCCAATTCGATCGTTTCTTCGCGTCTACTGGCGCGCATTGCGACCGCTGGCGGCTATTCACATTGCGAGACTCTCACTGGGTTCAAGTGGATTTCCCGTGTGCCCGGGCTCGTTTACGGCTACGAGGAAGCTCTGGGCTACTGCGTGGCGCCCGATCTAGTTCGCGACAAAGACGGTATTTCCGCTGCAGTGTTGATTGCCGAGCTTGCAGCCGAAGCAAAGGCTGCTGGAAAAACGATTTTTGACACCCTGGATGAGCTCTACTTGTTCCATGGCCTGCACGCGAGCGACCAGCTCAGTGTTCGAGTGGCAGATTTAGGGCTTTTGGATGCCATGATGAACCGTCTGCGCGTGGCACCGCCACAGTCGTTCGCTGGCTCTACAGTTGATGTGTTTACTGACCTTGCCGAAGGTACCGAGGAGCTACCCCCCACTGACGGGCTATTGTTTATAACCCGCGACAATACACGGGTCATCATTCGTCCCAGCGGCACCGAACCGAAGCTCAAGTGCTACCTAGAGGTCATCCGCCCGGTGGGCTCCTCAGCAGAGTTACCTGCCGTACGTCAAGACGCCCGGGAAGCGCTCGACGCCGTACTTGAGGACGTGCGCGAAGCTCTCGGTTTGTAGGTACTTCGCTAGCTGGTGGCTGGCTCAACGACTGTTGTTCGCGAGCAAGGGATCTGGTGCGTTCTCGCCAGGCTTTTACGTTGGCCCTGAAGCGTGCCGGGACTAGGTCACCGGGTGGACAGCCACAGGACAAGCAATAGCGCCAGCACCAGCCAAAACCAGGCACTCGGCAAAAAGTGTTCCAAAATCCCCAGACAGCGCCCAGAGTAAAACGCCCTAGGCGGCTAGCTGAATTTCGATTGAGCCCTCAGTGAGGCGTGTGGGGTATGCGGTCAGCCGCAGGGCGGGATTGGACAAGCACTCACCGCTCTGGAGATCGTAAACGTCTTTGTGAAGTGGCGAGGCGATCGTCAAGCGCTCACCCCTGGACCCAACGATTCCGCGAGCCATCACTTGTGCACCAGTGGCGGGGTCTGTGTGGGAAACAGCAAAAACCGAACCATCGGCCATACGGAACAGCGCAACCTGCTGGCCCTGAATCAACGCTGCCTCGCCCCAGCCCGGTTCAAGATCCTCGGTGGCACAAACCCTCAACCACGAGCTAGCCGCTTCGGGCCCAGCAACGGACGGCGCCTGAATGTCAGTGACGTTGTATTCGAGTACTGCGGTGCTGCTCATGATGAATGTCCTTCCGGGTGGGCCTGCTAAGGCTGTGTTTTCAGGCTAGGCAAGCGGTGTTTCACGGCGATGCGTTCAATGTGTCTTTTACGTAAAAGCCACCTCACCGAGCCCGAAACCTCAGCGTGACAAGAAAGTTAATGCGCTGTTACACAAGAGAAACTGCTGGGCAATGGCAGTTGCCTAGGCTCGAAGCACGAGCCGCGGTGAACGAGCTGTGGCTGAAGTGAAAGGCCATCCCCGTGACCGAAAAGCAGTTGCACCCGCAGAACATCCGCCACGTTGTGGTAGCCGGCGGTGGCCCCGCCGCGCACCGCTTCACCGAGGCAATGCAGGCCCGCGGGCTCGACGGCTGGCACATCACGGTGCTCAGCGAAGAAGCTCACCTCCCGTACGACCGGGTAGCCCTCAGCAAAGCCCTCACCGAACCGGACGTTGATCTCTCTCTAGGTGAGACCAGCTTGTGGGAACACGCAGCGATTGAGCTGAAAACCGACGAGCGTGTGGTGAGAATTGATACCAACAACAAAACTGTCCACACAGCTGCCGGCCACACGTACCCTTATAACGACCTTGTCGTTGCTACGGGTTCGGACGCTGCCCGCTTATCCATCCCGGGCTCCGAATTGACCCATGTCTACCGCACCTTGGACGACGTGTGGGCCATTAACAAGTCCATCAAGGAGCTCGAGATTAAGCTCGGCCGGCCAGTCAATGCAGTGACCATTGGCGGTGGTCTGTTGGGCCTTGAAGCGGCTGCGGGCTCAGCCCAGCTTGGCGCGGTTCCAGCGGTGATCGGCGGCGGAAAGTGGTTGATGAACGCCCAGCTGGACGAGGGCGCTGGCCAAGCACTCGGTCGTCTGGTGGCCGCGAAAGGACTCACCGTTCACAACGGCGTTTACCCGGCGGCCATTAACAGTGATGACGAGGGCAATGTCACTGGCGTTCTTATGGCCGATGACCGTGTCATTCCGGCGGACTTGGTGATCGCTGCCGTTGGTGTGAAACCTCGTGATGATCTGTTCCGCGCAGAAAACAGCCAGGCAGAAAACGGCACAGGGCAGCAATTCTCCTTGGGTCCTCGCGGCGGCGTGGTCATTAACGAAGCTTGCGCCACAGACGTACCTGGCATTTGGGCTATCGGGGAGGTGGCCAACTTTGAAGGTATGTGCCTTGGTCTGGTGGCGCCGGCCAACACTATGGCCGAAATCGTTGCGGACCGTTTGCACAACGGCGAGGCGACTTTCCCCGGTTTTGACACCGCCACCAAGCTCAAGCTCTCGGGCGTAGACGTGGCCAGCTTTGGTGACGCCTTTGCCACGGCTGAACACAGTTTGGAGATCGTCTACGCTGACCCGGCGCGTGGGATTTATCAAAAAATTGTGACCACTGACGATGCCAAAACCCTTTTGGGTGGCATTTTTGTTGGCGACGCCACGGCCTACACATCGTTGCGTCCGCTCTTGGGCCGCGAGCTTCCAGCCGAGCCGGGCGCCTATTTGAGCGCCGCCGGTGGAAGCGCTCCAGAGACGGAACTGCCAGACGACGCCACTTTGTGTTCGTGCAAAAACGTCACCGCCGGGGCTATTCGGGACGCCATTGGCGGCTGTGGAACGTGCGAAGGATCAGATCCCGTCTCCGATGTGACTGGCCTGAAGGCCTGCACCCGGGCCGGAACCCAGTGTGGCTCGTGTGTCCCACTGATCAAAAAGCTTTTGGAAACAGAGCTACGCAAAAACGGTGTGGAAGTTTCCAAGGCCCTGTGCGAGCACATCAGCTTGTCTCGTCAAGAACTCTTTGAGTCGGTGCGCGTGCTCGGCCTGAGCTCCTTCGAAGAGATTATGAACAAGTACGGCACCGGTGCCGGTTGCGATATTTGCAAGCCGACCATCGCCAACATTCTGGCCAGCCAGAACAACGCCTACGTGCTCGATGCCGGTCGCGGAACCCTTCAGGACACTAACGATCGCGCTTTGGCGAATATGCAAAAGGACGGCACCTATTCGGTAGTCCCCCGCATCGCCGGCGGAGAGATCACCCCGCAGAAGCTCGGTGTGATCGCCGCCGTGGCAGAAAAATACCAGCTGTACACCAAGATCACTGGTGGGCAGCGCATCGATATGTTTGGCGCCCGGCTCGAGCAACTACCGGAAATCTGGAAAGAACTGGTTGATGCTGGCTTCGAATCCGGGCAGGCGTATGGCAAATCTCTGCGCACTGTGAAGTCCTGCGTGGGCTCCACCTGGTGCCGCTACGGTGTTCAAGACTCGGTGGCCATGGCAGTTCAGCTGGAGCTGCGCTACCGCGGATTGCGCAGCCCTCACAAGCTCAAGATGGGTGTCTCCGGTTGTGCCCGTGAATGCGCTGAAGCACGTGGCAAGGACGTTGGTGTGATTGCTACGGCTGACGGCTGGAACCTGTACGTGGGTGGCAATGGCGGAGCCACTCCGGCGCACGCTCAGCTCCTGGCCAAGGATCTCGATGACGAAACACTTATCAAGTACATTGACCGGTACTTTATGTACTACATCCGCACGGCAGACCGCCTCCAGCGCACAGCCCGCTGGCAAGAGGAACTCGAGGGCGGCATCCAACACGTTCAAGACGTGGTGGTCAACGACTCCCTTGGTATTGTGGCGGATCTAGAAGCCGCTATGTCCCAGCACGTTGAAAGCTACGTGGACGAATGGGCTGAGACTCTCAAGGATCCCGAGCGCTTGCGCCGTTTCCGTTCCTTTGTGAATGCCCCACACGAAAAGGATGACTCGATTACTTTTGTCCCGGATGAGCGGGGACAGATGCGGCCAGCCACTGCAGAAGAAAAAGCCGCCGCAGCCAAAGAGCCTGTCCTCATCGGAGCATCCATCCCCTTACGGCCAGGTTCCGCCGAACCAGCAGGATTACTGGCACCAGCACGAGTACTAGAACCGGCAGGATCATCCGAACTAGGAGCAACCAGCCGGGTTCGTTCACGCCACACGCAAGAGACTGAGGTGTAATCATGGAGCTTTCAATCGATCTCACGGGCCGCGAAGTGCTCCTCATCGGAGCCGAGCAAGTAGCCCGTCAAGCCATGCGTCGCTACCAGGCAGCCGGCGCGGTCGTATTTCGACTCAGCACCCCACAGGGTGAGAGCACTGACGGCCCGTTGCCCGAACATCCTTTCCTTGTGGCAGCAGTCGACGACGGTCAGCCGGGTTGGGAACCATTGCTCAACCGGTGCCGCGCAGCCGGTATCCCGGTGGCGATCGAGCCGCCTGCTGGGCCCGCAGGTCACGTCACCCTAGTGGGCGGCGGGCCGGGAACTGAGGACCTTCTCACCCTCGGTGCGCTGAACGCTCTGCGGGATGCCGACGTGGTGTTCTACGACCGTTTGGCCCCTCACCACTTGCTGGCCGAGCTGAGCACGGCGGAGCTGATCGACGTGGGCAAAACTCCTGGGCATCACAAGGTCAGTCAGGCCGGTATTGAAGAGCAAATGGTGTCCGCAGCGCTTTCTGGGGCCAACGTTCTACGGCTCAAAGGCGGTGACCCTTTTGTGTTTGGTCGCGGCGGTGAAGAAGTTGCGGCGTGTGTTGCTGCCGGTGTGCCTGTACACGTCATTTCCGGAGTCACCAGTGCCATTGCTGTTCCGGCTGCGGCAGGAATTCCTGTGACCCACCGGGGCGTCAGTCACCTGTTTACAGTGGTGTCTGGGCATGCCCCACTGAACGAAGAAGAGCACCAGCACCTGGCCGGTTTGGGTGGCACCATTGTGGTTTTGATGGGCATTGGGACGCTCCCTTCTCTGGTGGCAGGTTTGCGCCGCGCAGGGCTTTCGGAAACCACTCCAGCAGCAGTCATTGAGCGTGGTTTCGGCCCGGGTCAAAGAACCACAACTGCAAACTTGGGAACTCTGGTGGATGCCTCATCAAAGTGCAGTAACCCTGCAGTATTGGTGATTGGTGAAGTAGTCCGGGTTGCCGAACAAAATCGTGGCCGGACCCTTGGCGCCGCCACGGGCGACGCCGAAACATTGCAAGAACTTGCCGCGTCACTTTTGGGGGCCTAACTCATGAGCACATCTACAGTGGAACGTATGCCTTTGAATTCCCACCCAAGCCATGCAGCACCAAACACACCTGCCAGTGCTAAAGATGAGCTTGGACCAGAGGTCTCGAATCCCTTGGAGGGCTTCCGGATTGGTGTCACCTCCCACCGCCGGGCCACGGATTTGATCGAAGCACTCGAACGGCGCGGCGCTGAAGTGATGCATGCTCCGGCCTTGAAAATTGAGCCGGTAAACCAGGACACGGAACTCATTGCTGATACCCGCGCCATCATCGCGGCAGCACCGGACATTTGTATTGCCACCACTGCCTACGGAATGCGCCGCTGGTGCGAAGCCGCCGACGCTGCAGGGGACGGGGAACGGCTCCTTGAAGTTCTCGGTGCATCGAGGATGTTTGTTCGCGGCCCCAAAGCCCGGGGCGCCGTCCGCGCTGCAGGTCTTGCCGACGTCGGAATTAGCAGCGACGAAACTACTTCAACACTTGTTGACATGCTGCTTCGTGAAGGTGTCCGGGGGAAGTGCATCGCCATGCAATTGCACGGCTACACGGATGCACGTCAGCTTCAGCGGCTTCGTATGGCCGGTGCAACAGTGCTTACGGTAACGCCGTACCGCTGGGCTAAGCCCGAAGGTGAAGACCAATTGCCTCGCCTGATTGAGGCCGCGGTGGCAGGGAACCTTGACCTGATCACGTTCACTAGCGCGCCAGCTATTGATGCGATGTGGAGCACCGCTCACGAACTGGGCCTCTACAACCAGCTAGTTCATGCGCTCAAAACGAACGTAGTGGCAGCGGCTGTGGGGCCCGTAACAGCAGTTCCACTGCTCGACGTCGGTGTGGAACCGATTGTGCCGGAACGGTTCAGGATGGGTGCGTTGATCCGTTTGGTCAGCGAACATTTGAGTCAGAACCACGTAAAGCTACTCACAACAGCGGCGGGCTCGGTAGAGCTGCGCGGAAAGTCGTTGCGGGTCAACGGAACACCAATTGACTTAGCCCCCGCTCCCCTCTTGCTCCTACGCGCGCTGCTCAATGCTGGCGGCAAGGTCTTGAGCCGAGATGCTTTAGGTCAATTACTGAGCCAAGAAGATTCCGTACACGCCTTGGATATGACGGTCAGCCGGCTGCGCCGCGCCCTCCCGGATCCTCGAATGATCGAAACAGTGGTTAAGCGCGGCTACCGCCTACGCGTCTAGGGGGTGTTTAGGCCGCATTGTTTCGGCCCGGTAAAAACTGCAAAACGATTGCCGCAAAGCTGGCAATGGAGCTGAAACAAGACGGAAAAGTGAAGTCCCTAGGCTGGTTCTACCGAACACTCGCAGCTGAAAGGACCGGCACCATGACCGCCGATTACTCTCTGGAAATCTCTTCACAAATCAACGAGCAGCCCTCCCGTAATACACGTGTGGTTGTTGCCGGAGCTGGTACGGCAGCCCAACAGCTGGTCAGCCAACTCTCTCGCGGAGGATTCCTCGGCAGTATCACCATCCTCGAGGCATCGGATAGCTGCCCGCCAGAAGTGCTGGACCTTGCTGCTCTGCCCAATGTTTCGGTGCGCATCGGTCAAGACGTCACCAGCATCAACGCCGCGGAACGAACGGTGGTCACCAGAGCTGGCGCGGAAATCGGCTATGACCATCTAGTGATCGCCACTGGCTCCCGCCCGGTACGTCTCCCTGTGGTTGGCGAGAGCAAGTGCCTGCACTATGGAACGATCGACGACGCTGCACGGTTGAGTGAAGAGCTGCTCGAAGCCAGCCGCGTCTTGGGCCGACGCCCCTTGGGAATTCTGCTCGGTTCCGGTGCTGCAGCCGGTCAAGCCGAAGCAGTCCTGCGCTCACGCGGAGTCCGCCCTATCCGAACTACTGCATTGCCCGCACAGATTCTCAGCTCGTTGGCGGGGAGCCCCTTGCCCGTCACAGGCGTGCAGTTCGAGGACGGCAGCAGCATGCACGCCGATCTGGTGGTCATTGCTGAGGACCGTTTGCCGCAGGACGAATTGGCTGCCACCGCCGGCGTAGCCACTGCACCTTCTGGTGGCATCGTCGTCGGAGCGGATGGAAGCACTTCTGTCCCCGGCATCTGGGCGATCGGCGATGCCGCAGCCGTAGACGGTGTGCGCTTGGGCTTGATGGTTTCGGCCAGCGTGTCTGCGAGCGCCTGCACCGGCGCTCTGCTGGGCCTCGCCGCCTGACTCCCCGCCGCCTGACCCCTCGCCGCCTAGTCCAAGGCTCGCGAGCGACTCGCGAGTCGACGGTATGGTTTTATGGTGCCTAAATCTATGTCAGTGGTGAAATTGAAGTCGGTGTCGAAGCCTTGGGCATTGCTGACCCGGGTCTCGGCGCGTCCCCTTATGGCAAGATAGTCATTTGAGACGCTGCCGCCCGGGCGGCCCCGCCGGCCCACAAAGCCGCTCTCCTGGAAGGACCGCCATGAGCGCTGAAATCAGCACCACTGAAACTCCCGGTGGCATTGCCGCAATGATCGATCACACCTTGCTGAAGCCGGAAGCTGGCAAAGCTGATGTGTTGAAGGTCTGTGCCGAAGCAGCCGAGTATCACTTCAAATCCGTTTGCGTAAACCCAATCTGGGTCAAAACCGTCACCAACGCTTTGCGCGGTAGTGGCGTACTGACCTGCTCGGTGATTGGTTTCCCGCTCGGGGCCACGCCTACTGAGGTCAAAGTTTTTGAAGCACGTGGAGCCGCCCTGGACGGGGCCGATGAGATCGACATGGTCATCAACATCGCCGCAGCCCGTGCGAATGACAAAGATGCGCTGATCCAGGACATCACGGCGGTGGCCACAGCCGTTCACAACGAGGGCGCAATTCTGAAGGTCATCATTGAAACGGCTTTGCTCACTGATGAGCAGAAGGTCCTCGCTTGCGAAGCCGCTGCTGCTTCCGGCGCTGACTTCGTCAAAACCTCAACGGGTTTCAACGGAGGCGGTGCAACAGTTGCAGACGTAGCCCTGATGCGCGCCACGGTTGGGCCAGGCATTGGTGTCAAAGCCTCCGGCGGAGTGCGCTCACTGGAGGATGCCCGGGCTATGATTGCTGCAGGTGCAAGCCGCATCGGAGCCAGCTCTGGTATCGCAATTGTTAACGGTGAACAAGGCACATCCGCCTACTAGAACCACTCGCTAACGTCTAAGCGTTAGCGGGATGCGGCGTAATATTTTGTTGTTAGCGGCCCAAGCGGGCGCAGGAGGAGAAGTAGTTTATGAATGCCAAGAGCCGTCCGATCGAGAACGAAAACAATCTCGCACAGTCCATCGTGCTTTTTGTCATCTGCTTCGCACTATTTGCTGGCGCGGTGTACTCCCTAAACTTCCTCACCTTGGACAACGCATGGCCCATGGCTGTGGCGCTGGTTCTCTTTGCCTTGGCATTCATCATCCCCCAGCACATTCTGGGCCGTTCTGACTCCGCGGGCGAAGAATAAACCTAGCTAAAAAAGGTGTGGCTTTAGTTCTGATTGTTCAGAAATAAAGCCACACCTTTTTGCTGAGCTGCCCTAGATATTCGCCTAGGCGCCGTCGGTGAAGATATTTTTGATCACGCCATCTGCCCATTGCAGAATTTCGGCGTCTTGTAAGTCCCGGCCACCAATGCGTGCTGTCTTCGGTTTGGGGATGAGTACGGCGTCGAGTGCCGATTTGACCTGGGATCCGGGGAACATACGTGCCAGACGCATCGCTTTGGACTCAGGAAGGTGTGCTGGCGCGAACTTGATGAAGTTGCCCTGCAAAGCAACATCACTGAGGCCAGCTGCGCGTGCATCAACACGGAACCGAGCCACGGCCAGTAGGTTTTGAACCGGCAAGGGAGGCTCACCATAACGGTCCACCAGTTCGGCCTTTACCTCTTCGATGGCCTCAACGCTGGCGGCTGCAGCGAGCTTCCGGTACGCCTCTAGGCGCAAACGCTCGCCGGGAACATATTCGTGCGGCAAGTGGGCGTTCACCGGCAGCTCGATCTTCATTTCGGCAGTCTTCTCTTCTTTTTCACCACGGAAGTCAGCAACAGCCTCTCCCACTAGGCGGATGTAGAGATCAAATCCAACACCCTGGATGTGTCCGGACTGCTCGCCACCCAGAAGGTTTCCTGCACCACGAATCTCAAGGTCCTTCATGGCCAACTGCATACCCGCCCCCAGCTCATTGTGGGATGCCACGGCTTTGAGACGTTCAAGGGCTACCTCGCCCAAGGGCTTCTCGGCGGGGTATAGGAAGTAGGCGTATGCACGTTCACGGCCGCGACCCACTCGGCCACGCAATTGGTGCAATTGGGACAGTCCGTAGTTGTCAGCGCGGTCCACAATCAGCGTGTTGGCGTTAGAGATATCCAAGCCTGTTTCGATGATGGTGGTGCACACCAGGACATCGAATCGCTTCTCCCAGAAATCCACGATGATTTGTTCCAAACGGCTCTCTGACATCTGACCGTGCGCAACTTCTACCCGGGCTTCAGGAACCAGCTCACGGATTTGTGCAGCCATTCGGTCAATGGAAGAAACCCGGTTGTGAACAAAAAACACTTGGCCTTCACGCATGAGTTCACGACGAATAGCAGCCGAAGTTTGCTTGTCGGTATACGGGCCAACATAGGTCAGCACAGGGTGCCGTTCCTCCGGCGGAGTAGCCAAAGTTGAGGTCTCGCGAATACCCGTCAGGGACATTTCCAAAGTTCGTGGAATCGGCGTGGCACTCATGGCAAGAACGTCGACGTTGGTGCGCATCTTCTTGAGCGCCTCCTTGTGCTCCACACCAAAGCGCTGTTCCTCGTCCACAATGACGAGTCCTAAATCCTTGAACTGCATCTCCTTGGAGAGAAGCCGGTGTGTACCGATCACTACGTCGACGGAACCGGTTTTGACCCCTTCTACGGTTTCTTTGGCCTCCTTGCCGGTTTGGAACCGCGAGAGTGCTTTGACTCGTACCGGGAACCCGGAGAATCGCTCGGTGAACGTCTCGTAATGTTGCTGCGCCAAGAGCGTAGTAGGGACCAATACGGCAACTTGTTTACCGTCCTGAACGGCTTTGAACGCTGCACGCACTGCAATCTCGGTTTTGCCATATCCCACGTCACCTGAGACCAAGCGGTCCATCGGAATTTCGCGTTCCATATCCGCTTTGACCTCGTTAATGGTGGTCAACTGGTCCGGGGTCTCCACATACGGGAATGCCTCTTCAAGTTCACGCTGCCAGGGCGTGTCTGGAGCAAAGGCGTGGCCGCGGGACGCCATCCGGGCCGAGTACAAGCGAATAAGTTCCCCGGCAATCTCTTTAACTGCCTTGCGTGCTTTGGACTTGGTGCTGGCCCAGTCCGCGCCACCCATTTTGCTCAGGGCCGGAGCGTCGCCGCCCACATAACGACTCACCTGGTCTAGCTGGTCGGTAGGGACAAAGAGCCTGTCCCCCGGTGCTCCACGTTTGGAAGAGGCATATTCAAGGACCAAGTATTCACGCAGGCCTGCATCGGCCGGGCTGGATCCGGCAACTTTACGCTGGATCAGCTCAACAAAGCGCCCAATCCCGTGCTGTTCGTGCACCACATAGTCGCCCGCGTGCAATTGCAAAGGGTCAACTGCGTTCCTCCGTTTGGAGGGCATCTTGCGCATGTCTTTGGTGCCGCCAGCAGAGGTACGGCCCAGCAGGTCAGCCTCCGTCAAGAGCCCGAGTTTGAGCCCGTCGAGGACAAAGCCTTTACCCGCCGGCGCCGTGGTGACTTCAATAATGCCCGGCTGCGGTAGCTCCGTCAGGGCCTCCACCCGGGAGCAGGGGATGTTTGCGTCATGAAAGAGCTCGGCAAGGCGCTGTGCAGGGCCGGGGCCGTCGGTGGCCACAACAATCCGCCACTGGTCATGAACCCGTGAGCCAATGAACTCGAGCATCTCGGCAACGTCGCCTTGATACCCCCGTGGTTCACGAGCGTTGATGTTCAACACATCGATGTCTAAGACCAAGTCCTCGTCGGTGGCGAGGGAGGAAATGGACCACCATGAGATCTCTTCGGCGAGCGCAGTGGAGCGAGTCTCAGTGAGTGTGCGGAAGCTGGCTGACTGTAGGTCAGCGCTCTCTTGGGCGCCGAGGTCCAAAGGTGCGGCCCCGCCGTCGGACGCTGTAGCCCATGCTGCCTGCAAAAACTCTTCATTGGTGGTGGCCAGGTCATGGGCGCGGGTGCGGACTTTTTCTGGTTCAACCACCACTGTGATGGAACCGGGCGCTAGCTGTCCCAGAAACGGCACCATGGCATCCACAAGCACCGGTGCCAGCGATTCCATACCTTCAACCGCAATACCGCCCGCGATTTTCTCCAGCATGTCTGCGGCGGCAGGCATTTTCGCTTTGAGGGTAGCGGCACGGGACATCACAGAGGGTGTGATGAGCAGCTCGCGGCATGGCGGTGCGTGAAGTTCGGTGGGGTGGATGATGCCGGGGGCTGACAAGGAACGCTGGTCCGCCACAGCAAACCATCGCATTTGCTCAACTTCGTCGCCAAAGAATTCCACGCGAATCGGATGGTCTTCAGTGGGTGGAAACACGTCTAGGATTCCGCCGCGAACAGCGAATTCGCCGCGGTGCGTCACCATATCCACACGGGCGTAGGCTGCATCGGCGAGCTTGCGGACCAAGTAAGAGAACTCGATTTCCTGTCCCACTGCCAAGTGCACAGGTTCCAAGTCGCCCAACCCTTGCACAATTGGCTGCAGCACCGCACGCACCGGAGTAACAACCACACGCAGAGGGTCTCCAGCCTCACGGTGAGCTAAACGGCGGAGAACGGACAAGCGCCGCCCCACAGTGTCCGAACGCGGTGACAATCGCTCATGCGGGAGGGTTTCCCAACTCGGGAATTGAGCCACAGCCCCGGTTGGCAAGTAGGCGCTCAGCGCTGCAGCAAGATCTTCGCTCTCGCGTCCGGTTGCAGTAACCGCCAGTACGACGGCGCCTGCCGCACCGCCGTCGAGCGCGTCCAGTCCGTCAGCCATTTCAGCAAGCAATGCCGCGCGTAGGCCCGCTGGTGCGGCGATGCGGTAGTCCTCGCTGCGGGCTGTGCCGCGTGCGGCTTCTGAGCGGACTCGGGCAAAGGAAGGGTCCGCGTCGAGGGCTGCCCGGAGACCGCTCAGGGCCGGGGCAGGTGTTGTGGGGGCTTGGACGGTGCTCATCGCAGACTCCTGGAGATGGCGGTTGGTGCGGGAAATGCGGCAACACAAAAGCCCGAAATTCATCTGAATCCCGGGTGTTCTTAGCCTACCCGAGCCCGGCTGAGGTGGGTGTAGCCGTAGGATGATTGTCAGCCCAGATACGAACTTACTTTTGTTCGACCCAACCTTTGGAGGACCCATGGCTCTGACTGCATCCACCACTTTGCCCTTTGGCGTAGATCGTGTGACCGAGACCTTTGTGAATGAAGACTTTTTGCGGCACACGAGTGAGCTGGTTGGTGGAACACTCACGTCCGTTACCCGCCAGGGCGAGTTGAACGGCGAGTTTGTTATCACAGTGGTGCGCACCCTGCCCACCACTCGGCTCCCGGAGATCGCCAAGAAGTTCGTTGGCGAATCCTTGACTGTCACTCAGACGGAGAGCTGGTCAGCACCCGCTGCCGACGGGTCACGTCAGGCGAATATATCTCTGAAGGTAGCTGGCGCGCCCGTGGACGTTTCGGCCGTGCAAAAGCTCGTTGCTGAGGGCACTGGGACCCGCATTGACCTTGATGGCAAGGTAAGTTCTTCAATCCCGTTTTTGGGTTCGAAGACTGCCAGCGCTGCCGAGCCCATGGTGGCCAAGGGGCTGAAGCTTCAAGCCTCACAAGCTCAGGCCTGGCTCGAAAGCCACTGAGCACTTCGCGTAGACTAGATGCTGGTGTGCCGGGAAGTCTGGTCGGCGATTTTCCGTTGACCCCAAAACCCTTCAGGGAGCTTTATGACCCGGCCACCAGCATCGGCACTTCGCCGTATCCTTTCCCGCAGCAGTTACCCCGAGTACCAGCGTGTCAGCGCTATCTTGCGCAAAGAGACAGTTGGCGGGGCGCTCTTGATGATCGCTACGGTTATAGCTCTTATATGGGCTAACTCTCCCGCGGCGTCAAGCTACTTTGCTCTAAGGGACTTCACTTTCGGCTACGAACCGTGGCATCTGGAACTCAGTATGGGCCTTTGGGCCGCCGATGGTCTCCTGGCCCTGTTTTTCTTTATCGCAGGACTTGAACTCAAACGCGAATTTGTGGCAGGTGACCTCCGGAATCCGGCCAAGGCGATTGTCCCGGTCGCTGCCGCAGTAGGCGGTGTTGCGGTGCCGGCAATTATTTTCGCCGTGGTGAATCTCAATGACGCTACGGCGCTGCGTGGCTGGGCTATTCCCACGGCAACGGACATCGCATTCGCTCTTGCCGTCTTGGCTGTCATCAGCACTCACTTGCCGGCCGCTCTGCGTACGTTTTTGCTGACTCTGGCCGTGGTTGATGACCTGATTGCCATCGCCATCATTGCGATTTTCTACGCAACAGATCTGCAGCCCTGGTTGCTCGCAGCAGCAGTGATCCCCTTGGCAATCTTTACGTTTTTGGTGCAAAAGCGAGTTCATCAGTGGTACTGGTTGCTACCTCCGGCATTGGCCACCTGGGCTCTCATCCATGCCTCAGGAATTCACGCAACCGTTGCAGGAGTGCTTTTGGGCTTTGCCGTGCCGGTGCTGAATTCACAACAGAAAAAATTCTCCGGTACCGAGCCCGACGCCGGCTTAGCCGAACGCTTTGAGCATTCCCTTCGCCCACTCAGTGCCGGGATCGCTGTACCCGTCTTCGCTTTCTTCTCCGCAGGTGTGGCTCTAGGTGGTGGGCAGGGAATAGCCGAGGCCCTTGCCGATCCAGTGGCCCAAGGCGTGACCCTGGCACTGGTTGCCGGCAAAGCCATCGGAGTGTTCGCTGCAACATGGCTCGTGACCCGAACCAGCAAGGCCAGTTTGGACGACGGACTGGCATGGGTGGATGTAGCGGGTCTAGCGCTTTTGGCCGGGGTTGGGTTCACCGTGTCCTTGCTCATTTCAGAACTCGCCTTTGGCCAAGGCTCGCCACACAATGACCACGCCAAGGTGGCGATCCTCGCTGGCTCCTTGATTGCTGCCCTGCTCGCCGCCGTTGTGCTGCGAATCCGGAACCGTCATTACCGCAAGGTTGAGGAGATCGAATCCCTCGACGCCGACGGCGACGGAATCCCTGATGCCTTCCAACGCCACTAAAAACTGCTCCCTGGTCGCCAGTAGCCGGGACAAAATCACGCTGACGCCCAATGCATGGCAAAATCATGCCTAGGCTCCACTCCGGGGGCCTGAGTACATCACTCAAGGTGGACCCATGCCCCTCTTCGCATCGTCGGACTCTGAGAGCGTCCCCCTGACCCGGATTTTGCTGGGCACAGAGGGAAAGGAATCCTCGCTCGAACGCCATCTGCTGCTCGCCATCCCGATGCTCCTGCTGGGCGTGCTGTTCACCGTGATGTACCCAGAATTGCTCAGTCATGGGGCCTTTGTGGCTGGTTACGCTGTCCTTCTGCTGAGCCTTATTTTTGCCGCCGTTTTTCCTTGGGACCGCTTTCGAGCCAACCCGTCTGTGGTACTGGCGCTCCTCGGTTTCGTGGCCATTATTCTGGCCCGTATCGGCTCTCTGACGGTGCTCGATGTTATGGGTCTCCTTGCCGTATTCCCCATGACGCGTTTAGCGGTAAGCATCAAGTACCGCGGTGTTGCCATTGGAATGGGTGCCACCATCTTGATGATGATCGCCCCGCTGCTATTGGGTCTGACTCCCCTGTCATCCCAGGTTGTGGCGCGTTTGGCCGCCCTTCCCTTGGTGATTTTCTTTGTGGGCCTTGCCGTGGCATTTATTACCAGCCGCTTGGAGGGCCAATCGCAGACGCTCCTACGAACCTCACAACAACTTGCCTCAGCACTCGCTCAAAGCCAAGAAAGAGAAGAGCTGTTGCGCTCAGTTCTCTCCGCTATCGATGTTGGCGTAGTAGCAATGGATGCCAGCGGTGTCCCTTCGGTGGTGAACAAACGTGGGTTCCGTGAAGACATGGCAATCTCCGCCGAGTTACGCGAGGCCGGAGCCGCACGTGAAAAGTGGTTTGCCATGGGGGAAGGAAGTAAGGAGCTTTTTGAGCCCGACAAAGTCACCCCCATTCCGGCCGAGCGCAGGCCCTTGGCACGGGCTATCCGCGGTGAAGAGTACAGCAACATGCTTTTTTGGGAACGGCGCGAAGGGCGGGTGACCGCTTACAGCGCCACTGCCAGACCCATCCGCATGGCAACGACCACGCCGGACGCAATCCCGGCCGCTTCAGCCGCAGCTGGGCACGTTGTGGCCTTTGCGAATGTCACCCAGCTGCTTGACTCAGCGAACGCACAACAAGAGTTTGTGGCAACAATCTCGCACGAACTCCGAACACCTTTGACGTCAATCCTTGGTTATACGGAAATGCTTCGTGATGAACTCACCGATGCAGGTATGACCGACGTGCCTTCCTTAAAGGTCATTGAGCGTAACGCCACCAAACTGCGGGACCGCGTCTCGGATCTAGTTTCGTCGGCCGAGTCAACGCTCAGCATTGTGCCAGTTCCTACGGATCTTCGCTCCTGCATCGACGCCGCGATCTCCGCCATTGAACCTCTGGCTACCATTCACCGGGCTGCTCTCCGAACAGAGGCCCCAGAGTGTGTAGTTGCGCTCGCTGATCCGCAGCGCGTGGGTCAAATCCTAGAAAACATCATTTCCAATGCGGTTAAATACAGCCCCAGCACCACTGTGACAGTGGTCTTGGGGCGCGATGCATCAGCTCATCAGGCAGTGGTCAAAGTTATCGACCACGGTGTGGGAATTTCCGCAGAGGACCAGCAGAAAGTTTTCTCACGATTTTTCCGGTCAAATTCGGCCCGCGAGTCCCAAGTGTCCGGTTTCGGTCTGGGCTTGAACATTGCCAAGTCACTGACCGAACGTCACGGCGGAACCCTCGAGTTAGACAGCGAATTAGGAGTTGGAACCACAATTACGCTTAGGCTTCCAATGGCAGGGTCGGAACCCAGTGACAATTCCTGATTCTCACCAGCCCGGCGTCCGAACCACCGGCCCAAGTCTTTTCCCGCGCTACTTCCATCAGCACGGGCTTCGAATGCGAGTGTTTCTGAGCCAATTACCGCTCAGTATTGGAATCGCTTGTGCCATCCTGATCGCCGCTGCTGCTAACCCGAAGGCGTTAGGCGATCCCTTTGTGATGACCGGTATTCTGACGCAGATCCTGCTTCTAGCGGCAACCCTTGCCGTTCCTTGGCACCGGCTGACCTTCGGTTTATTTCTGATAATTCCGGTTTTTGATTTTCTTTCCCTTGCCGTAATTCGTCTCTCCGGCAGTGACACCCTCAACGGTGTTGCCGCTCTAACCCTTTTTCCGGTCTTTTGGTTGGCGGCGTCAGGACTTTCCCGCCGCATAGCACTGCCCGCTATCGTGCTGGGTTCACTGATGGTGGTGTGGTCTCCATTGGTGTTCGATGGCAACACTTTGACTACTGCGCAGTTACTCCGCCCGCTTCTTTTGCCAGTGATTTTTCTTGGCCTGGGCGTGGCCGCCAGTACCCTAGTGGCCAGCATGGAAAAGCAGCAGATGGCTCTGAAGGAGAAGGACCGTCAGCTCGTTGAAACCCTTGGACTGAGCCAGAAGCGCGAACAACTGCTCAACGCCATTATGAACACTGTCAATGTTGGTCTGGTGGCAGTGGATGCAGACGGTAATGACATCCTGATGAACCGCAAACAACGGGACTTCCACCGTCTAGCGCTACCGCCTGACGCCCGAGACGCCGCAGAAGAACAGTTGTTAGTTTTTGAAAGTGACCAAACCACGCCCATTCCCCCTGCGGAACGCCCGGTACGGCGTGCCATCAACGGTGACTACGTTTCAGAGACCCTGATGTGGCTGGGCAACGGCAGTAACCGAAGGGCAGTTTCCAGTACCTCCCGCGCCATTAAAGACACTGACGGTACCGTCACCGGATCAGTGGTGGCCTTCTACGACGTCACCGAAGTAATGCTCGCGCTGCAGGCCAAAGACGACTTTGTCTCCAACGTCTCCCACGAATTGCGCACTCCCCTGACATCGATCCTGGGTTATTTGAGCTTGGCTATGGAAGAATCTACGCAGCTGCCCAAGCATCTGGCCGCGTACCTACAGGTGGCAGAACGAAATGGTGAACGGCTACTCAACCTCGTCTCCGATCTGCTAGCCACTGCCACACCTGCGGTGGGGCTACACCGGCAATTAGCGGACCTCTCAGAGCTCGTAGAGTTGAGCGTCGATTCCGCCTCGCCTCGCGCCACAGCCAACAACGTGGTGCTGTTAAATCAGAGCACCACGCCGGCGATGGCTGTCTTCGACGTAGGCCGGATTGGTCAAGTGGTGGACAACCTAGTGTCCAACGCCATCAAGTATTCTCCCGACGGCGGTGTGGTTACTGTAACCACCTTCAGCACTGACTCGGAAGTGGGTTGCCGCGTTGCCGACACGGGCCTCGGAATGGAAGCTGCCGACGTCGAACGGTTATTCACCAAGTTCTTCCGCGCCAAATCTGCCACAGATCGTGCCATCCCGGGGGTAGGCCTTGGTTTACGGATCAGTAAAGGCTTCGTAGACAGCCATGGTGGCACCATCGAGGTCCAGAGCTCGCCAGGGCAAGGCTCGGTGTTTACCGTCCGTCTTCCGGTCGATCCCGACGCCGGCACATCCCTCCCAGCGGAGCCCTAGGGCTTTCTCGTCTTTAGGTTACGTCGTCATTGGGTTACTCGGCCAAGGCCTGACGCAAGGCGTCTTCAGCAGCAACCCAGGCGAGCATGGCGCACTTAACCCGCGCAGGGTACTTGGACACACCAGCCAATGCGGCTGCGTCACCAAGCACTTCCTCATCGGCTTCGATACTGCCACGCGAGCGCATCAAGTCGCGGAAGGTGTCAATCAGTTCCTTTAGGTGCCTTGGGTCAGCTCCTGCGGCTTCTTCGCTAAGGATCGACGCCGACGCCATAGAAATCGCGCAACCGTCACCGTTCCAGTGAATCCCTGCCACCGTTGAACGGTCCGCGGAGAGCTCCAGCCGCAGAGTGATTTCGTCACCACAGACAGGGTTGAGTTGGTGGCATTGCCCAACGCCGGGTGTCCCGGGTGCCGCTGCAGTCTCGGATTCCGGAAGGTCACCGCCACTACGGGTTTTGGAGTGTTCCAGGATGATCTGCTGGTACAGCGAATCGAGCGAACTCATCTTGGTTACTTACCTTCCACGGCGGTCAAGCCAAAGTATGGGCGAACTTGGGCCAGCGCTTCGAGGAAACTGTCAATCTCCGCGGTGGTGTTGTACAGGTACGAGCTGGCACGAGTTGACGCTGTCAGCCCCAAGCGCCGGTGGAGCGGTTGGGCACAGTGATGGCCAACTCTGACGGCGATTCCCTTGCTGTCGAGGTACTGACCAACGTCGTGAGCGTGGACGCCTTCGACGTCGAATGCGGCAAGGCCAGTACGCTCACTTCCGGCCGCGGGGCCCAACAGGCGAACACCGTCAATGGCGTCGATTCCTTGTGCAAGACGCTGGCCCAGTTGTGCTTCACGGGCGGCGATCCGGTCCATACCGGTTTCACTCAAGTAGTTCACCGCTGCTGCCAAAGCTACTGCTTGGGAGACGGCCTGCGTGCCAGCCTCAAAGCGCTGCGGAGCGGGCATGTAGAGGGAAGACTCCATGGTCACTTTGGTGATCATGGAGCCGCCCGTGAGAAATGGCGGCAGCGCATCCAGCAGGTGCTGCTTCCCATACAGTGCGCCAATGCCCGTGGGGCCGAGCATCTTGTGCCCAGAAAACACTGCAAAGTCCACGTCCAGGCTGGCGAAGTTCACGGACAGGTGCGGCACAGACTGGCAGGCATCCAGCACCACAAAAGCTCCTACTGCCCGGGCCAAGGAAACCAATTCCGTCACCGGGTTGATGTTGCCCAGAACGTTAGAGGTGTGCGTAAAGGCAAGCACCCGGGTCCGTGGCCCAATCAATCGGTGAGCTTCATCCATACGCAAGGCGCCGTCGTCGTCCACTGGAATGTAGCGCAAGGTGGCGCCGGTGCGGCGGCACAGTTCTTGCCACGGCACCAGGTTGGCGTGGTGTTCCATCTCGGTGGTGAGAATTTCGTCCCCCGGTCCCACAGCGAATTGTTGGGACTCGGCAGAAACAAGACCGGTGGAGGCGTTGGAGAATGAGTAGGCCAAGAGGTTCAGGCCGGCTGTGGCATTGGCTGTCCACACGATCTCTTCTTCACGGGCACCCACAAAAGCGGCAACCGTGGCGCGGGCAGACTCAAAAGCGTCAGTGGCGTGAACAGCAAGTTCGTGTGCACCACGGTGGACTGCCGCATTGCGCTGTTCGTAGAACTCCTGCTCGGCTTCGAGCACACTCAGGGGGTTCTGCGAGGTTGCCCCGGAGTCCAGATAGACCAGAGGGAATCCGTTAACTTCCTGATCCAGAATGGGGAAGTCGTTGCGGATTCTCAACGCCTCGGCATCATCTAGCTCACCTGTGGCGGTTCGGACAGACAGCGGTGGTGTAACGGTGCTCAAAAAAACCTGCTCCTTGTGGACGGCATCCGGTCAGCCGCCGGTATGCCTTCCTATTGTCCCACTTGTCCTCGGTTGGTTGCCTCACTCACCGTTGAGCTTCGCGGATTGACGTCTGCGGAGCACTTGCCCACAAAAGAGCCAGCTCCTGCCGGCAACAGACTCCTAATTTTCTATAGGCTCGTTGCAGATGGGCGTTCACCGTGTTCACAGCAATATCCAGTGCCAGTGCCACTTCTGCACTGCTGAGACCTTGCACCACCAAGGTGGCCACTTCGCGTTCGCGATGCGAGAGCCTAGTAACGTCACCTTCCGAAACATTGTGCGAGTCACTGCTGCCCTGCGGGTTGAGATCGTCAAAATTCACCACGGTCAGTTCGCCGGCGACAATTAATTCCATCAGCTCTGGCGAGATCGGGTGGTCTGTACGAGGCGCCGCCAGCAGCCAAATCTGGCGGTCGGCGAGCAACAGAGAAAGCGTATCCTTGGTTGCCTTATCCACCCCTACGGATCCCTTCCTCGGATTCAGCTGACACATAAGGCCGCGATAAGAAGGTTTCCTTCCCTCCGCCTTGATGAGAGCAACGAACAAAAACCGAGAAAACTGGGGGGCCGGTGGTGACTGGGGGAAGCCTCGGTCTCAAAGGCTTATTCACCACCGACCCCGTCCTTGTTCCTCCCGGTCGCAACCGGGAGTCCGCCAATCAACGGCAGCCAGTTCGGATGGGTACCCCATCCTCGGCACGGCGTTCCCTATCCGATACCTCAAAGCTAGAGGGACGCCTCATCCAAAACACGAGTATGCCCTACCCGTTTTTGCGCTCCAGAGCCCGCACGTCACTGACGAGTACTTAGGATCACCTTCCACCTTGGGTACCTGTGGCACCCACCAGCGTCACTGGTACTGTCTCAGGACAACGTGTTTAGAGATAGACGCTGATCCGCCCAGCAAGATCGTCGCGGCGGCTAATTCCCAGCTTCGCAAAAATCCGGTACAGATGCCCCTCAATGGTCCTCAGCGATACAGAAAGCTGCAGGGCAATTTCTCGATTGCTGCAGCCGGACTGAACCAGCGTGGCAATCTCCTGCTCTCGTCGAGTCAGTTTGCCAAGGTCGGGGCTATTGGGCTCCCTTAATACACCGCCGGTAGTCAGGGCAGCAATGCGTCGCTTGTAAAGTCGCTGGGCCCCGAATCTACGTGCTTGATCGCCACGAGAATCCAAGATCTTTACCGCTTGAGCTGCACAGTCAGCCGCAGCCAGGTACTGGCCTTCGCGGGCGGCCAATTCGCTCAGATCGGTGAGCTTGACTGCGTCTTTGACCACAATTGCTCGGCAGAATTCGAGAACAAAAGCCGCACGACGGCCTTCACATTTTTCGGCTACGGATGCCAGACGTAACACGAGGGACGCTTCGCCGTGCCGGACGGCCGAATAAAGCACCTCCAGCTCGGCACTTCTGGCGCCGGCCGCTGCGGCTTCGTCGGCCAACAACACTAGCTGGGACAGTGGAAGGCGAGCATTACTCATCTCATTCTGTAAGCTAATCAGTCTGGCGCGGGCCACTAGAGAGAGTTCCCTGCCCACCAAAGGCTGAGCGTCGGCCTGAGCTAGATAACTGACTGCCAGGTCATTTCTGCCGACCAAGTGAGCGGCATAGGCCACCGTAGCCAACGCTTCTGGCAGCAGTCCACGAACGTCTCTTAAGCGCAGCATTTCAACGCTCTGGATCAAGTGCGGAAGTGCTTGGATGAGGGCTCCGCGGTTCAATTCGGCCGCTCCCACCGCAAATTGCAAGAGACTGCCCATATACAAGAGCGAATTTTCGGCTTCTACGATGCGATGGCCAACATAGCCCTCTAGAACCTGATACTCGCCCGCTTGGTGTAACGCCACGAGCTGGATACGTATCAGTTCCGGCCGGTAGTAGTGGTGTTCGGCAACGTCAGTACTGAGCAACGTGGCCACCGAGTCAAGAATTCCTAAGGCTGTTGATGCTTGACCAGTCAGCGCTAAGGATTCACTGAGCAAGAGCCCGGCCTGGATACGATTTTCCAGCAATTCCGAATGCTCCCATAGTGCGGCGAGCTCAGACTGGACGTCACCGTAGCGGCCATCGGCATGACTCGCCGAGAGCCAAAGAAGCCGGGCTGCATCTTGCTCGACTGCAACTTTTTGGGCCGAGAGCGTCCCAACGGCAGCTAGGCGTTGCAAGGCAACATTCCAGGCACGAGCTACAAGAGTTACACCGGCAGAACCCGCGCCACGGCTGGCTGCCAACTGCGCGGCCAGAAGGGATGCTTGCCGCAGGGTCAGCGGATCCTGCGCCTCATCTATTACGTAGTTCAGGGCGCTGTTGGCCGCACGATAGTCCCCGCTGTAATACCTGGCCCGTGCCAGCTCTACCGCGGCTTCACAGCGATATTTCGCCGAGTGGATGGCCAATGCCAGCTGCTCCACTTGGCCCGGCAGGTAGAGACGGTTCGCTAAACGTGCAGCATGAAGAATGGTCTCCTCGTCAACAGGTGCGCCCGTTTCTAGGGACCACAGCACAAATCTCAGGAGCCCGTCCATGGTTTCGGGGTTTCCGTCCAAAGCTGCAAGAATCCGATGCCGGATGGCCATGCCTCGGGCTTTTGGCACCAGTTGACGCAGAATTTCGGCAACTAGGGGTTTGACCAAACGAACGTGCCGTTTGTGATCCTCCGCGACGTGGATAAAACCGAGCTCCTGAAGATGATCAATGGAGTTGTTGTCACAGAGCGTCACCAGAGTGTCCAGCGGCAAACTTTCAGCCAAAGCCACGGTCTCTAGGGTCTGCCGATCGCTTTCGTCAAGGCCCAGCACTTGCTGCCGCACAATGTCCATGAGTCCTGAACCCGCGGCCTGGACTGGGGCATTAAGGATCCACGAGTTGTTGCCTTGGACAAGCTGGCCGCTCTGACGCCCCTGCAGCAGTAGTTCCCGCAGAAGCATTGGGTTTCCACTGGATTGACGGAGCAGAACTGCGACTGTGGATGAAACAACCGGTGCACCGAGAACTTCCTGGCACATTTCTACAGCCTCATCAGGTTCCAAAGGCAAGACCTCAAAACGCTCCAGAAGACCCTCAGACCACATAGTCAATAGTTCAGCTGGTGGCGCGGGAAAGGTACGGCATAGGAAAACAACACGAACCACCTCGGCCACCATCAATTGCGTCACCAAAGCCACGCTGTTTTCATCCAGATACTGTCCATCCTCAACCACAAGAAGGGCCGGAACAGCGCCGGTCCGGCGATCGGGGCTAAATTGAACTGAGAGTGCATCAAAGACGGCGATTGGCTGGTCAATTTGTTCCGGCGTGAGCTCCATCAGCAATGGGGCCAGAGCAGCATACGGAACCCGCGCCAGCGAAGGTCCAGCGTTGATTTGATAGGGCCGCACCCGCCCGCCCAGCTCCTCTAATACTTGGTGCATCAGAGCCGTCTTGCCCATCCCGGCGTCACCCAACAGCAGGACACCGGGTCCTGAGGGATCCAGCAGACAATCCACCACACCTTGCACCAAGGCAAAGCGCCCAATGAGCCGTTCAACAATCAGTTCGTCTGTCACGGCTAGACCGTCTCAGGCTCTAGGAAAGAATAAAGCAGTTCTGACCGTTCGGAGATCTTCAATTTCCGGAAGATTCGGTACAAATGTCCTTCAACGGTTCGGACGGAAACGTGCAGCTGGCTGGCGATCTCACGATTACTAGCCTGGTGAGCCGCAATCCTAGCTATTTCAAGTTCCCGAGCAGTCAGCGGTTGCATGTCCTCGCTGCCCACTGACCGAACCCCTAGAACGTGCCTGTACTGATCGGCTAAGCGTTTGGCCAGATATTGTGCGTTGCGGTCCTGCAAGGCCACCGATCTCAACTCCGCCAAGCGAGCGACGTCGAGCGCAAAGCGATGATTCTGTTGCTCAGCCGCTTCCAAGGCGACAGCCACCAACATCGATGGATCTTGAGCGAGAACGGCGCGAGCAAATTTTCCGCATAATTGCGCGAATGGTCCGTCCGCCAACACGGATGCTTCACTCAAACGCCGCGCCACAGCGAGGTTACCGCTAAGTTCCGCGCACCGTAGTGTAGCGCTGAGGCAGTACAACTCGAGCGTAGTGGCTCCCCGCTGTTGTTCTTCTCCTGCCATGGACAGCAACTCAGTGGCGAGCATAGAACTCCCCGGTGCAGTGTCCAATCCAGCCGAGTTGATCATCCGAGCGAGAGCAGCAAAATACTGTGCTGTGCGTTCCACCAGATAGGTGGCCCGCCGATCTTGAGCAGCTGCTTCAGCTAGAGGTTTCTGGGACTCACTTTTATTTCCGTTCAGGGCATGTGCATAGGCAGCAGCCGAGCAAGCAAGCGCAAGCACACCTTCAGCGTCGCCAACCCGCAGTTGTCCGATTGCGGGGTTCAAGAGCCCAAGAGCAACGCCAGCTTTACCTTGCGCCGCGGCCACAATGGCCGCGGGTAGCTCCGTGGCATTAAACATTTGGTAATGGGTCCGGGCAGCGCTTTGTTCACCAAGACTGATAGTGCTGGCTGCTGTTTCAAGGTGTCCCCCCAAAAGCAGCGCGTACCGAATCCTCGGAATTGCCAGTTGGACCGCAACTGCAACGCTCTCTGGCCTGTGGCATTCAGCCAAAAGTTCCTCGGCGAGGCAGCGCGCCTGCTCCATCTGCCCGGTGACGGCCAGCGCCTCACAAAGCATGCTGCCTCCTAAGAGCCTGAATACCGAGCTACGTGGAACAGGCTGACTGAAAAGGTCTGTTAGCACTTTCACTTGCGTTGGGTAATCACCCGAATAGGAGCGGGCCCCGGCTTCGCTCAAAAGAAGTTGCTCGAAGATCGCCTCATCCTCGCGCGCCAACGCCGGGTCCTTGGCGGCCATTTCGAATTCTTTCCGTGCACGGTCAAGTTGCTGCGCCGCCCCTGGGCCTCCCCCTTGGGTGGCCAGAAGTACCGAACTCCCCGCCAGTAAAAGCCGCACCCGCTGAGCTACGTTCAGTAAGGGCCTTGGCACCTTGCGGAATCGGCCAAGGACCAGTCTTGCCTGACCTATCTTGCCCAAAAGTAAGAGTGAACGTATTTCTTCGGCGGCAGAACTACCGGTTTGGGCATCGTCCAGGAGGGAACGGATCAAGCGCAGAGCCAAATTCGGCTTGGACGCGTCATTGGCAAGTCCCGCACTCTCAACGGTTTCCGCTGTTGTGAGGGCTGCCCCGCAGTCCAGACCCCATACCGCTAAGGCGAGCTTGATGTCTGGTTGAAGGGTGTCCCCCTGGAAGGCTTCTATCACGAGCGCTCGGAGGTGGTTACTGCGGCCCTGAGGTACCGCGCTGCGGACGACGCCGGCCAGTAGGGGGCTGTGGATTCGAGCATGTCGGGGCGCCCTATGATCTAGTTCGAGAAGTCCTTTCTCCTCCAATGAGTCAATCTCGTGAGCCGCTCCGAGCCGCAGCAATACTTCCAGCGGGACACTTTCGGCGAGCGCCACGATGTCGAGGATCCGGTGCTCGCCCTCGTCTAACCGGCCTATCTTGGCCACTATCAGCTCTGTTACTGCCCGCGAATGAACTGATACTTCCCCACTGAGAATCCAGTTGCCTTGAGCCTTCGAGAGCGCCCCCGATTCGAGAAGTTCTTGACTCAACAACTTGAGGTGGTGGACGTTACCTCCACTGTTCTTCCACAGAGCACGCACGGCCGCTTGGGAACATGGCGCCTGCAATGCTTCTGCCAGCCATTCACGGGTCTGAGTTAAGGTCAGCGGCCGCAGCTCAACATTTGTAACAAGCCCTTCATCGCGCAGACTTAGGAAAGCGTGCGGCAGGCTCGCAGGTTCGGTGGCTGTAAGTATCAGCTGGATAGCACCGTTGCGTGCAAGTTGTGCCAAGGCCACGGCACTAAGCTGGTCAATATCAACCGCGTTGTCCACAAAGATGACTGCCTGCTGGCCGTCGGAGTGTTCTGCCAGCAAGCGCGTCAAGCCAGACAACACCAGAACTGGATGGTTCAGGTAGCTTGAGTCAACGTCTCGCAGTAATACGTTGAGGGCCCCATAGGGTGTGTTAGCGAGCGTGTGGCTGCCCCGCAACGAGACCACGTAGCCATGCTCACGAACGTCCTTGAGTGCCTCTTGGGCGAGGAACGTTTTGCCCGATCCGGCTTCACCAGTGATGAGCGCACCAGAGCGATTTTCGCTCAGGCCTTCGGCGATCATTTCTATGGCTTCTTTGCGACCCACCACAGGCCACAGGGGAGCCGCATTCACATGACTAGCCCCAGAATCCGTGTTCAACAGCATTTTTGCCCCCAAGCATAGCCTTCACCGACTTCCTTAGAAGTCGCTTGCCCCATAAGTAGCTAAGCAGGGAGGTGCGGGCTTGCGCACCAGTAGTCAGTACTCGCATTTGCTGAGAACCACTACGCGCAGGACGGGTGGGACGCTAAGGCAGCAAGGTAATGGCTCCTCATTCGTCAGTGAATTTGGTGCTCTTCCAGATGGGCCAAGTACTCCCGCCCGGGTATATCGAGTTTGATGTAGGAGCGGTACAGGTGCCCCTCAACGGTTCGGACAGACAGTTGGAGCTCCTGGGCAATGTCCCTGTCGCTGAGACCTTGACGGGCTAGGGAAATTACCAACTTCTCGCGCTTTGTTAAGGCTGTAGGTGCGCTGGCCTCCGGCCGGATGGCAGCAAGGCCAGAACGTGCCCACTGACGTGCTTCTCGGTTGGAGCCGGTCCCTAGCTCGTTGAGGACTTCGGCATATGCACCGGCGGCCAGCCCGTCGAGTCCGGCTCGCTGGAGGCTCGCGGCTGCCGTTAACAGTCCGTCAGTATTGCCTGTGGCCAGCGCTGCACTGTAGCCGTGCAGAGCCTGCGCCCAAGGGCCTTCGACCTCGGCAGTTAGGGCCACAAAACGCTGCGTTTCGCTCCGATCGCCCAAGTCCATGACAAGGTCTAGTGCCATCATTTCCAGCATCCCTGCACCTTTGCTCCTCGCTTCCGCAGCCAGGCCGAGTAGCAATGACAGTCCGTCCCCGTTTGTGCCGTAATTTGATGGATCGTTTCCCAAAATATCGCTAGCCAGCGAATCCTTGTTCTGCGCCGATACGATGTACTCGCGTGCGGCCGCCGCAAAGGCATTAGCCATGAATCGCAGTAGATAAACTCCTTTGCTACTATCTCGCTGGTGTTCGGCGAGCAAGTTGCTTGCACGTTGCAGTTGACCATCACGGGCTGCACAATAGGCTGCCAGCCCAGCACACACACCAAAAATTTGCCGCGGATCCAAAACCCGGAGCGCTTCCATCCCGGTTTCTAAGATTTCCAAGGCCTCTGGGAAGCTACCGCGGCGGACTGCAATAAACCCTCTGATCGTGTAGTCCCCTCCGCTAAGCGCTGCTGACACGCCAGCTGTAGACGCGAAGTAGCCCTCTACTTGCGCTGTGGCAGCATCCCAGTGGCCAGCAAAAAGCGCACAAATAATGCTCCTTAGGGCAATCCATTCGTGCAATACGAATGCTTCGTGGTGATAATTCTCCAAAAGCGCGATTGCTTCGGCAGCCGCTGCCTGTCCTTTGACTGGGGCGCCCTGCGCGCATAGCCGTTCCGCATCAAGGGCACACAGCAAAGCCTGATTGAGGATGTCATCGGGCGAGTCATTATCCGTTCCCAACTCCGCTCCTGATCCGCCCAGGATTCTAGACATTCCGGCATAGTCGCCAGATAAGGACTGCCCCATCATTTCTATTACGCTGGCTCGGCCTTCAATCACTAGATCCGAGACACCATCCGCCCCGCTGTTACTCCCCGATTCACGCAATGCTGCCGCATCCGCCGCTAACTGCGCTGGGGCTTGACCTAGGGCCATACGAATCCCGGCCCGCAGCAAACTATTAAACATTGTTGGCCGATGTTGTGGATTATTTGCCACTGACATTCTGGGCCCCCCGTAACCCAAAAATGCCCACGCTTCACCAAAACTGCCAAGGTTGAAATACGCACGAGCTAGCACTGCACTAGTTTCTGAGGAAAGTTCGTGGTTCCGGACTGCTGGGGCCAGACGGACGGCTTGTTCAGACTCGAAGAGATTGCAAGCAATAACCGCTGCTCGCAATATCAGCTCGTCAGGAACTTCCGAACCACTGTCCAGAGCCCAGGTAACGCGACGCACTAAGCCCATTTCCCCGCCACCGTCGTAACCGGCATGTAAGCGGAAGCGACGATGCCAGTTCAGACTTCGCGCACGTGAAGTTGTCCTACGCAGGAGCTCGCCGATCACTGGAATGGTGAGCTTTATTAGCGGCGCAGGTTTTCCTTGTCCGACGTACACGGATTCCGCTGTTGTGGAAATGAAACCGATTTCCGCGAGTCTGCGCGTCTCGCGTTCGCCCGTAAGCGCCTCAATCAGGTGCCGTTCCACAGGTTCGGCGAGGGCAACAAGTTCAAGACACTCGCGCTCGGAAGGTGTGAGGTCACGAAGGTAACGTTCGACGACGGTAGCCAGTTTGGGTGGACGGATCCCCGTAATGCCCTGATTGAGCCATATGCCGCGACGTTTTTCGAGTTCCCCGGACGCTTGAGCCTCCTCCACGAGGGCTTTGAGAAACAGAGGATTTCCGTTGCTTTCGGCGTACATTTGTTGCGCTGTGCTTCGCAAAACCGGACCACCCAGGAGGGTTTGACAGAATTCCTGTGCGTCCTTTTTGCTCAAGGGGTGCAGGTCAAAACGTTCAGCGGCACCGTCGATCCAAAAACGCAGTAGCGGGCCAGGAATGCCGGGATATGGCGAAGCGCTGGCAACCAATTTTGCCCAACCTGCCCGGACTATATGAGCCAAAATTTCAGCGCTCGAGGGGTCCAAGGTGTGGGCGTCGTCTACCAGGATCAACGCTGGCTCCACGTTCGGGTCCCCCAGTCCTAGCTGTTCGCGCAGTGCGCGTAACACCGACTGCGGCAGCTCCAGATCCTCTGGTGTCAGGCCAAGCAGGAATGGTGCCAGCGCGCCGTACTCCACAGTGGACAGGCTTGTAGTGGCTCGAACGTCCACGATATGTCTGCCGACGCTTGGCTTGCGGTTGAGTTGATTTAGCAGGCTTGTGGCGCCTAACCCCGGAGATCCCACAAGGAAAACAGCCCAGCAGTGCGGTGAGCTGATCGCTGCTGTTACCCCTGCTAGGACACCGCTGTAATCGTGCCATTGTTCGCTCGGCATCTGTGCCACGGCTAAGTCACCAGTTTCCAGCATCACCAAGTCCACTTCGTGAGGTGATGCCTAGCTTAGTGAACACTTGATACAGGTGTCCTTCAACGGTGCGAATCGAAACTTCAAGGTGGGTGGCAACCTCTTTGTTGCTCATCCCTTGGGCAGCCAAGCGAGCCACTTGCCGTTCGCGTTCAGTAAGCTCTGGTCCCTGGCTATGGGGGGACAAGGGAAGTCCGGGCAGCCGCGGTGTAAGAGCATCTAGCCGACGCTGTGCTTGTTTGGCCGTGGTGGTGTCTCCGGAGGCCAAGGCTACGTCCAGTGCCAGCACCACGCAACGGGATTCCACCACGTCGAGCCTCAGCTCGGCAGCGATTCCAGCAGCTCTCATCAGCGCTCCGGCGTCCTTATGGCGGCTACCTTCTGCCACCAATGCATTCACGCGGGCCATCCGGCCCTGACGCTGAGTTGAAACACTTTGGAGAAGTGCTAGCTCGGCGTCGCTTCCCTGAACGGTGGCTCCAAATAGGGACATGGATGCCGTGACCATCCGGCCCGCCGTTATGTCCTCGTTCGCGGAGTCTATAAGCAATTGTTTGGCACCCGGGTCTCGCAACCATCGGCGCGCCATCTGGACGCAGAACCCGGCCGTCCATTGGGCAAGCCAGCCCTTTGGTTCTGTTTGTAAGGAAGCCTGTTCAAGGAACGAGCGGGCCTCGCGGACATCACCAGCTTGGGCATAGGCGAAGGCTAGTGCCGATAGCGAGAGACCGTAGGAGGATCCGCGAACTCCTTCTGCTAACAAGGCATTTGCAGCACGCAGTACATCGATCGCTCGATCAATCCGGCCTGCGTAGGTGTACACCAACCCCAGGGCCAGCTCGGTCTCACCGCCGCGCTCGAAGGTGAGCGTTGATTGGCTGTCCATAAACGTCTTCAGCCCGTCAAGACATTCCGTCCACTCTCCGGACCACAGCAGGCCGGTGTACACGGCGTTCTCACGCCATCGGCGAACGTAGGGCGGTAGATCAGAAGCATTGACTCTTGCTTTGATGTCATTGGCTAGGGCTACGCCGTCAATTTCGCGGCCCACAATAGTCCAGCAATACGCCAATAAACTTGCGCATCCAAGGCCAAAGTCGCTCGTGCCGTGCTTCTGGAAGCCTTCTTCGAGCAGTGGCACTGCCTGGGCAAGGCCACCGCGGTGGACGAGATATTGCAACTTAGCGAGCCGGATCATCAATAATGCTTGATCACGTGCGCGCGAATCGCCGCCATTTCGTGGATCGGCCGGATCCCCTAGCCGCGTTTCAGCGGCCATCAGCGCACTGTCTACTCGAGCGTAGCCGCCGTCAATTTCTAACAGTGCGCTGCACAGATCCAAGACATGTCTGCCGTAGGCCAGCGGTGGCGCGGAATCTAGTCGTTCGCGAGAAACCTCATCCAGGGCAATGACGGCACCTCGGTAGTCCCCAAGCGTTCCGTAAGCTCGAGCGCGCTCTAGCGCCGCACCGAGCCATTCCGGATTTTTTTGGGTGATCTGCTCAGTACACGCAATCGCCAATGTTGGATGGAACAGGGAATTAGCAGCTTGGGCTGCCTTGAGCGCAAAACGTGATGATAGCGACTCGCCGCATTCCAAAGTCCATTCCGCGAAGCTCATCAGCTCCGCCGGCGTTGCTGATTCACTGATGCCAGCAAGTACGTTGGAGACCTTGCTGTACAAGGATCTACGCTGCCATGAGTCCATCCATCCGCGGATTGCCACGCCTATATACGGTTCGTAAAGTGTTACCCACGCCCGTCCGTCGTCCACAATGCTCAGCAAACCGGAGCGTTCCATCACTGAAACCGTTGCTGGACCCACAAGTTTGAGCAAGTCGGAAACCGGCGCCCGCCGGCGTAAGGACAACCATTCGAGGGCCTCACGCACATCCTCCGGTTCCTCGGCAAGCCGGCTTCGAACCAGTTCATCCAGCGGTCCATCAGGATGCGCGATGACGGGAGCGCGCAAGACCCACACAGCACCGGCCAAATACAAGTTGTTACAGTTCAGTTGCTCCACGACCATCGCTTGCAGCGCCAAAGGGCTTCCACCGCTGGCGTGAGAAAATATTGTGATTGCTGTGCGAGAAACGGGGGCTCCCAACACGGCTGAGAGCAACGCTGAAATTTCGTCAGATTCCAAAGGTGCGAACTTGAGCTCCTGTAGGAGCCCATCCTTGTAAAGATCCACCAGATCCAGTGGTAAGTGGGCAAGCTCTTGAACGCAGGCCACTAGCTTTGCCGAACCGCCCAGTAGCAAGCGCATCACCACTGCCGTGCTTAGGTCATCCATGTCTTGGACGTCCTCCACAATCAACAACACAGGGCTGCCGGCCGCGTCACTGAGGATCATGTGGGCTAGTGCTGCAACCACATCCCGGTGCGAGTCCGAGGCGTCTGGAAGCCTAGCTAAAAGGTGCGAAACTTGTGAAAAATGCGGCAGCCATCGGGAGTCCGCGCCCGAAAGGTGCACAACGTGGGTGGTCCCGGAGAGTTCAGTCGCTAGGGTCCTCGCGAAAACCGATTTCCCCATCCCGGGTCCGCCACGAATCACAACGCCAAAGTGCTCATCACTGATGCTCAGGGTTTGGATTGTCTGTTCCAGCGCAGCTTTTCGGGCAAGGGAAGTCCATTGCCGACGATCAGCCATGCCTAATGTGGGCAAGGACGTCGGAATCATCCCTATGGGGATGGTGCCCTGCACGTGCCGCAAATCCATCACGCCGCCTTCTGAGCCCACCCCCCCAAGTGGGGCGCCCTCCACGGCCAGGGTCCGTGTTCTCGGCAGCCGGACACTAATCATGCCCGGTCAGGTGGCGCTTGAAGCTTAAACTACCACAGGCCGCTGAACCAAACAATGGATGTTTGTCTCAAACGCTTCCGTGAAATTTTTGCTGTGCGGCGAGTAGACCCTCACGGACTAGAAGGTCCACGGCGTCTGCCGCAGTGTCGATCAGGAAAGGCAGCTCTTTGCGCTCCGTTGAGGAGAAGTCTTTGAGGACGTAGTCGGCGGTGTCCATACGGCCTGGCGGGCGGCCCACTCCAACGCGCACACGCAAATATTCCTTTGTTGCCAATGCTTTCGAGATGTCTCGCAGACCGTTATGACCTCCCTCTCCCCCACCGAGTTTGAGCTTGAGGCTAGCGAAGGGGATGTCGATCTCGTCGTGAACCGCCACCACGTTCTCAGGGGCCACGTCGTAAAAGCGCGCCAGTGCCGAGGTAGCGCCACCAGAGAGGTTCATGTAGCTCATCGGCTTGGCTAGAACCACTCGTGGGCCGCCAATACCTAGCCTGCCCTCAACTACTTGAGCCCGGGCCTTGTGTATTTTAAAGGAGCCGCCGATTCGCCCGGCTAGCTCGTCCAATACCATTTGACCCACATTGTGGCGATTGCCTGCATACTCGGGCCCAGGATTTCCAAGGCCCACAACAAGCCACTTGTCAGTCATACGTTCCATCCTAGGTGTGTGCTCACGGCAGTCCTTGCCTCACGGGCAGCCCTGCCGTACAAAAACCTCCGGCCGGGACTGTGTCAGTCCCGGCCGGAGGTGGTGAATCAGTGTGCGTTGGGCAGAATTACCCTGCTGCAGCCTCTTCAGTAGCCTCAACAGGTGCTGCAACTTCTTCAGCTGCCTCATCTGCTTCGGCCTCGTTGTCAACCTCTTCAGAGACATTGACAATCAGGGTCTCAGCGTCAGCCAAAAGTTCTGACCCCTTCGGCAGAACCAAGTCCGAAGCGTAAACGTGCTCTCCAGCCTTACGGCCTTCGATGTCTACCTCAATGGCGGTCGGCAAGTGGGTTGCCTCAGCTTCGAGGGAAATGGTCATTGCTTCCTGGTTAGCTACAGCACCCGGAGCAACTTCACCGGTAACGTGTACAGGAACGTCAACGGTAACCTTCTCGCCGAGCTTAACGGTCAAGAGGTCGATGTGCTCGATGATCTGCTTGATCGGGTCGCGCTGAACATCCTTAACCAAGGCGAGGTGCTTTTCACCGTTGATGTCCAAATGAAGCAGGGCGTTAGCTGCGCGCACGGCCAAGGTGGTTGCGCGGCCGGGCAGGTTTACGTGCAACGGCTCAGCACCGTGACCGTAGATAACGGCCGGGATGAGGCCGGCGGTACGTGCACGACGTGCGTAGCCCTTACCAAATTCGGTGCGAAGCTGTGCTTCAAGCTTGATGTCAGCCATGTGGCTCTCCTTGAGTTACTGGGCCGCGCGAGCAGAAATCTTCAAAAGGTTATTTCGAAGCAGCTCTTGTGGTGCGACGTTGGTTGTTCAGCAAGGGCGGAGGTCTGTATGCGACCTTCTACGCCGGCCAGATTGTGGCTGCTTGAAGGAGTTTCAGACCCAGTCGATCACGGAGACTAGTACCGGATTGCTCCGAACTTCTCCCTCGCCAAGGTATCGAGTAAATCCTACCAGCTCTACCGCATCCCCCAAAAACGAGGCAGGGCCCCAGCATTTACGCTGAGACCCTGCCGGAACAACAATTGTTTAGGCGGCGCCGTCGAACAGGCTCGTCACCGAACCGTCGTCGAACACTTCGCGAATCGCGCGGGCGATCAACGGTGCAATAGAAAGCACTGTCAGCTGCGGGAAACGCTTATCAGCGTCAATGGGCAAGGTATTGGTGACCACTACTTCACGGGCGCCGGACTCCGCGAGACGTTTAGCTGCAGGATCCGAGAACACAGCGTGCGTGCAAGCGATAATAACGTCTTTGGCTCCGGCATCCTTGAGTACCTTTACAGCGCCGGAGATGGTTCCACCGGTGTCGATCATGTCATCAATCAGCACACAGGTACGGCCTTCGATCTGACCAACAACGGTCTTGGAAACGGCCTGGTTAGGGACGGTAAGGTCGCGACTCTTGTGCACAAACGCCAGCGGAGCGCCACCCAAACGCTCGGCCCATTGCTCCGCAACACGGACACGTCCAGTGTCAGGGGAAACCACCGTGACGTTGTCAGCGCCCACCTTGGTACGGATGTAGTCAGCCAAGAGCGGGATAGCCATAAGGTGATCAACGGGGCCGTCAAAAAAGCCCTGGATCTGTGAGGTATGCAGGTCAACACTCATAATGCGATCAGCACCAGCGGTCTTGTACAGGTCTGCAACCAAGCGGGCAGAAATAGGCTCGCGACCCCGGCCCTTTTTGTCCTGACGAGCGTAAGGGTAGAACGGTGAAACAACAGTGATGCGCTTGGCAGAGGCACGTTTGAGGGAGTCAATCATAATCAACTGCTCCATCAGCCAGTTGTTCATCGGTGCCGGGTGGGCCTGAATCACAAACACGTCGGTTCCGCGCACGCTCTCGCCTGCGCGTACGTAGATCTCACCATTAGCGAAGTCGTAGGCATCGATGGGAAGCAACTCGGTGCCCAGTTCTTGAGCGATCTCGCGAGCGAGTTCGGGATGGGCCCGGCCGCTTGCCAGAACCATCGTCTTCTCGCCAGTAGCGGTAATTTCAGACATCTTTAGTTGCCCTCTTCCGTTGAATCGCCCTGCATAGATGTTTCTTGTGCACTACTGGCCAATTGTGCCGATTCCGATTCCGGTCGGTTGGCAATCACCCAGCCCTCGAAATTACGCTGCGGCGCCACATTCACACTCAGCGCACCGGCCGCAACGTCCTTGCGAATAACTGTTCCGGCACCACTGTAAGCGCCGTCTCCAACAGTTACCGGTGCCACAAAGACGGTATTAGAACCTGTCCGCACGCCCGAGCCGATGACAGTGCGATGCTTTTTCTCGCCGTCGTAATTAGCTGTGATGTTTCCGCAGCCAATATTGGTGTTTTCGCCAATTTCAGCGTCTCCGGCGTAGCCCAAATGCGAAAGTTTGGACCCTCGGCCAATAGTGACGTTCTTTGTTTCGTAGAAGGCGCCGATTTTGCCAACCTCACCCAACACGGTGCCAGGCCGAAGGTACGTGAAGGGCCCCACTGAAGCGCCTGCGCCAATCTGCGAGCCACTTCCGTGAGTGCGTGTCACCTTTGCACCCTGACCGATCTGAACGTCGGTCAGCGTGGAATCGGGGCCAACGACGGCGTCCCGGGACACCGTGGTGGTGCCGTGAAGTTGCGTGTTGGGCAAGATTCGAACGTCCTCTTCAAGACGAACTGTTGAATCAATCCATGTGGTGTTGGGGTCAACAACCGTAACGCCCTGACGCATCCAAGCTTCAACAGTACGGCGATTCAATTCGGCACCCAAGGCAGAGAGCTGGACACGGTCATTGGCGCCTTCAACCTGCCAGCGATCCGTGGTGACAACAGCGGCCACACGCCCATCAGCCTCACGGGCCAAGCCAAGAACATCAGTCAAGTACTTCTCGCCCTGAACGTTTTCCGTGGTGATCTTTTTGAGCGCCTCACGCAAAATTGCCGCATCAAAAGCGTAAATTCCGGAGTTGACCTCCGTGATGGCTCGCTCAGCTTCCGAAGCATCTTTGTGCTCCCGAATACCCACAACAGAATCATCTTCGGCCCGGAGAATTCGTCCGTACCCAGTAGCGTCCTCAAGAACCGCCGACAACACCGTAACGGCGTTACCGTCAGTGTTGTGAGTAGCAACCAATTCTTGCAAAAGCTCACTCGTCAGGAGCGGAACGTCGCCATAGGTAACCACCACTGTGCCTTCAAGGGGAGCGTTGGCGTCAAGCGCGTCAAGCGCAACTTCAACGGCACGGCCAGTGCCGGGAATGTCATCCTGATCAACGATCAAGGCATCAGGGGAAATTTTACTTAAGTGTTCAGCAACGCGGTCGCGTTCATGGCGAACCACCACAGCCAATGCTTCAGGATTGATTCCCCGTGCTGCGTTGATAGCGTGGCCCACCATAGACAGGCCACCGATTTCATGCAGGATCTTGGGGGTTCGCGATTTCATCCGCGTACCGGCGCCGGCGGCGAGGACAATAACAGCGGCAGCACCGGATTCGGTGGTCATCACGGATAAAGCTCCTAGCTCAAGAGGTTCGTTTAGCTTTCCGGCGTAGCTTCACCACTACCGAAATCAAGCAACACGACCATCTTATCCCGCACCGAACCCGGACTAATCCCGGCCACATCCGGCATAGCATGTTCGTTCCGCCCATAGGATTCGAACCTATACTCCACGGCTCCAAAGGCCGGGGTGCTGCCATTACACCAGAGCGGAATGTGTGCAGTGAAAGCGCTTGGCCTCCGCACACAGGAATATAGTTTGCCATGCCGGAGGCACTGATTGCGACTCGCCCTCTTTGAATGGGGCATGATTGAAGGGTGAGCACCAACAATCCACGGCCCCCAGCACCTTCCACGGCCGGTGTTCAGGCCCGCCGTGTTCGTATGACGGCAAGCCAAAGACGCTCGCAATTAATTGAAATTGGGCGAGGACTTTTTGCCGCTCGGGGCCTCGATGGCACCACCATTGAAGAGATTGCGGCTACAGCCGGGGTGTCCAAACCTGTCATCTACGAACACTTCGGATCCAAAGAAGGCCTCTACACCCAAGTGGTGGAACACGAGTTCCGCATCCTGCTCAGCAGCATCACCGATTCTCTCTCGGCCGAAGACAAACCGCGGGCTCTCTTGGAACGCGCGGCGCTTGCACTGCTGAGCTACATCGAAGAACGAACCGACGGTTTCCGGATCCTGATGCGGGACGCTCCCCCGTCGCAACCTGAAGGTGCGTTCTCCACCCTGCTGTCCGTGATTACGGCGCGCGTGGAATACATCCTTTCGGACGAATTCGCCCGACGCGGCTTCAGCTCAGACGACGGCGCCATGTACGCCCAAATGCTCGTGGGCATGGTGGCGATGACTGGCCAATGGTGGCTGGACTCACGGCGCCCAGACAAACGCGAAGTTGCCGCGCACCTAGTGAACCTGGCCTGGAACGGTCTCACCGGGCTGCAGAAGGATCCGCAGTTGCACCTCGAGGACTAGGGCTTGGCGTTCGACGGCGGGTGGTTAGGACCGGCGGTAGCTGGTGCCACTCCTCCGTGTGCTCGCTCGTTCCTCGCTTAGACGCACACTTCCGGAGGACACCGGCTACCGCCTTGTTGCGGCCCGCGTTCTTACTCGCCGAGGATTTCGGCGGCTTCCATCCACTCGAGTTCGAAGCCTTCTTTGTCTCGCTGCAGCTCCTGAAGCTTGGCGTTGGCCTCTGACAGGGCTTTTGCGTTGCCGGACTCTGATGCACTGGCCAGTTGGGCATGGAACTTTTCTTCCTGCTGGGCGAGTTTGCCCAACTGGCGCTCAAGCCGGTTCAACGCCTTGCGGGCGTCGCGTTTCTGCGACTCTGAGGGGCCCGCGGGAGCGGAATCCTTGGCGTTCGCATTTTTGGACGCAGAAGCTCCGTTGGTTCCCGTGGCAGAACTCAGCGCTGCTTCACGCAGTTCCAAGTACTGGTCAACACCGCCGGGAAGACCGCGCAGTTGTCCATCGCCGAGCAGCGCCAACTGGTGATCGGTCACTCGTTCCAAAAGGTACCGATCGTGGCTGACCACTACCAGCGTCCCGGGCCAACCATCCAGAACATCTTCCACGGCGGCAAGGGTGTCAGTGTCGAGGTCGTTAGTGGGCTCATCGAGCATCAAAACGTTGGGCTCACCCACCAAGAGTCTCAGCAATTGCAAACGACGACGCTCACCACCGGAGAGGTCCCGGACCGGGATCCACTGCTTTTCCTTGCTGAAGCCCAATTGCTCCACGAGTTGACCGGCACTGAGGTCCTTGCCACCAACGCTGAATGTCCGTTTCTCACGTTCAATCACCTCAACCACACGCAAGTCAGCAAGCTCATCGAGCTCTTTGACCTCCTGAGTCAGAACAGCTGTGACAACGGTTTTGCCCTTTTTGAGGCGACCGGACGTTGGTGCTACCTCGCCGTTGAGCATCTTGAGCAGCGTCGTTTTACCGGCGCCATTAACCCCGACAATGCCTAAGCGCTCACCCGGCGCCAAACGAAGGGTGATGTTCTCAAAAAGCGGTTTTCCGGCGTCGTTAGAACCGGGCGCCGCTAGACGGGTAAGCGAAACGTTTTCGAGGTCCAGAACGTCTTTTCCGAGGCGCGCAGTGGCCATTTTGTTCAGCGCCAGGGAATCACGGGGCTCGGGAACGTCCGCGATCAGTTCGTTCGCCGCTTCGATCCGAAATTTAGGTTTCGCAGTACGTGCCGGCGCACCGCGGCGCAACCACGCAAGTTCCTTTTTCACCAGCTGCTGGCGTTTATTTTCGACGACGGCGGCCATCCGGTCACGCTCGACGCGCGCCAAAACATAGGCGGCGTATCCGCCGTCGAACGGGTCAACAATGCCGTCGTGAACTTCCCACGTGAAGTTACACACTTCATCGAGGAACCACCGGTCGTGAGTAACCACCAAGAACGCGCCTTGGTCAGCACGCCAACGTGTCTTGAGGTGACGAGCCAGCCAAGCAACACCCTCAACGTCGAGGTGGTTAGTTGGCTCATCAAGCATAATCACGTCGTGATCTTCAATGAGCAACTTGGCCAGAGCAACACGACGCTTTTGGCCACCGGAGAGTGTGTGGACGTTCGCGTGCCAATCCACGTCCTCAACCAGGCCACCCATAATTTCGCGAATGCGCGGGTTGGAAGCCCATTCGTGATCCGCTTGATCCCCCACGATGGCGGCGCCCACTGTCAATTCGCCGTCTAGGACGTCACTCTGGTCCAGGTAACCAACGTTGACGTCTCTACGCTTGGTTACACGGCCAGAATCGGGGGTGCTGCGTTGAGCAAGCAGGCGCATCAGCGTTGATTTACCATCGCCGTTACGCCCCACCATGCCAATCCGGTCGCCCTCTTCAAGGCCCAGAGTGACCCCGTCCAAGATGGTTCGGGTTGCAAAGGATACGGCGAGGTTTTCGCCGCCGAGCAGGTGTGCCACAACTACCACTTTCCACAATCGCTGGGCGACGGATCAGATTCCGGGCCCCCTCTACGGTACCGGAGCAATCGCCTCAGCCGCGCTGGGTGTCGCTGAGAATTCGCGCGCCATGAACTGGACCGTGTACGGCTTGGGCGTCCATGCCGGCATGACGCAAGCGTTCTGCCATTTCCAAAGCATCCCCGCGGCCCGGCATCAAGAGTGCAACAGTGGGGCCAGAACCTGAGACAATCCCAGCCAATGCGCCCCATGACTCCCCCAAACCGATGGTCTCTTTGAGCTGCGGGGCCAAAGAAATCGCTGCCCGTTGCATGTCATTTACTAACACTTGACTCAGCGCTTGAGGATCGGCGGCCCGCACGGCTTGGACTATTGCCGCATCAACTTCATGTGGCGGTTCTACGTCCCGTCCTTCGCTCGCCCGCAGCCTGTCCAGCTCGGCAAACACAGCGGGAGTGGACAAACCAAAACCTGCACCCACCAGCACCCATTCCAGCGGTTCCTTAGCTAGAGCGGGCGTGAGTTTATCGCCGACGCCCAGCCCAACTGCAGCCCCACCCAAAAGCGCAAAGGGAACATCTGCGCCCAGTTCCGCAGCCAGCTCAGCGAGTTCTTCCCGTGAGAGACCCACATTCCATAGTGTGTTGCACGCCAAGAGCGCAGCTGCCGCATCCGCTGAGCCGCCACCCATACCTCCTGCAACCGGGACGCGTTTGAGGATATCCAGGTGCACCCCAGTGGATTCCGTTGATACCTCCGCCATCAGTACGGCAGCACGGTAGGCAAGGTTCCGCTCGTCGAGTGGAATGTCCACACCATCCAAGTCCAGGGTGCTAGCCGGATTGATCGAGACCGTAATCTGATCCGAGGCCGTAGCAGTCGCTGTCACTTCCTCATACAGGGAAACAGCCAAGTAAACGCTTGCCACCGAGTGGTAGCCATCGTCACGAAGCGGACCAACTTTGAGCGAGACGTTTACTTTCCCAGGCGCTCGCACGCTAACGCTTCGTCCCACGACGCTCAGGTTTTTATTCATTCTTTGAGGTTATGCTTCAAGCGGCAATTTGGCTTCAGCGATCCGGGCAAAAGCGTTGATGTCAATGACTTCGCCACGAGCACTCGGATCTACCCCGGCAGCTACTAAATACCGTTCGGCTTCTGCTCCGCCGCCGGCCCAACCGGAGAGCGCAGCGCGTAAGGTTTTGCGGCGCTGGGCAAAGGCCGCATCAATCACGGCAAAAACTTCCTTGCGGGTTGCACGGGTCTCGGGTGGAGTTCCGCGAACGAATTCAACCAGGCCAGAGTGGATTTTGGGGGCTGGCCAGAAAACGTTCATCCCAATCACTCCGGCTTTACGCATGTTCCCGTACCACGCAGCTTTGACCGAAGGGACTCCGTAAATCTTTGAGCCCGGGCCGGCGGCAAGCCTGTCTGCTACCTCGTCCTGGACCATCACCAAGCCATGCTGAATGGAAGGGAAGTGCTCCAGCAAGTGGAGCACCACTGGCACCGCAACGTTGTAAGGGAGGTTCGCGACTACTGCTGTTGGTGGCCCCGGAAGCTCTGTGACCTTCATAGCGTCGGAGAGAATAAGTTCAAAATTCTTGGCTGCTTCGGGACGCCACTTAGCTACCGTCTCGGGGAGTTTATTGGCCAGAACTGGGTCAATCTCAACGGCTACCACCGCTGCGGCTGCGTCCAACAAGCCCAGGGTGAGTGAGCCCAAGCCCGGACCAACTTCAAGGACCGTCTCCGCTGGATCTATCTTGGCGGCAGCCACAATTCGACGAATGGTGTTCCCATCAATCACAAAGTTTTGACCCAATGTCTTTGTGGGCCGGACACCTAGCTCTTCGGCAAGACGACGAATATCCGCAGCTCCGAACAGCGGAGCCGGCGCAACAGTCTTCGGGACGGAGTTCGTAGCGGGATCCGGGATGGCTTCAGTCACCTAGGTATCGTATCGTCTCCCCACAAAATGGGCCGTCAGCGGTGACTAAACAGAAGTGGGCCGGACCAACCGGCCCGGCCCACTGCTCTCATCGCTATTCAATGTTCGGTTTGCACCGAACTATGAGGAGCTATTTAGGCTCCAGCAGCCCAACCACAGCCCCACGGGGACAGACCACGCTGAGCGTAAACGCGGTTAGCAATGTCGATCTGCTGCGCCTTGGTGGCCATAGCTGCGTTTGGGGCGTAGGCGCCGCCACCGGCACCAAGCCACGTACCGATGTCGAACTGCAGACCACCGTAGTAGCCGTTGCCGGTGTTGATGGACCAGTTGCCAGTGGATTCACACTGCGCAATCCGGTCCCACATGGCCTCATTCATCATGGCCGGAGCAGCAGCACCACTGTTGCTGCTGGCTGCAACTGCTGCCGCAACCTGAGGCTTGGGCTTGGACTTGGTGCCAACGGTGACCTGCTCGGCAACCGGCTTGGTGATCATTTTCTGCGTCAAGAGTGTGCGGCTGACTTCTTTACCATCAACCAGAACAAGCTTGTAGACCTTGGTGAGTTTTCCGGGGACACCTTCAACGGTGACTTCTTCCTCGCCCTTGTACAACTCACTGCTGTAGCTCTTGACAGTCTGGAAGTCCACAGCCTCATCCACGTTGGCACGCTTGGTGGTGTCAACACGGGCAACCTTGATCACCATATTGTTCACCACTGCGGCACGCATCGGTTGGGAGCTGGTGTCATCGGAGTCGAGTTTTACTCCGGCGTCTGAGAGAACTTTGCTAACTAGCGTGGCGGTGGTGACGCGCTTGGTGGTTTTGCCATCCGCCACAATGGCGACGTTCTTCGGCGTCGAAATGGTGACTACGGTGCCGCTAACGGCGAGCTCCATGTCCTTGGGAACCGAGATGGCCGAGGCAGTTGATACACCGAGCTCGGTCACTAGACCTTCAACATTGCGTGAAGTGGTCTGCACGTTCCGGGACGTACCATCCAAGCTGACTTTGACCTGTTTGGCGAGGTTCACGTTGATGACTGTGCCGTTACTGACGGTGGAGTCCAATGCAGGGCTCACGCGGTCGGCGGCTTTCAGCTCAACTTTTGCGTTCTTTACAACTTGTTCAACGGTGCCGCCGAACGTTTGAACAGAACTGACTTTTCCATCAACGCTGATGGTGACGGTTTTGTTGTTACCAACAAACGCCACGATGCCCAAAACGAGTGCGCAAAGCACTACTACTTGGGTTCCTACCTTGAGGAAACTGAATTTTCCGTTCGTTGCAAAGAACTTAACCATGATTGCCCATAACTCTGAAAGCGTCCGGGCACGGGGATAAGCACAGTGGTATCGCTGCGGCACGTTCAGGATCTACCGCAAGGGCTTTCCTGGTGCGCCGTCTCGAAAGATGTGCTGCCTTACTCCACAACTTGGCCCCACCCGTGGCAGGCACTTTTGGACGAATTTCTAGATGAATCTAGTCAGCATCTGGCGGGCGCGCGGGGCAGTTCAAGCAGGAGTAAATAATCCGAAGGCCTTCCCCGACCCCGGCTATTTGTTATCCACTGTAACCGAAGCGTTATAAAGCGGCCAAGAAAACACCATACTAAGTATGCATTGGTGGAGGATCGTGTCCCCTCTCCAAGACTTCTTCAGATGGCGTTACTCCCAGCTTCCGTAAGCTTTTTCGGTGTTATCACAGAGCAACTGCCCCAGCTCGGAAAGCTCAATTCCTGTCAATTCCGCCATGCCGCGAACCGTGTAGGGAATCATGTAGCTCGCGTTGGGCTGACCCCGGTACGGGTGCGGCGTCAAAAATGGCGAGTCGGTTTCCACCATAATCAATTCGCGCTCAGCCACCGCCAATCCTTCGCGAATACCAGCGGCGTTTTTGAAGGTCACAGTGCCGGCGAAGGACATAAACCAGCCGTTCTCATTACAAATCTTGGCCAGCTCAGCGTCGGCGGAGAAGCAGTGGAAAATGACCCTCTCCGGCGCCCCTTCTTCTTTGAGAACTTTGACTACTTCACTGTGGGCATCGCGATCATGGATTTGGAGTGCCAAGCCAAGACGCTTTGCAATGTCAATGTGCCGCCGGAATGAGTACCTCTGCTGAGCCAAGTCCTCGTCTCCATCGGTACGGAAAAAGTCCAGCCCGGTTTCTCCTATGGCCCTAATCCTGGGGTGTTGGGCCATTTCTTCAATCTCGGCGAGCGCACTTTCCAGTTCGCCGCGTGCCGCATACCGTGGCGCATCGTTAGGGTGAATCGCCACGGCGCCCAGAAGCCGCGCGTCGGCGTTTACCGCTTCTACCGTGAACCGGGACGATTCAAGGTCACAACCCACCTGAACCACAGCTTTAACGCCCACGGATTCGGCAACGTCCATCGCCTCGGGTGCGCTGACCTCAACCAAGCCATCACGGAAGTTGAAGTGGGTGTGGTTGTCAATGACGGCAACCGGCAAAGGCGCCGGCGCCGGCGGATATTCAAGCTTGCGTTTTGAGCCAGAGGAACTTTGCTTGGGGCGCACACCGGAAACGTCGGGGTCCTGATCACCAACGGGGGCACTCTGCGCGTCAGCAGGCAATTGGTACGGGCTCGGCGTTGAAGAATTGCACATGCCTTAACCCTAGGGCCACGAATGACTATGGCCACAGCCACTAAGTCAGTAGTCTGAAGGGAAATGTCTAACCCGTGAGTTACATCACTCGAAAGGACACCGATGGAAACCCCCTCGCGTGCCATGGCCCCATCCCCTTTGCCTGCACACGAGGCAAATGTGGACCGCCCAGACATCAGCGAAGCTACCGAAGCCGCTGGGAACCACTTTCACGACTCCGCTTCACGGATCTTGGCTGCCATCAACTCGGTGATTGACGGCAAGCCCGAAGCCGCAAGGCTGGCCCTCACCGTTCTTTTGGGGCAGGGGCATCTCCTCTTGGAAGACGTCCCTGGTGTGGGCAAAACAATGCTCGCTAAATCTCTAGCTCGCAGCATCGATTGCTCGGTCAACCGCATCCAGTTCACCCCAGACTTACTCCCTTCTGACGTCACCGGAGTCTCGATCTATAACCAGGCTTCGAATGAATTCGAGTTCCGGCCAGGCGCCGTTTTTGCCAACATCGTGATTGGGGACGAGATCAATCGCGCATCAGCGAAAACCCAATCCGCACTTCTGGAGTGCATGGAGGAACATCAAGTCACCGTTGACGGACATTCCTACACCCTGGGTGAGCCTTTTATGGTGGTGGCTACGCAGAACCCCATCGAAATGGAAGGAACCTATCCCCTTCCAGAGGCACAACGGGATCGGTTTATGGCACGTATCTCCATGGGCTATCCAGACAAGGCCGCGGAGTTGCAGATGTTGGAAACCCACCAGTCGTCCTCACCTCTGGAGCGCATCTCCCCGGTGGTCCATAGCGGCGATATCGCCCGCATGATCGCCACCGTAAAAAATGTTTATGCTTCGGCCACCGTCAAGGATTACATCGTGGAGTTGGCCCGTGCCACACGTGAGAGTCCGCAGCTGCGCTTGGGTGCAAGCCCACGCGCCATGCTGCATGTTCTGCGCTCTGCCAAGGCAACTGCTGCCCTTGAAGGGCGGGACTTTGTGCTTCCGGACGACGTCGTCAAAGTCGCCGAATCCGTATTAGCGCACCGTTTGATCCTAGAACGGAAGGCTACCAGTGCTGGCGAGAGCGCTGTCACGGTTCTTCGATCCATCCTGAACCACTTGCCTGTGATCGAGGTAGATCATGATCGAAGTAAGTGATCCCGGCACTCCACATGGCTAGGCCAATCAGAGAACTGTTCACGTCAAGGGGCTGGGGGCTACTCGCCGCTGGCGGTGTAGCGTTGCTTGCCGCCGGGGTGATGGGCCGCCGTGACCTGCTTTATGTGGCGGTGCTTTTGCTGGTAATGCCGTTAATCTCCTTGGCTAGTGTGCGTTGGGCGAAACCCAATTTCGCCATCCAGCGCGACTTCCGCCCCGGCATGGCAGACACCAACACCACCGCCACCATCACCTTGTCTGTATCCCGGTTGGTTCCGGGCGGTGCACGGGTGGTGATGAAAGAGCAGCTGCCAAGAAATTTTGGTCAGTCGCCGAGCTTTTCTTACCCTTCTCGTTCGGCTCGTGGAGCGCGCACCAGCGGCTACGAATACCGGCTGCGTTCCGCACAGCGGGGACAGTTCTTGATTGGCCCAGTGAGCGCTGAATTCGCGGACCCCTTTGGTTTGTCCATGCATCGACTCGACTTGGACGCCGGTGAGTTGCTCACTGTGACCCCGGCCGCCGTCGAACTTCCATCCCTGAACCTTAACGGCGCACGTGGCAACGAAGGGCTCGCACCAACTCAGGCCCGTGCGAATCCCAGCGACGACGACGTAATGACGCGCGAATACCGGCACGGGGACCCGATGCGACGCGTCCACTGGGCCGCCACCGCCCGCCACGGTAAGTTGATGGTCCGGCAAGAGGAATCGGTGACGGCCGCTGAAGCCACACTGATTTTTGACCAGCGCCACAGTGCCTTTGCCACCAGCAAGAACGACGACGCCACCTTGGCGCGACTCGAAACCTTTGAATGGGCGGTTGTGGCGATGATGTCACTAAGTGCTCACCTGATAGCCCGCCAATACGCTCTTCGTGTTCTCACCCCTAACGGCGCCGCCGGGTTCAAAACCTCCACCTCGGCTCCAGATCCGCTCGCTGAAGAATTCAGCGGGGCCGCAGGATTAGCCACGATTGCCGAGTCATTAGCTGCAATCACCGTGAGCAGCACAACGGGATCCGGCCCGGCGGGTTATGGCAGCGGAGTCCAGCAAACTACCAGCCCGGATTTTGGCGAGGGCCTCTACAATCGGGTGGCTGCCCACCGGATGCGCGGACCCCTCGTTGCCGTGTTGGGCCGCCTCAGTGTGGAGGAAGCCCATCGTCTAGCAGAACTTGCGGGTGTGAGTACCTTGACCGCGGCCATTATTGTGGCCGAACGTCCAGAAGAGTTCGGCGAGGCGGCGACGGTTCTCCGCCTAGCCGGTTGGCGTGTTGCCTTGGCCAGCCCCGCATCTTTGTTGCCCGCGGTATGGAGCGAAGTGGACCAGTGGCAAACCGCGCTCCCCACTGCCTCCGGTGGCCAGGCATGAACCAGACCCGCACCAAACCCGGCGTCTACCCATGGGCCATGGCGGGTGCTATAGCTTTGGCTATTTTGGGCTGCTCGCTCTCCCTCAATGGAGTCATGCGGGGGTGGACATGGTTTATGCCCGTAGCAACAGTGGTAATGATTCTCAGCTGCGTGCTAGCTCTCACCCGAACCCTGCGCTTTTCGCCGCTGCTCACGAGCCTGAGCGCTTTTGTGGCGCTCGCTTTGACGCTAACAAGCATATTCTTCCGCCAGCACAGCATTCTGGGGCTGATTCCCACCGCCGAAACTTTCACCGAAGTTGGCAGGCTACTCAGCAGGGCCGGGTCCACGGTTGTCAACGAGAATGCACCGGTTGTACCCAACGCTGGCATAGTTCTTGTGACGTGTACGGTCTTGGGCCTGATGGTCATCTTGGTGGACGCTCTGGCCGTCCCTCTGGCCATGCCGGCCACCAGCGGCTTAGCTTTGATAGCAATTTTGGTGGTGCCGGCCATGCTCAAACCCCTCGGTGTGGGCTGGTTGGGATTTATCGCAGGGAGCTGCGGTTACCTTTTGATTCTTGCGGTTGGCCAGTGGTTCGCACCGAAGGCAGCGATGGAGGCGGAAAGCCCCCGCGCCTCGGGGCACTTTGGCCGAGCAAGCGCTGCCGCAGCCGCAGCCTTGGTCCTGACTCTTGCCGTCCCTTTAGCAATCCCGGGCTTCACCGAGGGCGCCTTTCCTCAAGGTTCGCGCCTGGCACAGTGGGGCAAACCCAATGGACTGAACCCGATGATCTCTTTAGGTTCATCGCTGCGATCCCCCAGCGGCGGCGGGCAAATTACTTACGCCACTGATTCGGCCTCGCCGCTCTATTTGCGTTCCACCACCATTGATTCCTTTAGCGGTGACACATGGGGACCGGATGATCGGAACTCAAGCCGACGTACCAGCCTCGAATCGATCGACCCACCCGTCTACCAGGCAGGCCTGGAAATTTCCCAATCTCTCACAAGCATCAACACCGGCAATTTTGTCAGCCCATACCTGCCCGCACCCTACCCACCCTCAAAAGTCAGTGGCCTGCGGGGCGATTGGACGTGGGATCCGGAGACACTTACGGCCAAGGGCCAAGGAACCAACACCGAGAATCAGCGATACCTCGTGGAAAGCACAGCGCCAAAAATCACGGCTGCCCATTTGAACACCGCTTCCACTGAAAACCGCGATCTTCCAGCGATATTCACCCAACTACCCTCGGGAATTCCGGCGGTTGTATCCAGGACGGCTGAAACGCTAGGGAGATCGGCCAGCACACCCTTCGCGAAAGCCCTTGCCATTCAAAACTTTTTGCGGGGGCCAGAGTTCAGTTACTCCCTCGATGCACCGGTGCAAGGGGGCTATGACGGCACGGGCTTGGATGTTCTGGGTGAGTTCTTGACCAAAAAAAGTGGATACTGTGTCCACTTTTCCTCAGCGATGGCCGTGATGGCTAGGCTGCTTGGCATCCCCAGCCGGATTGCAGTGGGCTATGCACCGGGGCGGCTCACCGGAAACAAGGTGACGCTCTCTGGCCAAGATCCCTTTGCCGAATATGCCGTAGATGCCCGTGATGCTCACGCTTGGCCAGAATTGTACTTTGAGGGTGTTGGTTGGGTTCCCTTTGAGCCGACCCCTTCGCGCGGGGTGGTTCCGGACTACACCGTTGGGGCGTCAGCTAGTGCTTCCACCAACCAAGACGAAAACAATGACGGCTTGATTAATGATCCACGGCCAACAACCACTGCGAGCGCTGCAACTCCGGTTCCAAGCACCACACCCACCGTGGCGGCAGGAGCCCCTAGCCAAAAAACCGATCCAAGCACGTGGTTGATCGCTATTGGGGTGTTTTTGGCGGCCGTTTTGCTAGCCCTTACACCGCGCCTGGTGAGAGAACGACGGCGTTCGCGTCGCCTCCGGGGGCCTGCCGACGAACTGGCCGACGCCTCTGCTTTGAGTGCGGCGTTGGCTATTAGTGCTTGGCATGAGCTTGAAGATTTGGGTCACGATTTTGGTATTCCGCGTGCTGCTCATGAGACGCCACGAGTTTATTCTGGGCGCTTGCGCGGCTCGGGACTATTGGGGGACGGCTCCAACATTGATGCCCCCGCTCACCGGGCTGTCCAAGCCATCAACCAAGACTTTGAACGCGCCACTTACGGCCGCGTGAGCACCCTTGACGGGCTTAGCAACACCGAAGCGAACCGGGCGCAGACTGTTCGCGAGACTCTGCTCACTCATGTACCTCTGGGAGTGAGGTGGCGCGCTCAGTGGCTACCGCCGTCGACCTTTGCTCACTGGGCAGCGGTGCTGAGACACCCTGTCAACGCCGCCAGAAGTTACTGGCGGCGTTGACAGGGCTAGTACCACTGGGTTGGTGTCACTGGGTTGGTGTCACTGTCCTGGATGGGGCAGCGACTGCCTTAGCTCGCGTAAGGATCAGCGATGCCGATGTACTGCGTGTAGAGGTACTCTTCGATGCCTTCGAGGCCACCCTCGCGGCCCAATCCGGACTGCTTGACACCACCAAAGGGAGCCGCAGCGTTGGAGACCACCCCGGCATTTAGGCCCAGCATGCCGGTCTCTAGTTGTTCGCCCATCCGCAGACCACGGTTCAGATCCTTAGTGAAGACATACGCCACCAGACCGTATTCAGTGCTGTTGGCAAGGCGAACCGCCTCTGCTTCGGTCCCGAACGTCACAATGGGCGCCACCGGGCCGAAGATCTCTTCGCTCAAAATCCGGGATTCAGCAGGGACCTCACTCAAAACAGTCGGCTTATAGAAGTAGCCCTCACCCTCGGCGGGCTCACCACCAACAAGAACCTTGGCACCGGCGGAAACAGCATCCGTAACCAGCTCGTGAACCTTATTACGGCTCTTGGCATCGATCAGCGGGCCGATGGTTGACGTCGCCTCAGTGCCTCGAGCGGTGACCGCCTGGCCCACCTTCTCAGCGAACTTTGCACCAAACTCTTCGGCCACCGACTCGTGAACAATAAAACGGTTGGCAGCCGTGCAGGCCTCGCCCATGTTGCGGAGCTTGGCCACCATGGCGCCTGCAACAGCAGCGTCCACATCGGCGTCTTCAAACACAATAAACGGAGCGTTGCCGCCCAATTCCATCGAGGTCCGCAATACAGTCTTGGCAGCATCGGCCAGCAAAGAACGGCCCACCGGTGTGGAACCGGTAAAGGAAAGCTTGCGTAGACGCGGGTCCTGGATCAATGGGCCAGTGGTCTCCCCTGCCGTGGAGGTTGGGATAACGTTCAAAACACCCGCGGGCAATCCGGCATCCAACATAATCTGAGCAAATAGCTGAGAAGTCAGCGGTGTCAGGTTGGCTGACTTAAGGACCATGGTGCAGCCTGCAGCAACGGCCGGCGCAATCTTGCGGGTGGCCATGGCTAGCGGAAAGTTCCACGGGGTAATAAGAAGGCAAGGGCCAACCGGCTTTTTGGTCACCAGTAAGCGGGACTTGCCGTCCGGAGACACCGAGTAGCGGCCAAAAGCGCGGACTGCTTCTTCGGAGAACCAACGCAAGAACTCGGCACCATAGGTAACTTCACCGCGGGCTTCAGCCAGAGGCTTACCCATTTCCATGGTCATCAGCAACGCGAAGTCATCAGCGCGCTCGGTCACCATTTCGAAGGCGCGTCGCAGAATTTCGCCACGTTCGCGCGGAGGAACCTTCGCCCACTCTTCTTGCGCGGCAGCTGCAGCATCCAAGGCCGCCATGCCGTCTTCTGGACCAGCATCGGCGATGCTCAACAAAACCTTGCCGGTAGCGGGGTCCTCTACCTCAAAAGTTTTGCCCGACGCGGCCGGGCGCCATTCCCCACCGATCAGCAGACCCGTGGGAACGGTAGCCAAGAGTGCCTTTTCGCGCTCGGCGGTAATTGCTTCAGTCATAAAAGACTCCTTCGTCGGCCCGGCCTAAAAAGTCACCGGTATTTGCTGGTACGAGTAGTGGCCCGCGATCTATTGCCAAGCTACTGCCCGTGCTTCTGACGTGTCTACGCAATGGCGCACTAGTAACGCCCGCCACACTTGTGCAATTGCACATTCAGCTCCTTTGCGTGGAGCCAGAGGAGGTATATCTACTTCTGACTCTGGCGGGAGTCGAGGACGGCACTGTACAACTCACGCTTGCTCAGGCGGGCTTCCTCGGCCACCGCGGCCACGGCATCCTTGAGCCGCACACCACCGGCGACGAGTTGGTTCACTGCAGCAACGTGGTCCTCTGGAGCGGACGGTGCTTGCTCCGGGGCGCCTGCAACTACGACAGCAATCTCGCCCCGGACTTGATTGGATTCAGCCCATTCGAGCAGTTCACGCACCGTCCCGCGCAGAACCTCTTCATAAGTTTTTGTCAGTTCCCGGCACACTGCAATTCGGCGCTCTGGCCCAAAGGCCGCATCCACTGCCCGCAGCATCACTTCAAGGCGATGAGGCGCTTCGAAAAACACCATGGTGCGCCGCTCAGTGACCAATTCTTTGAGCCGGCCGGAACGTTCTCCGCTCTTGCGCGGCAAGAAACCTTCAAAACAAAAACGGTCGGTCGGCAGGCCGGAAAGCGCCAGAGCAGTGAGGACAGCCGAGGGACCGGGAACTGCGGTGACAGTTTCACCTGCTGCTACGGCTGCCTCGACTAGACGAAAGCCGGGGTCCGAGACGGCGGGCATACCGGCGTCCGTCACCATCAGGAGGGTTTTTCCCTCACGCACCTGGGCGAGGAGTTCAGGTGTTTTCGCCGCTTCGTTATGTTCGTGGTAGCTGACGATCCGCCCCGTGACCGTAACTTCAGTGGCTCTGACCAAGCGCTGCAGGCGGCGCGTGTCTTCCGCGGCGATGATATCTGCGCTGCCAAGCAACTCGCGCAAGCGCGGGGAGGCATCTCCCACGTTGCCGATTGGTGTTGCCGCCAAAACGATTCTCCCGCGTCCTGCGAGCGCACCGGTCAGTTCGGGCAAGAGCGTGTTCGAGAGTTCAGCGTCGGCGTGTTCTTCGCTCACATTGTTAGCCTCTTCATTGGCTTCTTCGCTGACGTTCTCTGGGCGCTGCGCGCTGTCCGTATCCACCCACCCAGCCTACCGCCGTGCGTCCCGGGGACTATATCGGGTGCACTTACGGCGCGGGTGAGGTTCCAGACGTCGATTCTGTTCTACTCCCGGTAACATAACCATGTGACCCGGACCGAGGAATTGCGCTCCCACCACGCCGTAACGGCTGGCCGTGGCGGTTCGTGGATCGCGGATCCTGCCACCGCCTTTTCGGCTGAACAACTTCGCAGCAGATTGCTGGGGTCCTTGAGCTCTTGGCGTGATTATGCACCCAGCCTGCGATTGTGGTTTTGGCTGCTCCCAGTTATCACAACTGCCATCGGTGGCGTGCTGAGGTTTTGGCGTCTTGAACACCCTCATAGCCTGGTTTTTGACGAAACGTACTACGTCAAGGACGCCTATTCGTACTTGCAGAGTGGTTACGAACGTAACTGGCCGGAGAAGGCGAACGACGCCTTTAATGCTGGCAACCCAACGGTGATCCTCGGCACCCCCGAATATGTGGTTCACCCTCCAGTAGGCAAGTGGATGATCGCGTGGGGAATGAATCTTTTTGGTCCCGAGAGCAGCTTCGGCTGGCGTTTTAGCGCTGCGCTCACTGGTACCGTTTCAATCCTCTTGGTCGCATTGATCGCCCAAAAGCTCTTTAAGTCCCTCGCACTGGGCACCACAGCGGGCCTGCTCACCGCTATAGACGGCACTCACTTAGTGTTGTCCCGGACTTCGCTTCTAGATATCTTTTTGATGTTTTGGATTTTGGCCTCGTTTGGCGCGTTGCTACTGGACCGTGATGATGGACGACGCCGACTCGCGGCCCGGCTGGGTCAGCGCGCCACTGCCCGGCACGGCAACGCAAACAACGGTGCGTTCGGCGGCAGGCCACTGGAATCAGTACTGTTTTCTGGCCCTTGGCTGGGGATTCGTCCGTGGCGGCTAGTAGCGGCCGTGTGTATGGGCTTGGCTGTGGGCACCAAATGGTCAGCACTGTTTTTTATGGCGGCCTTCGGAATTTTGATGGTTTTGTGGGACATGGGTGCTCGGCGTTCGACGGGGATCCGTGGTTGGTTGAGTGCCGGCGTCATCAAGGACGGAATCCCTGCCTTTCTGCAGTACGTCCCGGTGGCTGGTGGGGTTTACCTTGCCACATGGACGGGCTGGTTTTTGTCCAAGGACGCCTATTTTCGGCAATGGGCTCTCAGTAATCCGAGCGAGCAATGGGGTTGGATTCCTAACTCCCTCAGGTCCCTGGCTCACTACCATATTGAGGCCTACAACTTCCATCAGGGACTCAGCGCCGATCACCCCTACAAAGCTAGTGCGTGGACGTGGCTGGTCATGGGCCGGCCCACAAGTTTCTACTACCAATCGCCCAAACTGGGGCAATCCGGTTGTGAAGTTCAAAGCTGTTCAGAGGCCATCCTTCCGGTGGGAAACCCGCTGATCTGGTGGGGTGCCATCATTGCCTTGGTGGTACTGCTTTTTTGGTGGATAGGCCGCCGCGATTGGCGGGCCGGTGCCATCATGGCCGGGGTTGGCGCAGGCTATTTGCCGTGGTTTATGTACCCTGAACGCACCACATTCTTTTTTTACGCGATCGCCTTTGAACCGTTTTTGGTTCTGGCCGTGTGCTTTGTTTTGGGACTCTTGCTGGGCAAACGCACTGATCCTGTGTGGCGGCGTCGTTCTGGCGTTTTGGTGGTGGGCATTTTGGTGGCTGCAGCACTACTGCTGTCGGCATATTTTTACCCCATCTGGACCGGTGAAACCATAAGCTACAACGATTGGCACTTGAGGATGTGGATGCCCTCGTGGATTTAGGGGCAACCAACGCAATCAAGACAGCTCTCCAAGTAGGAACAGTTGAACGTCGATGGACAAGAAGGTAGGAACGGACATGCGAGAAGCCACCACTGAGTTGCTAGTGGAGTTGGATCCGGCCAGCAACATTACGGATCTACTCCTCAAACGCGCAGCCGCTACGCCTACACGCGCTTTGTACGCACGTAAAACCGCTGCCGGTTGGACCGATCTCACGGCCCAAGATTTTCTGCAGCAAGTGGAAACGATCGCAAAGGGCCTCATCGCAGGCGGTCTCTCGGTGGGCGATCCAGTGGCAGTGATGAGCCGCAGCAGCTACGCCTGGACGTTGGTGGACTTTGCCATCTGGCACGCTGGCGGTGTGGTGGTGCCCATCTACGAGACCTCCTCCCCTAGCCAGATCGAATGGATCTTGGCCGACTCCGGAGCCCGACGGATCTTTGTTGAAAACCAGGCCAAGGCGAACCTGGTTCAAAATCTTGCCGCTACCTCAGCTCTCTTAGGCGACTCCCCCATCGCCGTGACACGGATGAGCGAGGACGGCCAAGCACCCAACCTCACTAGCCTCGCCGCCGCCGGTGTGGGGGTCAGCGACTCTGAGCTTGAACGTCAGCGCAGTGCCGCCGGTTTAGAAGACGTAGCCTCCATGGTCTACACCTCGGGCACCACCGGCAAACCAAAGGGTTGCGAGATCACTCACGGCAACTTTGCTGTAGTGGCCGTGAATGTTATTCCGTTCCTCAGCGAGTTCCTCGAGAACCCCGAGGGCCGCACCCTGATGTTTTTGCCGCTCGCCCACGTTTTGGCCCGGGCAGTCCAGGTTGTTTGTATGACCTCCGGGATAAAGCTTGGTCACAGCGGAAGCGCCGCCGAGTTAATGGACGACTTAGTGACTTTTAAGCCAACGTTCTTGCTGGCTGTGCCCCGCATTTTTGAGAAGGTCTACGCTGGCGCGGAATCCAAGGCTTCAGCAGCTGGAAAGGGCAAGCTCTTTGCCAGGGCGGCGTCCACAGCTGTGAAGTACTCCACGGCGCTTGAAGCAGCGCGGCAAGGCAACGCGGGCCCAGGCGTGGCTCTTCGCATCACACAAAAAGTTTTTGACCGCATCTTATTCCCGCGAATTCGCGCAGTCTTCGGCTCCGAGGTCAGCCACACGGTCTCCGGCGCTAGCCCACTAAACCCAAGGGAAGCGCACTTTTTCCATGGTGCAGGTATCCCCGTGTTGGAAGGGTACGGCCTCACTGAAACCACTGCTCCCGCAGCGGTGAACACCCCACAGCACACCCGCATTGGCAGTGTGGGTATCCCTATCCCTGGCACCACCATCCGAATTGCTGATGACGGCGAAGTCCTGATCAAAGGCATTGGGGTGTTCAAGGGTTACCACAATAATGAAGGCGCCAACCAGGATGCTTTTGTTGATGGATTCTTCCGCACTGGCGATCTTGGCTCTTTGGACCATGACGGTTTCTTGACCATCACCGGTCGTAAAAAGGACATTCTGGTCACCGCGGCTGGCAAAAATGTTGCCCCCGGTCCGCTCGAGGAAGAGATCCGGCACAGCCCGCTAGTGGAACACGCCATCGTGGTTGGTGAAGGGCGCCCCTTCGTTTCTGCCCTTTTGGCCTTAGATCCTGAAGGACTGGCCACCTGGTGCAAAGAACAAAACATCGAGCCGCTCAGCACGGCCGAGGCTGCCACCGATCCTCGTGTACTCGAAGCACTGCAAGAGGCTATCGACTCCGCCAACAAGCTGGTCTCTAGAGCCGAAAGCATTCGCAAGTTCCGGGTCCTGGGCTCTGAGCTGAGCGTGGAGTCAGGTCACCTGACGCCGAGCCTTAAATTGAAAAGGACCTCGGTCGTTGCGGACTTTGCCAACGAGGTCGAGGCCCTTTACGCCAAATAGGCAGGCTTAGCGCTAGGCCTTTGCCCGGCTTTTGCTCAGGCCACGGCGTTTGCGTGTGGGCCAGGTCAGGATGAGCGTAACGATCGATACGAGCAGTACCAACCCAGCAATAGCGATGCCTGCATCCATCCAGAATTGCGCCGGGAATAAACGGATCAACGTGTCGTCGAGGCTGAAGGTCCAGGTGCCGTTGGCAAAGAAAATGTGGTGGAAATCGGTGAAGAACCGTTCCCACCCCAAAACGCCCAAGACACCGAGGGTGATGATGATTACCAGTGTCACGATGGATCCAGCAAAAAGAGCCCGCCGGACGCCGCCGGTGCTGCGCTTGCGCAAGTAAATGATGGCGATGATGGCCAAGATGACCAGCAGCGTGCCACCAGCCCAGGTGGAGAGCATAACGTTTTTAACGTCAGCCATGTGGGAAACTTCACCGCTCTTAAACAGCTTTTCGCCACTGGCGTTCACCAAGTCGCCGAGGTACCGCGGGGCAGCGAAATTGGATAAGTAGTCCATCGCGTAGGAACCGTAGCTGAGGCGGTCATCAGTGCTGAAGCCATAGCCGTCTCCGGGGAACCCAGGACGGTGATATTCAACCCATAAAAACAAGGGAGATGCGACGGCGCGAACAGCTGCCGCTAATACGATCACCGGGAAAAATACGGCCAAAAGGACCTGAATAATGCGCGGGGCCACGGGACGAGAATTTGCTACCTGATCCCGACGAGATTTACGGCGTTGGATCTCGTCCTCTGGCGGGCGAACCTGCAGCGCAGACGTGGGATGCGGTTCAAATAAAGGAGTGGTTCCCGTCGGTTCGGTCTCCCCGGCGCTGGTGGAACGAGTAGCGTTGATGGCTGCAGCGTCAGCTCGGCTAAATTCAGTGTCCTCAAACTTAGCCCCTGAGCTGGCAGATGCGGCGGTTTCAGAATCGGCTGCAGCAATGGCATCTGCTTTTGATTCGCTGGCCGAAGTGGCACGATGCCCCGCGCCACTTTTATCCGGCCCTACGTTATCCGGCCGTGCGTTATCCGGCTCTGCAGAATCTACGGAATCTGCGTCCAGCTTTTGCGTTGCTGGTTCAGCTTCAGTGCTGGGCTCCTTGCGGGCCGGGGTCTTGAGCCAATCAAAGGCTGGCTCGTCCGTGTCTTGGGAGGAATCCAAGTGGATTGGCTCCTGTTTAGGCTTGTTCTCGCTCACGTTGTTTCACTTCCATCAGACGCTTGCCACGAGCGTATGATCACTCTGCAGCCTTACTTTCTAAGCAACGAGCCTACCGGTAGGCGCTCAGAGAGCTGATGAGGCCACCCCGGTCAGGCGGCGATTTCGGTGTATCCAGCGTCTTTTGCTTCGAGGTCACCGTCTTCTCCTGAGCGAACTGCCCGTGAGCCCAGGACCAGCGTGTAAACCCAGTAGCTTGCCAGAACCGCGGCACCGATGGTTATTTTCACCCCTACGGGCAAGGTAGACGGGGTCACAAACCCTTCTACAAGACCGGAGACAAAGAGCACCAAGACCAGCCCTAATGCCACGGTGACTAAGGAGCGCCCTTCCTTGGCCAGTGCCACCGAACGGCGCATGGGGCCCGGGGATACCCACGCCCAGAAAATCCTCAGACCTGCCGCACAAGCCACAAACACCGCCGTGAGTTCCATCAAAGCGTGCGGCAGGATATAGCTGAAAAAGACGTCGGATTTACCCACAGCCATAAATATGCCAGCGGCTTGCCCCACACCTGTGGCATTGCCAACCAGTATGTAAGGAACCCAGATCCCAGTGACACCAAAGATAACGGCCTGTGCGCTGATCCAGGCATTGTTAGTCCACACCGCGCCAGCGAATGACGCCGCCGGGTTCTCTGAGTAGTAATTGATGAAATCGTCATTGACGTACTTCTGAATCTGGGCATCCGAACCCAAACTGCGCAAGACCTCAGGGCTGTTTGCAATCCACAACGCGTAAATAGCTGCGATCAAAATAAACGCCGCCCCGCAGGCCAAGGTCAACCACCGGATCCGGTAGAACGCTGCTGGCAAAGAAATCACAAAAAATCCTGCGAGGTCCTCCATAAAATTGGACCGCGCCCCGGTGAAGCGGGAGCGGGCACGAGCGAGCGTTGCGGATAACGATGCTGAAAGGGCGCTTTCCGGCTCGAGCGAACGGATCAGGGACAAGTGCCCCGAGGCCTTCCGGTACAGGCTTAACAGCTCATCGGCGGCGGCGCCGTCCAATCGGCGGGTACGCGAAAGATCATCGAGGCGTTTCCAGGTCGATGCGTTGACTGCTGTGAAGGCGTCCATGTCCACGGCTCCAGACTAACCGTCCAGAAGGATGTGCGGGGAGACTGGATACACTGATTCGAAGCGAAGGAATTGCCGCCCCTGCGGTGCCAAAGGACTTCTGGCACTTGTGGGGTCCACGGATGGGGGGCCATGACAGCCATCATTACCGGTGAGGCAGTAGTACTAGAGCTACGCCCAGCTTCTTTTCTACTCCGTGCTGTGGGCTTGATCATCGACGTTGTGCTCACGCTTGTTCTGTACTTTGTGGCTCTGACGGTAGTTGGCTCCGCCGCGGAATCCACCGATCTTTCCACCGGCGTGATGATGTCATTGGTATTACTGATCTTTTTCACGGTGATCGTTCCCGTCACGGTTGAAACTCTGACGCGCGGCCGTTCCCTGGGCAAAATGATTGTGGGTATCCGTGTAGTGCGCGACGACGGGGGCGCCATTCGCTTCCGGCATGCAGTGATTAGGGGCCTGGCTGGGTTTCTGGAGATCTACATGACGCTCGGTTCGGTGGCGCTACTCGCAGGAATGTTCAACGAACGCGCCAAGCGACTAGGTGATTTGATGGCCGGCACGCACGCGCTCAAGGATCGCGTCACGGAAGAGGTCAAAGTAGTTCCGGAGGTGCCACCGCGGTTGCGTGGCTGGGCCACCATGGCAGACATTGGCCGGCTTCCGGATGCTGTGTCGCGCCGAACGTTAGCGTATATGCAGCAGGCAGCCCGTATGACTCCTGAGGCGCGTTGGCGGGTCAGCACGGAACTTGTTGCAGAAGTGAGCCGCTACGTTGCTCCCTCGGCGCCACAAGGCACTGGTCCAGACGAGTTTTTATCCGCTGTTATGGCTGAGCGCCGAAGCAGAGACCTAGCCCGACTCACAAAATCTGCTGCGCGGAGTGCCAAGCTGGCGCAACGGATTGAACGGTTACCTTACGCCGATTAGCGCGAAGCGTACTGGGCCCAAGGGATGTTCCAGTCGCCCCAGCCCTCAAGCGGTTCCACGGCTGGCGCACCAGTATTCAGTGTCTGCACCACGTCTCCTGAAGTCATGTTGTTGAAGAACCATGCTGCGTCAGCTGGCAATAGACCCACACAGCCATGCGAGACGTTGGTGTTGCCCACGTAAGCGTATGCAGATGGCAGTGCTTGGTGCACGTATACACCAGAGGACGTCAAGCGGTTAGCGTGCTCAACAGTCAGTGGCGGGTAATACCCCTTGTCCCCCTTTTTGAGTCCGATGCTCCCCGCATTGAACTTCGAGTAACGCTCTTGCTCCATAATCACGGCATAGCCGGTGGGCGATAACCACTCCGGGTCCCCCAGTGTCACCGGGAATGTTTTGACCAATGCGGAGTTGAAATACACCTTCATGGTTTTAGTGATGTCATCCACCACAGCAACTTTTTGCTGCCCCACACTAAAACCCACCGTGGAGTTGAAGTTGCCGATCATGCCCTGACCAAAGTCCACCCCGAAAAGCTGCATGTCGATGGTGACTTTGCTTCCAGCAGCCCAAAAAGTTTGCGGCCGAATGCGGGCCATCTTGTCGCTGTACCAACGCCAAGCGACCGGCTGACCCGAGGTGGAGCTGATCTTGACGGCTTTCTCCACGGCAGCTTTGTTGATCACCGGTTCGCTGAAGGTGATTTGAACGGGCTGACCGCTACCCATCACGGAGCCGTTCGAAGGAAAAACGGCTGCATCAGCTTCGTTCGCCGTTTGCACGGTGGCAAAGCTGTGGCGTTTGGTGGTTTCATTGCCAGCAGAGTCAGCAACCACAAACTCGTAGGTGTACCGTTCGTTGAATTCGAGGGGATCGTTAGCGCTCCAGCTTGCTGCGTCGGCGCTGAGCTTGCCAACAATAACGGAGCCCTTTGAATCCTTCAGGCTCACACTCTTGATGGTGCCATTGATCACTTTAATGGCTGGCGCAATGGCCGGATTAACTTCCTGAGCACCATCATTGGGAGTGACTCCCAGTTCAAGCGGCTTGACCACTGGTGCTGGACTTGGTGAGTGGGAGTTGCTGGGGCCAGAGCTCTGAGCACCGGCGCTGCCATTTCCAGCGCCGCTAGGTGCTTGAAGTCCGGCTGTTGACTGCGAACTCCCCGCGACCGGTGTTTGACCGCCGGATGGCCAGTAGCCAGTTGTCACCAGGCCCACGCCACCAGCGACTAGTGCACAGGCGAGAATCCCGCCTGCGATTTTCCAGCCGCGTGCAGCTGTTGATGTCTTCGAGTTTGATGCCATATCCCCCACCTAGGTCACAAAGTGCGCCCAGAACAATCTGTTGCAGCTAAACAACTAGCCTAACGCTTGGCGTAGCTAGCCCACGCGATGTTCCAATCTCCATAACCGTCGTCGTAGTTGGCGAAGTCTCCCTTGGTATTCACTACCTTCACCACGTCCCCCACACCCATGTTGTTAAAGACCCATGCGGCCCCGCTGGGGCCCATACCAATACATCCATGGGACAGGTTGGTGACACCAATGTAGGGCAGGGCGGAGTCTGTTGCTTGGTGAATGAACTCGCCGCTCGGGGTCAAACGGGTAGCGTACTGGACATCCAGTTCGCCGTAGTATGCCGGGTCCCCAGGCTTAAGACCGATACTCGAGGCAACAAAGTGTGCCTTGCGCTGTTTGTCCATCAACACCAAGTATCCGCGTGCAGAGGGAAACCGTTCATCCCCCATGGTGACGCTCCACTTTCCCACCTGCTTGTCATTGATCGAGGCAGTAAAGGTCTTAGCGACGGCGTCAGCCACCGCTACTTTTTTCTCACCAATGTGGATGGTGTTGGTTTTGTTGAAGTTGCCCACCTGACCGTTGCCAAAGGAAACACCAAAGAGTTTGATGTCAACCGTTATGGTGGATTTGGCGGTCCAGAAAGTTTCCGGACGGTAGCGGACCATGGTGTCCGAGTACCAGCGGAACTTGCCAACCTGGCCGGAGGTGGAAGTGATCTTGATGGCTTTCTCAACAGCAGCCTTGTTAGTGACCGGCTCACTGAAGGTCAACTGGATGGGCTGGGCAACACCAACTGTCATGGTGTCCAGCGGATACATTGCTGCATCCGCCTCATTAGCCGTTGACACCGTGCTGAAGCTGCGCGTAATGGTGCTTTCACGCCCCGCCCCGTCTTTTGCCACATAGTTGGCCGAGTAGGCAGTGTTGAAGCTCAATGCACCGCTTGACGTCCAAGTGTCGCCCGCTGCGTTCACTGCGCCCTCAACGGATTTACCGTCAGAGCTGGTCAGCGAAGCACGCAAAATCTTGCCGTTGGTAGCTTTCAGAATCACTGGCGCGGCCGGGTTTACCTGACTTGCGCCGTCTGTGGGCGTGGTAAGTAACTGCAAAGGTGCCACTACAGGAACGGCAAGTCCCGGCGTCGTACGTTGTGGAGCTGCTGACTCGCTAGGCACGTTGGCATGCGCTGATCCCGCCGAAACGGCAGCGAAAGTACCCCCTCCAGCGGCCAGTACACACACCGCAGCTAACAGCGCGATGGTTTTGCCGGAACGGCGGCGAGGGGTTGAGTCAGCAGAGTCCATAGGGCCACCTTAAAACGAGAACATGGATGGAGCGTGACAACACGGCTACGTTTCCATCACAATGTTCTCACCTTTTGGTGACCTCTTAGTAGCGGTAGTGCTCTGCCTTGTAAGGACCAGCGACGTCAACGTCCAGGTATTCTGCTTGGCCCTTGGACAGTTCGGTCAGCTCCACTCCCAAAGCATCTAGGTGCAAGCGTGCCACCTTCTCGTCCAAGATCTTGGGCAGAACGTAAACCTGGTTGTTGTATTCACGCTCTTCAGCCGACTGATCCTTTTTGGTCCAGAGTTCAATCTGGGCAATGGTCTGGTTGGCGAAGGAGTTACTCATCACAAAGGAGGGGTGACCGGTGGCGTTTCCAAGGTTGAGCAGGCGGCCCTCAGAGAGAACGATGATGGACTTTTCCTCATCGGTGCCCTCGTTGAATACCCACTCGTGAACCTGCGGCTTGATCTCCACTTTTTTGACACCCGGGATCTTGGCAAGGCCAGCAATGTCGATCTCGTTGTCGAAGTGACCAATGTTTCCCACGATCGCTTTGTTCTGCATCCCGGCCATGTGTTCGGCGAGGATAACGTCCTTGTTGCCGGTGGTGGTGATAAAGATGTGGCCCTCGCTGAGTACAGATTCAAGCTTGGAAACTTGGTAACCGTCCATGGCTGCCTGGAGTGCGCAGATAGGGTCAATCTCAGTGACAATAACGCGCGAGCCTTGGCCGCGGAGCGCTTCCGCAGCACCCTTGCCAACGTCACCGTAACCGCAAACGACGGCGACCTTGCCACCCATCAGCACGTCAGTAGCGCGGTTGATTCCGTCGGGGAGGGAGTGGCGGATGCCGTATTTGTTGTCGAACTTGCTCTTAGTAACGGAGTCGTTGACATTGATAGCCGGGAACAAAAGCTTGCCCTGCTCGGCCAGCTGGTAGAGGCGGTGCACACCAGTGGTGGTTTCCTCAGTGACACCCTTGATGCCCGCGGCCAGGCGGGTGAATTTCTGCGGGTCCTTAGCCAGGGAGGCGCGCAGCACGTCTAAGATGATGCGGTATTCCTCTGGATCTTCCTCAGTGGCAGATGGCACAGCCCCGGCTGCTTCGAACTCAACACCCTTGTGAACCAGGAGGGTGGCGTCTCCGCCGTCGTCGAGGATCATGTTGGGGCCGAGCTCGGGGTTCGTGTCAGCACCGGGCCAGGACATAATCTGCTCTGCTGTCCACCAGTACTCTTCGAGGCTTTCGCCTTTCCAAGCGAAGACCGGGACGCCCTGCGGGTCTTCCGGGGTTCCCTTACCAACAACAATCGCTGCTGCAGCTTCATCTTGAGTGGAGAAAATGTTGCAGGAAGCCCACCGCACTTCTGCACCAAGGGCGGTCAGCGTTTCAATCAGCACGGCCGTCTGCACGGTCATGTGCAAGGAACCTGCAATGCGTGCACCGGCCAGCGGCTGGCTGTCCGCGAACTCTTCACGGAGGGACATCAGACCTGGCATTTCGTGCTCGGCCAAACGAATCTGGTGACGGCCAGCCTCGGCAAGGTTAATGTCTGCAATTTTGTAATCGAAGCTCATAAAAGTCTGTTTCCTCAGTCGTGATCAAGTACGTGGCAGCAAAGCGGACGTGCGCCTCGGGCCGGTAACGCGGGAAGTTGGCGGGACGTTAGTTCGCTGCGGACGGGGAGGCAGCGTCATGCTGGTCGCTTGGCGCGCCGCTGGCGGCGGCCAACAATGAGTCCTCTAGTAGCAGCGGAATGCCGTCTTCAACGCGGTAGCGCAAGGGCTCTCCGGCGGGACCCGGCTGCACCGAGACCAGCTCGGCGCCGACCTGCGTGAGGGCGGAGCCGGTCACCGGGCAACGCAAAATGGACAAAAGTTCAGGGCTAATCTTGGGCAAGTGCTCGCTCCTGGATGTGGCCTCGCGGCGCGGCTGCTGATTGTTCAGGATTCAGCCTACAGCGAGAGACTTAAAACGGCTCACGGAGGGCACGCAAATGACCTCGGCGGGCACCATCGGTTCCAGCTGGCGGTTCCAAAACGGTTCGTGGACCTCTTTGAGTAGGCTCGCTTGGTGCTGGTTCGCGCACCGTTGCAGCCTCGCGAACAGCATCGGCCAAAGCGGAGAGATCGTCAGGACCAGGCCCGGCCGGTACCTCAGGCATGGCTAGGCGAAGTACTTCCCACCCGCGAGGAACAGTGAGCCTAGCGGCATGTTGAGCGCAGAGGTCGTAGCAGTGCGGCTCGGCGTACGTAGCCAGCGGGCCAAGAACGGCCGTGGAGTCTGCATAGACGAACGTCAAGGTAGCAACCGCACTCTGACGGCAGCCTGATCTGGAACATTGACGAATAGCACCCACGACGAACCAGACTACTCCCCCGAATGCCTCAAACGCGGTAGCTTGGCTGCGTGCCTTCTGATCTGCTGGTGGTGGCTCGCGCGAGGCACACGAGCGGACTACAGTCGATGTATGCAATCGCCGTTCAGTGGGCCGGGAATCAGTATTCGGCTCAACGAAGACTCCGAAGGGCAAACTCTGTCTGCCCGCGGCCGTGGATTCCGTCAGCGCCGCAGGAACAGGCATGGGCGTGGCCTGCGTGGGGAACTTCTTTTGCCCACCTTGCCGGGTTATCGCAGCCGTTCTGAACGCTTTGATGAATACGTGATGGATTCGGCCCAGCGGCTTCACGAACTACGCGGCCCTGCGCTCAACGGCGTGTTGTTTGCCGTTGATGAAATTCCCCCGGGTCTCGAAGAATTGGTGGCTCTCCGACGGCCAGCACCTATGGGCTCCTACCGGCCCGCCAGTGATGATGAGCCAGCCACCATCACCGTGTACCGCAGAGTTGTGGAACACGCGTGCACCAGCCGGGAAGAACTCCAAGACCTAGTGCACGATGTGGTGGTGGAACGGACCGCTGACATGTTGGGCATTGCGCCAGAGAGCCTGGACCCGTACTACCGGCGCCGGGTCTAAGCACAGAGTCTAGGCACAAGGTCTTAACACCGGCTCTCTGGACACCGGCTCTCAACACGCACGACGGCGGCACTAAAGTCCCGCGGTAAATCGTCCCCGCACACAGTGGTGGCGAGATGCCGATAATTAGGCCTGTTCAGCCGCCAATCATGCTCAGTAATTGAGCGTCACGGGCAAGGATTGTTGCCCCTTTACGCCGGGCAAGATTGGCACTACGGACAGCCCGTTGGACGCCGAATCACTTTGCAACAGCGAGCCGTACGCCTGGTCTCCCGAGGCTGAAAGTATGTATCCCACCACTGCCGTGCCGGAGAGTTGGGCGGGGATGTCGACAGTGGCCGAGGTGCCACCGGCCACACTGATGCTCTGCGCTTTGTGTAAGGCACCGTCGGCGGTAATTGCCGTGTAACTAATTTGCGCCCTGCCCTGAGGAACACCAAAGTTCAGTTTGCTATTGCCCGTTGAGCTGCTGCGCGGAACCGTGACAAGTTGCTGGTCAGAGAGCTGCGTTGAGGCACCGGAGAACGCAAAGTCCAGCGCATCGGTGGGCTTTGAGCCGCGGGTAATACGAGCGGCGGCTGCAAGAGAAACATCTGAAGTGACCGATACCGTATAAATCCCCGCCGGCACACCATCCAGTGGCACCTCGGTAACTTGCCCTGCTTTGGCGGTGATAACGCCGCCGCCGTCGAGGGCCTGCTGGCCGTTGGCACCGAACAGCTTAACCTGTGCCACGGCATCGGCTGCGCCCGGGACTAATAACTGAAGTACGGGGCCAGCGTCGCCAAACCCGTTTGCTCGGCGGACCGTTGCGGTGGCTGTTGGATCTTGGATCACCACTGAGGTGAGAACTGCGGAGGTCCCTGGTGCCGCAGTGGCGCTGAGGACTTCAACTCCCCCGGCAGTTAACCCGCGCAAAGTGCTTTGCTGAATGCTTGCTGCAACGGCCCCACCCATGCTCCGGACGTGCACGGCCAATGCTGCTTGCTCAGGTACCAAACCGGCTAGAACAATACTGCGGGATTTCCCCGGAGAAACCAGCAGCCCACGGCTTCCGGCGGCCTGAATGGCACCCTTGGCGCCGAACATTTCCAGATTCACCGTTGCCGGAGTTTTGGAAGGGTTACTCAAAGTCAGGACCGAGGTTCTGCCCACGGTGGTGCTGGCACCCATCACCCATTGGTCGTTGGACGGTGAGACGCAGGGGGCTGAAGCAATACCTTTGAGATCGCCATCGCTAGCCGTGTAGGTAAACACTGCCGAGGCCAAGGAGGAGTTGCCCTTGAGTGGGTCAGCACTGAGCACGGCTGCGGCATCAACAGTTTTAGATGAAACCACTGCAGCCTTGAGCGCCGGTGTGTTACTTCCAGCACCTGACGCGGGAGCCTTGGCGATCTCGGCGAGCGTTGTGCCGTTAATCGTCGCCAAATTGCTTGCCGGAATGGCACCAGAGGTGTCGCTAGGAACCAGAGCAGAAACCGTGTTTTTTGCAGTGCTTGAATCAGGGCTGAACTGCGCGTCCGTTCCCACAGAACTTCCCTGAAGTAACTTCACTGGGGACGGACACACAGCCGTGGTTTCACCGGCCGGCACTGAAGCCACCCGGGTGTCTAAAGTTTTTGTGCCATCCGGGTGTGGCAGCAAACTTCCTGCCACAATCACTGCAGCAACAATCGCCGCGGTGCTGGTACCGGCCACAAGCGCGGTAGCGACCCCCCGGCGATTCCGAGTCACCGGCTGCATTACGTCACTCATTGGTGCCAGCCTTCCTGAGAGAACCTTCATCGCGGGAGAATTTCGCATTACTGCGCCGCGCTGGCAACGGAATGGCAAGCAAAAGGGTGGCGCCAAGGACCAGCACTTGCAATATTTCAACCCACGGGGAGAACGGGTTGGAATACTTCACTTCCAACTTTCCGCCCTTCGCCGGGACAGTAAATGCTTGCGCCCAATCCGAGGTGGTAGAGGTCAGCTTGCGGCCATCAACCCACGCAGACCAGCCTGGATCAGCCCGCTCTGACAACACTAGGAGCCGGCCTTCTTGGCCATCCGGAAGAATTGTTTCAGCTCCGGTTTTGGCTGATCCCAGGACAGCTGTAGTGGCACCATTTTTGCCCACCAGGCGCAAACGGTTTGAGGTATCTGAATCCGTCAAGGGTGGTTGAGCTGATGGGCTAACTCGCCACAGCCAGCCAGCTTTGGTCTGCCCCACAGCCACAAGACCTGGGACCGAGTCGATGCGACTTGCTGTCAGCTGCCCAGTGGCATCGTCAGTTTTCAACACCACAAAGCCCACCGCCAGCGGTTCCAGTTGGGCCCGAGGGTCCACCCTGTCGCCGGCCATAATGGTGGCCACCGATGAGCGCAAAGCCGCGTCAGCCGCGTCGTCGTCCGCAGTTTTTGTCGCCTGATCATCAGGCAAAATTTTCCGGGCCGAGGCAATGGTGGACAGTGAGTCCAAGGTGGTTCCTGAACCGCGCATCAGAGCGGAACCGAAGCTTCCATCACCGTTGTCAGTGATCACAAGCGTACGAGTCTGTTCGGGCCCATTGCCGCGGTCTGTGGCAGTAGCCGGCAAAGTCTCATTCGTGGCAGGTGCAATAAGTCGTTGTGGCACAAGCGGCGCAGTGCCTGCAGCCCTTGCATCAGCGCCGTTCGATCTGGCGGCGGAAATCCACAATGCCCAACTCAGCACAGGGCCAGCCAGCAGTAATAATACGGCTGCTACGGCCACAACGCGGAGCCCAATAAGTTTTGACTTCTTGGGCTCGGAGGATTCAGTACGACGACGGCGGCGGCCCATCAAACGTTCGGCACCTACCACTGCTGCGGCCAGCAACAAGATACCGGCAGCGGAGACTGCACCTCCGGAGTAGGGGCTCACCAAGAATTGATCGGTTCCACCAGTCAACACATGGCCGCCGAGCCATGCAGCCGACAAAATGACCACGGCGGCCAGCCACAAGATGCGAACAAAACGCATCCGCTTCCCCGGTAAGAACAGGGCAATAGCACCTAGCGCCACAACTGGCACACCAATGATCAGCATCGCCACAAGCGCCCAAGGCCCACCAAGGTGTGTGCCAAAGGCATTCACGGAAGCTGCAGGATCAACGGAGACCGGCTGGCCCAGTAGTTGTTGCCACAGCGGAGCGGGATCCGAAGGCAAAGCAATCCCCGGGTCCGCCAACAAAGCGCGTGGCGTATTCACAGAGCTGATGGCCAGCGGCAAAAACAGGGCAATGCTGGGGCCTATAGACCACCACAAGGTGCGTCCGCGCCGGCCTAGCACCAAGGCGCAGATGGCAATCACCACAATGGCTGGCACCAAAAGCGAGGGCACTGCTGCTGAGACAATCGCCAGTGCAAGCCCGGCAGCCGCGGCAGCCGTCCATGACGGAACACCACCGGAACCAGCCCTCGCTGGGACACCAGCCGGAAGGATAGCGTTCGGATTTGCCGCCAATCGCCTGTCGTGAGCAGCGCCTACTGCGCGAACCAGCCCCAAAAGTAGCCAAGGCAACATCACATGGGCTACCAGAGACCCAATTCGTCCCTGGTTGAGCGCTATGTGAAGGACGGGGGCTGCTGCCCAGATCAGTGCGGCGACGAACCGCGGACTGCGGTGGAAGGACAGTGCCGCTGCCAGAGACCACGCGCCAGCGGCGGAAAGTGGCATGGCCAAAACAAGGAGCCACGAAAGAGCCCCATTCGTATTGCCAAAGCCCAGGACACCAATAAACCAGAGAACGTAGTCAAAAGGGTCACCGTGACCGGGCATACCGGCGCCAAGACCAATCCACCAGCTTGCGGCGTTGCCCCACACCTGCCCCAGTGTCTCGGAGACGCGCAAGAGACCCCCGCCTTCAACAACCGGAGATCCCGCAACACCAAAAAGCCCAGCAATAGCTACGCCGAGGCTGATCAGGATGGCGGCAAAGAGACCTGTCCCAGCCCAACCCCGCTCTGAAGTGGCTAACGCAGTGAAGTCATCGTCAGAATCACCGCTGGGTTCCAGCGAGAGCCCGTCGGTGCCCACGCCGTCGCCCACAACATCGTCGGCCCCCAGAGCCTCCATCAACGAACGGCGGTGAGACCAGACTTCCCGACGCGGGGTCTGCAATCCTCGGATGACCGAGCGCCGCACTTTGCGTGTTTTAGCTGCTTGGCGCCTACCTTTCAGCACCGCGAGCGGGGAGCCAAGGGCCACCAAAGTGGCACCCAGTTGATGAATTCCGTGGCCAGGGTCTTTGACCACAATGCTGAATATCAGGCGCAAAACACTGCCCAGAAAAGCACCGATTGCGTGCAGCGGAACAGCCCACCACGGCGAATGCTTGAGCCGCAAGAGAACTTGAGCCCGGCGCGCTGCAGCGGCATTGCCTAGGCCGTCAGGGCGGTGCCTGACGTGAAACATTATGGCAGCGGGGACAACCACAACACGATTGCCTGCCAGCCGGTTGCGCCAACAGAAGTCCACGTCGTCGCCAGTGCCGGAAAGTGCCGGGTCAAAACCCTTGAGGGAATCCCACACGTCACGGCGAATCAGCATCCCCGCGGAATTCACTGCGAAGGTGTCGCTGCGGCCGTCATACTGGCCTTGATCTAGTTCATCGGCTTCGATCAGGGTTAAACGTTCGGCCCAGCGGCTAGTGGAGAGACCAACGTCCATCAGCTTGCGCCGGGAGTGCCAGTCAAGTTGTTTACAACCGGCGACAGTAACAGAAGGTGCCCGCTCTACCGCCTGGAGCAATTCCTCCAAGGCGCCAGGGGCAGGAGCTGCATCATCATGCAGGAGCCAGATCCACTGCGAGGTATCACCAGCGCTCGCGGCTACCGGAGACAGCGCCGCAAGACCCGCTGCCACGGCTTGGCCAAACCCACCACGGTAAGAAGATCCGACGTCGATAACACGGTTGGCGCCAAGAGCCTTCTCCAAGACCTCTAGAGAACCGTCCTCTGATCCTGTGTCAACGCCAATAACGGCGTCCACGGACCTTTTCTGGTCCGCGAGCGCCGTTAATGTTTCGGAGAGATAGTCCGCGCCATTGTGGGCAACCACAACGGCGGTGACCTGAACTTCCTTGAGAATTAGACTGCTCGCTTCCTCAATTTACGGCGCTCGCGCTCGGACATTCCGCCCCAAATTCCAAAGCGTTCGTCGTTAGCCAAGGCGTACTCTAGGCACTGCTGTCGTACATTGCATGCCCCGCAGACCTTTTTAGCGTCGCGTGTGGATCCGCCTTTTTCTGGGAAAAAAGCTTCCGGATCCGTCTGGGCGCAGAGGGCATCGGCTTGCCATCCGAGCTCTCCTTCATCGTCAAATCCAGCGCCGATCCCGGGAAACGGCTGCCCGGCCCACAAAAGGGACGGAGCCCGCTCACTGGGCTTGACGAGTAGTTCTAAAGGCGGGTCCGCTACTTCGCGGCCCGCAGAGAGGTTGTGGTTTTCATCGTCGAGACCAATGTGGGTCGCGAGAAAAGCTGTTGCTTGATCCTCAAGCGAGGCGGCACTGAAGGCCGTAAAACGATCGGCTGCCTCTGGATCAGCAGGATCTACGAACCAGTCACTCGGGACGCCCCTAGACCGGTACTTCGCCGACGCTCGTCCTGCGAGAATCGATTCTTCTTGGATACGCTCTGCTTGCCCCATGCGTCCCTCCTGAATGTTTCAGCCGCTGTTCTGATTCGCAGGGCACTCGGTGATGTGCGCAATGCTTGTTCGGCGGCCTTTGCATACTAATTACACGCGTGTAACTAGTACGACGTCAAGCTGCGGTGGGGATAATAGTCACTCCCAGCCCCTCAAAGGTTGCGCGCCACGCCCGGAAAAAACCGACACGCCCACCAGAAGATTGCCTAGAACTCGCTCTTCCAGCGACTGGAAAAAAGATTCATTGAATTTGCGCGAAATTTTTGGTTACGGAGACATAACGTCACGGTTTTTTGTAGCTCAAAGATGACTAAGATCACATGCTTTTCAAGTCGGAGCCTTAGTAAACGCTTGCGTTCTTGACTCTGCGAGCGCCCGGCCGTGGTCGTGGCAAGATGAACCCATGGGACATCCGTACCGAGACCTTCTGACTGCTCTGCGTTCTGTTGACGCCACTTCGCCTCGCCTGACTTGGTATGGGCCAGACTTTGAACGTGTTGAACTTTCAGGCCGAGTGCTGGACAACTGGGTAGCGAAAACAGCCAATTTCCTACAAGACGAAGTTGACGTTGAACCAGGAACCAAGGTGCTGGTTAACATGCCAGCTCATTGGAAGTCGATAGTTGTGGCTTTTGCTGCTTTGGCCTGCGACGCCGAGCTATACCTTGGCCCTAACGACTCGGCGCTGGATTCAGAAGTAGTGTTTGGCAACACCATCCAGCAACTTTCTGGTGCTGATGCTAGCTCTCCGGTGATGGTTGGTGTGGCGCTGGGTGCATTAGCCATGCGCTTCGATGGTGACCTGCCTCCGGGCGCTGTGGACTACAACGCCGAAGTTCGCTCACACGCTGACGTATTTATGCCCTATAACGATTCACCAGAAAGCACTCACCAAGCTCGCTTAAACACAGCAAAGCAAAGCTACAGCGCTCAAGAATCAGTCAAGGACTTCGCACAAGAAACACCGCAGGGTGCCCGTGTGCTGGTCAGTGCCAGTGCAGGCTTGGAAGATTTGCTGGCAAGTTGCCTCGGCGCATGGCTAGCCGGCGGATCGATCGTTGTTGTTCACAATGACGAAGCTGCCACGGACAGACTCCGCAGCAGTGAACGTATTACTTGGACTCAGCTTCCGGGCTAACTTTCTGATCAATCAGTTCATGGTCATGATCGTAGCCAGGTTCCTCATCCAGTTCCGCGTTGAAAACGAGGAAACGGTAGGCGAAGAATCGAACCACCGTGGCTACCAGAATGCCCACTACACCAGCAGCAAAAAGCAAGTTCTTGTCTTGGATCAGCAGCCAGTATTTGGCCGCGGCGGTGAAACCGGTGGAGATACCAATGCCTATGCCGTTGATCAGGATAAACATCAAGAACTCGCGAAGCACATTGCTCTGGCGACGGTGGCGGAAGGTCCAGAAACGGTTTGCTATCCACGAGAAGATCGTGGCGATAGAGGCGCCCACAAAACGTGCCTTAGCTTCGCTGTCGGACATCATTCCGTGCATCAACCAATAGGTCAGGCCGTTGTCGATTACAAAAGCAATGCCACCCACGGCGCCAAACTTGGCGACTTCACGCCAGAATAAGGACGCGAGTCCGCGGATTCGCTCTGTCAATTTATTGAACATGACCCTCCACGGCCGCTGATTTGAATAGTCGCTGAGGACCAGCGAACCATTTTACCGCCCGGAGCTGGATTCCATAGTTGAGGGCATCACAAATACAGCAGTGGAGTGGAGTTCCGCGGAATTCGGCGGTTCTTCGGTAGGCTGACCCTTGTGACTTTTCCAGTAATCGGAGTTGTTGGCGGCGGCCAGCTAGCCCGAATGATGGCCCCCGCAGCAATCGCTTTAGGTTTTGAACTCCGTGTCCTTGCCGAAGCATCTAACGTGTCAGCAGTCTCCGCGGTACCCCAAGCACCTGTGGGCGACTACAAAGACTTCGACACTCTCTTAGCGTTTGCCCAGGGCGTTGACGTTCTAACTTTTGACCACGAACACGTCCCCAATGAGCACTTGCACCAGCTCATTGCCTCCGGTGTAAATGTCCAGCCGCGCCCCGAAGCACTGGTCAATGCACAGGACAAGCTAGTGATGCGTGCTGCAGTTGACCGTTTGGAATTGCCGAACCCTCGTTGGGCTGCTGTGCACTCAGTCCAGGAGCTAGTGGAGTTTGGGAACAACGGCGAATGGCCGGTTGTCCTCAAAATGCCCCGTGGCGGCTACGACGGTAAAGGCGTCAAGATCGTTGTGGACGCCGCTGCAGCCCAAGAGGCAGCCGAATGGTTCGAGTTGATGTCACCACTTTTGGCCGAAGAAAAAGTCGCGTTCTCCCGCGAGCTCTCGGCTCTGGTGGCCCGCACGCCGGACGGGGAAGCACGCGCGTGGCCCGTGGTTCACACTATCCAGGTGGACGGTGTCTGCGATGAAGTCATTGCACCAGCTCAAGATTTGCCCTTGGAGATTGCTGCCGCAGCCGAAGACGCTGCGCTACGAATTGCCGCCGAACTGGGTGTCACTGGTGTGATGGCCGCCGAACTTTTTGAAACGCCCGGCCGTGGTGCTGGGTTTGTGATCAATGAGCTGGCAATGCGCCCGCACAACACTGGTCACTGGACTCAAGACGGATCAGTCACCAGCCAATTTGAACAGCATCTGCGTGCAGTGTTGAACCTCCCCCTAGGTTCAACCGATGTTCTTGGCCCACTGACGGTGATGAAAAACTACTTGGGCGGCGCAAATCAGGACCTCTTTGCCGCCTACCCCCTAGCCATGGCTACTGATCCGGGAGTTAAAGTCCACGGCTACGGCAAGTCAGTGCGTCCGGGGCGCAAAATCGGTCACGTTAATGTGGTGGCTACGGCTACGGATGACGTAGCCAGTTTGCGCGAACGTGCAAACGTGGTGGCCAGCATTATTCGCGACGGCGTCCACCCTGGTTTCAGCCAGAACTCCGTCACAGCCACTGCGGCCAGCGCAGAGACACCCAACCCAACAGCGGACTTCAAGGAGCAAGCATGAGCACCACCAAATCCTCTAACGGCCGCCCTTTGGTGGGTTTGGTGATGGGTTCGGACTCCGACTGGCCCGTTATGGAAGCAGCCGCCGAGGCGCTTTGCGAATTCGGCATCGAATTTGAAGCCGATGTGGTCTCCGCGCACCGGATGCCGCTTGAAATGATTCGCTACGGCCAAGAAGCCCATCAGCGTGGCCTACGGGTGATTATTGCCGGGGCTGGTGGCGCTGCGCATTTGCCTGGCATGTTGGCAGCTGTTACTCCTCTGCCCGTCATTGGCGTGCCGGTGCCGCTAAAGACCCTTGACGGTATGGATTCACTCTTGTCCATTGTTCAGATGCCTGCTGGCGTGCCAGTGGCCACAGTGTCCATCGGCGGCGCCCGCAATGCTGGTCTGCTGGCTGCACGTATCTTGGCGGCAGGAACTGATCCCCTCGCCCAGCGCCTCCAGACGGAACTCATCAACTTCGCCGATGAACTAAACCAAACAGCAACGGCCAAGGGCGCAAATCTTCGCCGTAAAGTCGGCGAGGTTTTCCCATCACGGACGGACACAGGCACACCGCAGTCCGCGCTTTCCACGCATACCTCGGAATCTGCAGCGACCACGCGCTAGGACTTTATGAATCACCGTTCCAAAACCCCCCTTCCCCGCCCCCGGGCAGGTGACGTTCTCAGCGCCAGCAAGAGCGTTGACGCAGCACCAAGGGCTAGTGGCACGGGGCTCATGGACCCACTGCGCAATCCGCAACTTGCCAGCGTTTCAAGCCGTAAAAAGCGTGCCTTTGCGCTGATCTTAATGACATTATTTGTCCCCGGGACAGCGCAACTAGTGGCCGGAAACCGCCGTCTGGGGCGCGCGGGGTTGCGCACCACGCTGGTAGCTTGGGGACTCGTCGTCGCCCTTATTGCGCTGGCTCTGGTAAGCCGAGCCAGCGCGGTAAATCTACTAACCCATCCAATCGTCTCGCTCCTGCTGATGGTGCTGCTGGTAGCTCTGGCTATCGCTTGGGCGTTCCTCTTCCTCAACACCCTGCGCATCATCCGCCCCGGGCTTTTGCCGCAGGATTTCCGCCCGGCAGTGATCATCACCTTGGTGATCGCTTTGGTGCTCAGCAGCGGATCGCTGCTGTACGCGGCGAGCCTGATCAACGCCGGACGCAATGCTTTGAGTGACATCTTCGGCAGCGGTCCCGCAATGGAACCAGCTGACGGTCGCTACAACATAGCCTTGTTGGGTGGGGACGCCGGCGAGGGCCGCGAAGGTCTCCGCCCGGACAGTATGTCGGTGCTGAGCATCGACGCCAATACCGGCGCGACGGCGATCATCTCCGTCCCGCGTTCTCTCCAGTACGCAAAGTTTCCGGCAGATTCGCCGATGCACAAGATCTACCCGGACGGTTTTAACAATTGCGAGCCGGACCCCTTGAATTGCCTGCTCAACGCTGTGTACACGGACGCCACCAATAACCACAAGGACGCCTACCCGGGCGCTTCGAACCCCGGCGCAGAGGCCACCAAAGACGCCATCGCAGGGACCCTTGGCATTAAGATCCAGGCTTATGTGCTGATTGACATGAACGGTTTCGCCAAGCTGATCGATGCCATGGGTGGAATCAAAATGCGCGTTGGCGCGTGGGTTCCCATCAGCGCTGGAATGCTACCGGGTAGCGACACCCGTCACGTTAAGCCGGATGGCTGGATTGCCCCGGGCAATCAGACGCTCAATGGCTTTCAAGCCCAGTGGTTTGCCCGCTCGAGGGAAAACGTTGATGACTTTGCCCGCGTTCGGCGCCAACAATGCGTTCAAGAAGCCATGATCAAACAACTTGATCCGGCAACGGTCTTGACCAAGTTTGAAGCGATCGCCAAGGCTGGCACGGAAGTGATTGACACCGACCTCCCGCAGGGACAGTTGGGTAGCTTTATCGATCTAGCCGCGAAGGCCAAGAACCAGCCTGTCCAACGGCTCACCATTGGCCCACCAGATTTCCCAAACACCTTTGGTTTGGCAGATCCAGATTTCAACCTCATTCACACCAAGGTGGAACAGGCTATTGCCAAGGCCACCGGTTCACCGAGTCCTTCCTCATCCGGGATGGGTCCAGCCATAGTGGACGAGACGGGCAAGAGCCAGAGCGTGGCACCAGCGGCTGGACCGCAGGCCGATGGTGTAGGCCTTGCGGCGCCAATGACCGTTCCCACGGTTGATAATTTGCCGTCCGACTTCCCCCTGAGCACCACCACTCCAGATGGTCAAACGATCACCAAGGATTATCTAAATTCCCTCTACGACGCACAGGATTACGCAATGTTGGACACCCTGCTGGCAGACAATGGAAATTGCGCGGCGCTCTAAGCGTTCGCTGAAAACTTGAGGAGCTCCATGTACCGCATTAAGAACACCGTGCGCGCTTACGCGTGGGGTTCCGCTACGGCCATTTCTCAACTTTTGGGCACCCCAGCATCAGGGGGCCCGGAGGCTGAAATGTGGATTGGTGCTCACCCGGATTCCCCCTCGACAGTTGTACTGCCCGACGGCGGTTCGCAGGGTTTGGATGCGCTCCTCGCCGAGGATCCCACACACCATTTAGGTGAGGCCAGCATTGCCGCCTTCGGTGACCGCTTGCCGTTCTTGATGAAGGTTCTAGCCGCTGAGACGCCCTTGTCCTTGCAGGTTCATCCGAGCTTGGAACAGGCCCGTGAAGGTTTTGCCCGCGAAGAGGCAACCGGCGTGGACCGAGGCGCTCCAGAGCGGAACTACAAGGACAATAACCACAAGCCAGAAATGATCTTTGCGCTCACTGATTTTGAGGCGCTGTGTGGTTTCCGCTCCCCCGCAGCATCCGCGGCGATTTTTAGCCATGTGCGTACTGAGCTTGCGGCCATGGGCGCCAAAGTGCCCGGGCTCTTGGACGAGGTCATAGGTGATTTGGCCGGAGCTGACGAGGCGGTCGCGTTGCGCTCAGCTTTTACCCGTTTAATCACTGGCGGTGACCGCTCGGCAGCTTTGGTGGGTACCGTCGTCGCAGCCTTGACAGCCGACCTTCCCCGCGGACAGTTTGGCCGCGAACTGGACACCGCAAAGATGCTGGACAGCCACTACCCGGGTGATCCTGGGGTTCTCATTTCTTTGTTGCTCAACCGCGTGTCCTTGCGTCCGGGCGAGTCCGTGTATTTACCCGCCGGGAACGTTCACGCGTACCTGCACGGTTTGGGCATTGAAGTGATGGCGGCTTCGGATAACGTGCTGCGCGGCGGGTTGACGCCAAAATTCGTGGACGTCCCGGAGCTTTTACGGACCGTGAAGTTTGAAGCTGTGGGTGTGCCAATGCTTGCTGCAGAGGAGTCTTTCCTCGCAGCCGAGCTGTACCGTCCGCCCTTTGAAGAGTTCGCTTTGCAGCTTCTGGAACTTCCCGCAGCGGATTCCACGCTTGCGCTGGAACAGGCTGGTGCCGCAGTAATTTTAGTGGCCTCAGGTGCTCTGATTCTCGATTCACCCAAGGGAAGTTTGCGTCTTGAACGCGGTGAGAGCGCCTTTGTTCCGAATTCCGACGCACCGGTTAATATTCACTCAGTCGCTCCCGACGGCGGCACTACTGTTGCATTTGCCGTCACCACTGGATTGGGTAACTAGCCGTGAAGTACTTTTTGCAGAGCCCCGAATGGGAGAGCTTTCAGCGTTCCTTGGGCCGTACAGTTCATCGCCGTCAAGGTTCTGGCTGGAGTTTCCTGGCCATTGAGGAAGCGAACCCAGCGGGCAAAGTCCTTTACACCCCCTATGGCCCGCTCGCTGACAACGTGGACGCTTTTGATGCAGCGCTTGCGGAACTGGTGAAACTTGCCCAAGAGTGCGGCGCCGTGTTTGTTCGTTTGGAACCTGTTGATGCCGGTCTTGGATCTGATGCCGCGGGTCTTTCAGCCATGCGGGCTCGTGGACTAGAGCCGGCACCTGCTAATCAGCAGCCTGAACTGAGCTGGGTCATCGATCTTGACCAGACGGACAAGGAAATCCTGGCGGATATGAAGTCCGCCAACCGGAACCTTTACCGGAACATCCACAAAAAGGGTGTGTCGTTCCGCCAGAGCACCGATCCGGCAGAGATCAGCATCCTCTTGGAATTTTTGCATCAGACGGCTACCCGGAATGGTTTTAAGCCTCAAAGCGATGAATACCTCACGGCTGTTGCGAAGTCTTTGATGCCGGCGGGCGCCGCCACACTTTTTATCGCTGAGCTGGAGGGCCTGCCCATCGGTGCCGCCTTAGCGTACGATTCAGCTGACACCCGGGTATACGCGCACGCAGCTGTCGATCCGGAGCACCGCAAGCTCAGCGCGGGTGTGCCGTTGCTGGTGGGGTTGATTCTGGATGCCAAAGCCAAGGGGCTGAGTTTTGTTGACCTTTGGGGTGTTGCCCCAGCGGATCAACCGAATCATAAGTGGGCCGGTTTTACGGCGTTCAAAAAATCCTTTGGCGGGCATCAAGTGGCCTACCTGGGAACATGGGATTTGCCCGTAAATAAGATCCGGTACCGCCTGTATCACGCTGCCCGAGGCGCACGCACAGTGCTCCGCACGGGCCTTGGCCGCGTGCGGAGCCTGACTAAGAATCTCCGCAAGAGGTTTAGCTAAAAATCGCTAAACCCTATGCGCGGCGTGCGTAGCTTTCCCACTTAGCTGAGTTGTGCTCGGCGTCCACAAAGCGGATGGTTCCGGACTTCGAACGCATCACGATCGACTGGGTGAGCACCTTGTCCTTGGAGTAGCGAACGCCCTTGAGCAGGTCACCATCGGTGATACCAGTAGCTGCGAAGTAGCAGTTGTCACTGGTCACCAGGTCATTGGTGGAGAGCACACGGTCAAGGTCGTGACCGGCGTCGATAGCCTTCTGCTTCTCATCATCACTGGTGGGCCACAAACGGCCCTGAATAACGCCGCCCAAGGATTTAATGGCGCAGGCGGCCACGATTCCTTCAGGGGTGCCACCGATGCCCATCAGTGCATCGACCCCGGTTCCGCTGCGTGCAGCTGCAATGGCGCCTGCAACGTCGCCGTCCATAATAAATTTGGTCCGGGCACCGGCTTGGCGGATCTCTTCTACCAACGGACGGTGCCGGTCACGGTCAAGGATCATCACGTTAAGCTGGTTGACCTTTACACCCTTGGCCTTAGCAATGAGGTGAAGGTTTTGCTTGACCGGCAAGCGGAGATCAACCATGTCAGCTGCTTCAGGACCGGTGACTAGCTTTTCCATGTAGAACACGGCGGAAGGGTCAAACATGGATCCACGTTCGGCTACAGCCAAAACGGCGAGGGCATTGTTAATTCCCAAGGCGGTGAGTCGGGTTCCATCTATGGGGTCTACTGCAACGTCGCATTCCGGACCGGTGCCATCGCCAACTTGTTCGCCATTGAACAGCATGGGGGCTTCGTCTTTTTCGCCTTCACCAATAACTACCACGCCATTGAAGTGGACGGAGTGCAGGAAAGAACGCATGGCATCTACTGCTGCACCGTCTGCGGTGTTTTTGTCTCCGAAACCAACCCAGTGACCACCGGCGATGGCGGCTGCTTCCGTAACACGGACCAGCTCCAGGGCTAGGTTACGGTCTGGCTCATCTTCGCCCACAGCGAGTGAGGGGGAAATAGTGGAATATTGTGCGTGGTTATTTGCTGCCGACACGGGGACCTCTTCTTTGAGCGTTGACCGATTCAGCGCGCCGCGGTGCACGCGCTTGCTTTCTCCCTCCCGATCATAGTCGCGGCAGCAAAGGTAGGAGATGGGATATGAAGCACCGGCAGATAGTGAAAAACCCTGCCGAGATTCCATCAGCGCGGGAGCCGTTTCGCTCGCTAGGCCCACCATGGGCGACTATAGAGGGGTGAACGAAACGCAAGCGACACCCGGCTCAGAAAATAGCACAAGCGTGCCAAATAACGAGCAGCTTCTCCCTACAGACCCCGGATTCAAGCCAGTTTTGGCTCCTGGCGCGGCAAAACGCGCTAATGCGTCCGTGATCGGAATGATCATTGCACTAGTGGTGACCATCGCCGTTTTTGTACCGATCCTCTTGCTCAACGCTTCGCCCAAAAGCCAGGGGTACCGCCCAACGGTGAATGTTACGGCGATTGCCTCCGACGCCGCAGATGTGGCGGGATTCACACCTGTTGCACCTTCATTACCTCAAGGTTGGAGCCCTAACTACGCTCGCTGGGTGTCTGCGGGCTCTTCCGGTGTAGCTACTTGGGAGACCGGTTTCCTCAGCCCCAAAGAGGGGTTTGTGGGCATTTCCCAGACTCGCCAAGCCAACCCCACCTGGCTTCTTCAAAAAACTGACACCGCCCCAGTCACCGGAACCAGAACAGTTGGAGGCAAGGACTGGGAGCTCCGCGATAACGGCAAGGGCACCCCTCACATGGTGCTCAACTACCGCGGCACCACTGTCATCCTCTCCGGCCGCGCCAAATTAGAGGAATACGACGTCGTTGCTGCCGCCGTCGTTCGTGCTCTGGACGAGTCACCGGCAGTCACGGGTTCACCGTCGCCGAGCGTCGTCCCCTAAAGTTAGAGAGTGACCAGTTACCTGACCCCCGCCCTCGCGTGGAGAAAACTCCGTGAGGGAAACCAACGATTTGTGGCTGGTGAATCCTCCCACCCCAATCAGGACGCGAGCCGGCGCTCCTCCTTGGTGAATGATCAACATCCATTTGCCGTAATTTTTGGGTGCTCGGATTCTCGGCTCGCCGCAGAGATCATTTTCGATCTGGGTTTGGGTGATGCTTTTGTGGTTCGAACTGCGGGTCAAGTGATCGATGACGCTGTACTGGGATCGCTTGAATACAGCGTGAGCGTATTGGGTGTGCCGCTCATTGTGGTTCTAGGACATGACAGCTGCGGAGCTGTCACAGCCACCAAAACAGCTGTAGAAACTGGCGAGATGCCAGTAGGTTTTATGCGCAGCCTTGTGGAACGGATTACCCCTTCAGTATTAACCTCCTTGCGTAACAACGAACCTGAAATCAATGACATGGTGGTTGAAAACGTTCGGCAAACTTCGCAGCGATTAGTGGACAGTTCACGGGTGATTTCCGAGGCTGTATCTTCTGGCCACGCTGCCGTCATTGGACTGGCGTACCGCCTGGAACACGGCCGCGCGGATGTAGTAGCAGAAATTGGCGAGGTCTAGGCTCGAATATTTCCGCGACGAGCTCTCATCGCGGTTTTTCTCCGAGGGTCACGGCGCAATAAGCTAGCCACATGACTTCCGCAGAAGAGTTGACCACTGAAGAATTCCGTATTGAACACGACACCATGGGTGAAGTTCGTGTTCCGGTAAACGCCCTCTACCGCGCTCAGACCCAGCGCGCCGTGGAGAACTTTCCGATCTCTGGCAAAACACTCGAGCGCGCTCACATCGAAGCGCTCGCTCGGGTGAAGAAGGCCGCTGCTCAGGCAAACCAGGAGTTGGGTGTGCTCGATGGCGAGCTTGCCGACGCCATCGCCAACGCAGCCGACTTGGTAGCGAGTGGCAAGTACGATTCCGATTTCCCGATTGACGTGTTCCAGACCGGCTCCGGAACCTCCTCGAATATGAACACCAACGAGGTCATAGCCGAGCTCGCCACCCGCGCGCTCAAGGCTGCCGGTAGCGAGAAGATCGTTCACCCGAATGACCACGTGAACGCATCGCAGTCCTCGAACGACGTTTTCCCCACCTCAGTGCATGTTGCCGCTACCTCGGCTCTCATCAATGACCTGATCCCGTCGCTGGAGTACTTGGCCGCTTCCCTTGAGCGTAAGTCAGTGGAGTTCAAGGATGTAGTAAAGTCCGGCCGCACCCACTTGATGGATGCAACCCCGGTGACCTTGGGCCAAGAGTTCGGCGGCTACGCAGCTCAGGTCCGTTTTGGCATCGAGCGCATCAACGCAGCTCTCCCCCGGGTTGCCGAGGTGCCCCTTGGCGGAACCGCGGTAGGCACCGGCATCAACACTCCGGCAGGATTCCCTGAGCGTGTGATTGAGCTCCTCGCGGCTGACACTGGTTTGCCATTGACCGAAGCGCGCGACCACTTTGAAGCTCAGGCGAACCGTGATGGCCTCATTGAAGGTTCCTCCCAGCTGCGCAACATTGCCATCTCCTTGATGAAGATCAACAACGACTTGCGCTGGATGGGCTCTGGCCCCAACACGGGTCTTGGCGAAATTGCCATCCCTGACCTCCAGCCCGGCTCCTCGATTATGCCTGGCAAGGTGAACCCGGTTATTTGCGAAGCCGCGATTATGGTCTGCGCACAGGTCATCGGCAACGACACCACCATCGCGTGGTCTGGCACTAACGGCGCTTTTGAACTCAACGTTGGTATCCCCGTCATGGCCGCCAACCTCCTCGAGTCCATTCGCTTGCTCTCCAACACCACTCGCGTGATGGCAGACAAAATGATTGATGGCATCACCGCCAACGTGGAGCGCGCACGGTTCTTGGCTGAGGCTTCCCCGTCGATTGTGACCCCACTGAACAAATACATTGGTTACGAGAACGCAGCCAAGATCGCTAAGAAGGCAGTGGCGGAGGGTCTTACGGTTCGCGAAGCGGTTGTTCAGCTCGGCTTTGTTGGCGACGGCGAAGGCCAAGTCTCCGAAGCAGACCTGGACAAGGCCCTGGACGTCACCACCATGACCCGCCCAGCGCACAAAGCATAACTTCCAGCGTTAGTCAGCTTTTTAGTACGACGACGGCGGGCACCTTCTGAACAGAAGGTGCCCGCCGTCGTCGTAAGTGTTTGTTGCGGTCCCCTATGTGACGACTATCACGAACAAAAAAGTTGCACTCATTTTCTTATGGTGCAAAACTTTACTTTGTGGAAAATAGTGCAAATAGTTGTGGTGGCCTGCGGGACCGCAAGCGTCTGAAGACACGCAAGGCAGTAACAGCTGCTGCGCGATCCCTCACTGCTACCCGCGGACTCAACGGCTTCACTATTGAAGAAGTCTGCGAACAAGTGGGCATCTCCCGCCGCACGTTTTTCAATTACTTCCCGTCAAAAGAAGATGCCATTTTGGGTCATCATGACGATGAACACCCCGACGAGCTCGTCGCGGGATTTTTACAAGGCGGCGGCGCGCCCGGCGCCATCTCCCCTACCTTGCTAGATGACTTGCTCCAGCTGAGCTTGGACATTTGGGCCACCAAGGTCAACGCCGAATCCACGGAAGAGTTTCGGCAATTGATGGCGGTTATCAAAAAAGAACCACAGTTTATGGCCAAACTCATTGGGGTCGGCAAAGAGCGTCAGTCAGCCTTCGCCGAAGTTATTGCCCAGCGCGAAGGCGTGCCGCCCACGCACCCGGTGATAGCAATGGCCGTCGCCGTTTTCAGCATTATGGCCCACCGAGCCCACGAGGAATATTTTGCCCCAGGCAACACCCGTTCCTTTCGCGAGCTGGTCATCGAATCTGCCGAAGCCCTCAAATTTCTTTTCTCACAACCTCTGACCACTGGCTATACGCCATCATCCAAGGACGAATCATGACCACCACTGTTGGTTCCCCGGCGAAAGCCAATGAGCCGCTGCTGCTGACCCAAAAACGAATCTGGGTTATTTTCTCCGCGCTCATCGCCGGAATGCTGCTCTCCAGCCTGGACCAAACTATTGTGTCCACCGCAATGCCCACCATCGTTGGCAAGCTCGGCGGTGTGGAGCATCAAGCGTGGATCACTACCGCATACCTGTTGGCCACCACCATTGTGATGCCCATTTATGGCAAGTTTGGTGACGTATTGGGCCGGCGCAATCTCTTCCTGATTGCCATTGGCCTGTTCACCGTGGCCTCTGCTGCCGCTGCGTTCGCTACCGACTTTTGGTCCTTTGTTGTCTTCCGCGCCATTCAAGGCTTGGGTGGTGGTGGCTTGATGATCCTCTCGCAGGCGATCATTGCAGACATCGTCCCTGCCAAGGACCGCGGAAAATACATGGGACCCTTGGGCGGCATCTTTGGCCTGAGCGCCGTGGCCGGACCGCTTTTGGGCGGCTTCTTTGTAGACCACCTGACCTGGGAATGGGCTTTCTACATCAACATCCCGATTGGTGTAGCAGCGTTCGTTATCGCATGGTTCACACTGACATTGCCGAACAAACGTCCCGAAAAGCGCGTCGACATTTTGGGAGTTCTGCTCCTTTCGATCGCTACCACCTGCTTGATCTTCTTCACCGATTTCGGTGGCAAAAAATCTGAAGGCTGGGATTCACCACTGACCTGGGCCTTTGGCGCCGGGCTCTTGGTAGCAGCCACGCTTTTTGTCCTGGTGGAACGCAAGGCTGAAGACCCGATCATCCCGATGAGCTTGTTCAAGAACCCTATCTTTATCAACGCCACTGCGATCGGTTTCACCCTGGGCCTGGGTATGTTCGCGGCCTTGGCTTTTATCCCAACCTTCTTGCAAATGTCCTCGGGCACCTCTGCTGCCACGTCCGGTTTGCTGATGCTGCCCATGATGGTGGGTTTGATGGGAACTTCCATCTACTCCGGTATTCGAATTTCCAAGACCGGTAAGTACAAGATGTTCCCAATCTTGGGTGCCGTCTTGTCAGTGGCTGCCATGCTGTGGTTCACCACTTTGACAGCCAGCACGCCTATTTGGGTGATTTGTGTTCAACTCTTTGTGTTCGGTGCTGGCCTTGGCCTGATCATGCAGGTCATCGTTTTGGTGGTTCAGAACTCCGTCCCGGCCACCGACATTGGAACCGCAACCTCAACCAACAACTACTTCCGCGAAGTTGGAGCGTCGTTGGGTGTTGCAGTGTTTGGTTCTATCTTCACCAACCGACTCGCCGAGTCCCTGACCAAGGTGTTCACCAGCGCTGGTGCCTCAAGCGATGCAGCATCCCAGGCGACATCCACCCTGGATCCGCAAACCCTTAACAAGCTGGCACCGGCCGTCAAGGACGCCATTGTGAACGCATACGCTGATTCTTTGGCCCCAGTGTTCTGGTACTTGCTCCCGTTCTTGGTGGTTGCCTTGATTCTGGCTCTGGTCCTCAAACAGATCCCACTCTCTGACACGGCCGGAATGGTGGCACGTGGAGAAGCCGTGGGTGGCGAAGAAGCCGAGCGTCTTGAAGCCGAACGCAAAGCCGCTCTTTCCACTGGCAATGCAGAGGGCGCTGAAGAGCTCGAGAACAAGAATCTGGTAGACAGCAACTCCGGAGCGAACTCCGCAATGTAGGTAGCCGCCTTCCCCAGCAAACCCAAACCGCCTGACTGGCATTTGTGACTATTCTCGGCCCTGAGAAGAATCACAAGTGCCAGTCATTGCGTTAAGCAACGAATGGTGCGTTCAACTGGAAGCTGTGAAACGGTCCGGGCTTAGTGGAGCTTGTTGGGCTACCGCGCAAAGAGTGTTCGCTGTTCGGGGGCCAGCGCCATGGAGATTAAATCCAGGTGCCGGTCAGACATCTCCGGTAACTCATCAGGGCTAAACCACCGCACATCCGAAGATTCGTCGTCGTTCACACGGGCCTCGCCGGAGACGTAACGGCACAAGAACACAGTGGACTGGAAAGATGAGACGTCCCCGTTAGGGAAGGTAATAGGGCCGTGCACCTGGACGGCCAAGATTCGCTCCGCTTCGGCAATCACACCGGTCTCTTCCTCAATTTCACGCACTGTTCCGACCGCGGGCTCCTCCCCAGGGTCCAGGATCCCAGTCACAGTTGTCCATGCACCGTTATCAGCGCGGCGCACCAACAAGACGTAGCCGCGGTCATCAACAACCACTCCAGTCACGCCAGGCAGCCACAATGGCGCGTGGCCAATTTTTTCTCGCAGTTCAAGGATGAAGTTCGGTATCGGCATAGCCCCAGCCTAGCCAGACTTGGTTCGCAAACCGTTTAAGGGGCCAGGACAGCTCCGCTGAGATCAGGAAACAACCCATAGCTCAAGCGGGCAGCAGGGCCATGGCCACCGCGGCACCCAAAAGCATAAACGGCCCAAACGGAATGGCGGATTTGAGGCCACCCCGGCGCAGGAAAATCAAGCCAATGCTCCATAAGCCGCCGAAGAAAAACGCTAAGAAAGTTCCGGCCAGCACGTGGGTCCAGCCCAGATACCCTAGGTAGAGGCCCAGAATGCCGGCCAATTTAACATCCCCAAATCCCATGCCGGGCGGGTAAATCACACGCAACACAAAGTACGCCAGCCACAGCACCGCGCCACCCAGCGCCGTCTGGCCAAGATGAGACCAAACACTCCCGTTCTCAGGATGACCAGTCAACACGGCGCCAGCCAGTAGGAGCGCAGCAACCCCGTACCAAGGAAAAATGATCCGGTTCGGCAACAGATGCTCGCGAATATCGATCACACTTAAACGCACAGCTGCCCACACAAAATAAACAAGTGCGGCCGCAAGCAGCCACACTGCTGCAGGAGCCACGCTGGAGAGTTCTACGAGTCTTCGGATCACCCTGCTGATGCTATGGCACCATACGGTCCTGTGCAGCCTCGCACGGCCGTATGTGGATAAGACAAGCGCTTTGACTCAACACCGAGACGGACGCCCGGTAGGATCCTTCAATGACTTCCCTGACCGAGCTTTGGCCACCTTACCAATTACAACTCGAAACGCCTCGCCTCACTCTGCGTGTGATTCGCGATGAGGACTTGCCCGCTGCGTTTGATGCGGCGCTGAGTGGAATTCACGCACCGGATGCTATGCCCTTTAGTAGCCCGTGGACCCAAGTGCCACCGGAAGAACTCGGCCCCAACATGGCCAAATGGCATTGGCAGTGCCGCGCAGGAATGCGTCCGGAATCGTGGACCCTCTTGTTGGGCATCTGGTTCGAAGGAAGACTTATTGGTTGCCAGGACATCGGCGCCAAAGACTTTGACACACTGCGCACTGTCAGCACAGGATCGTGGCTCAGCCAATCCGCACAAGGCCAAGGGCTTGGCAAAGAGATGCGTGCCGCCGTCGTTAGTTATGCCTTTGATTACCTCAAAGCAGAGGCGGCCGAATCCGAGGCTGCAGCGTGGAACGCTTCCTCGCTCGGGGTCTCCAAAGCGCTGGGCTACGGGCTCAATGGAACTTTTCGTGACAGCTGGGAAAAGGGCAAGTTCAGCCAAGTCCAGCGCGTCATCCTTACACCCAAGAACTTTGTTCGCCCGGACTGGACGCTCAAAGTTCAAGGGCATAAGGCATTCGCAACATTCATCAACCCTGCAGAAACTCGCTAAATCTCAGCGCCTTCAAGAAGCTCCGTGACCAGAGCTGCAATCGGCGAGCGCTCGGAGCGGGTCAGGGTGATGTGCCCAAAGAGCGGGTGCCCCTTGAGTGTCTCCACCACTGCTGCAACACCGTCATGCCGGCCCACGCGGAGGTTGTCGCGCTGGGCGACATCGTGGGTAAGGACAATCTTGGAGTTTTGCCCAATCCGGCTCATCACCGTCAAAAGGACGTTCTTCTCCAGTGACTGAGCCTCGTCAACGATCACAAACGAATCATGAAGCGAGCGGCCGCGGATGTGCGTTAGGGGAAGGACTTCAAGCATTCCGCGGTCCATCACTTCTTCCACCACTTCCTGGGATACAAGCGCACCCAAGGTGTCGAACACGGCTTGAGCCCAGGGGTTCATCTTCTCGGACTCAGAGCCGGGCAAGTAACCCAGCTCTTGGCCGCCTACTGCGTAGAGCGGACGGAACACCACAACTTTGCGGTGCTCTCGGCGTTCCAGGACCGCTTCGAGGCCAGCACACAGGGCCAATGCCGACTTACCTGTACCCGCACGGCCACCAATAGAAACAATGCCCACTTCTGGGTCCATCAGCATGTCGATCGCCAGACGCTGTTCAGCAGAGCGGCCGTGCAGACCGAACACGTCTCTGTCCCCCTTGACCAGCCGTACCTGCTTGTCAGCACCCACCCGGCCAAGGGCCGAGCCGCGGTTGGAAAGCAAAACCAGTCCGGTGTTCACTGGCATCTCTGCCGCAGCTGGAATAAACGCCGGTTCGTGGCCGTACAAGGTGGCGATTTCATCCTCGTTGGCATCAATTTCTGCCATGCCGGTCCAGCCAGAGTCCTTCACGAGCTCATTGCGGTATTCCTCGGCGAGCAGTCCCATAGCCGAGGCTTTGACGCGCATAGGAAGGTCCTTGGACACTACAGTGACGTTCCGGCCCTCGTTGGCTAGGTTCTTGGCAACCGCCAAAATGCGGCTGTCATTGTCACCGCCCCGGAAACCAGCTGGCAACACCTCAGCCGAAATGTGGTTCAACTCAACGCGCAGCGATCCGCCCTCTTCCCCGAGAGGGATCGCCTTATTGAGTCCGCCGTGTTCCACCCGAAGATCATCTAGGAGCCGGAGCGCTTTGCGAGCAAAGTAGCCCAGCTCCGGATCATGGCGTTTGGATTCCAGTTCAGTGATAACAACAATCGGCACAATCACTTCATGCTCGGCGAACCTCAGCAGCGCTCTCGGATCCGAGAGCAACACCGATGTGTCTATAACGTAGCTACGAGCAGCCACGGCGGCTTGTGCCCCCGCTGAGGATTGCTTTTGAGAAAACAAAGAACCGGTCACAGCCTCGTTGGCCGTACCGGTTCCGTTCTGACGCTTGGTGGTGCCTCGCTTGGCGCGAGAGGTAGCTTTCTTGCCCTGTTCTAGTCCTGCTTCAGGCTGCACTTCAGAAATAGCCACATCGACTCCAGCCCCGGGCTCACACCCGGATTTGTTATTGGTGAGGCGGCTCGGCCATGAGGCCGGACGCGGCCTCAACAATCTTTGGTGCGATCATTCGCTCCATCGTTGGCCTCCCCGATCAGCTGACGTTGGTGTCTGCCGATATTCCTAAGGTATGGCTCGAAAGAAAAAATCGCGGTATTCGTACTCAGTGAGTTACGTTTCGCTCGTGTGAATTTGTGGTGAACGGACGCGAATGAATTTCTCTCCCCAGGCCGCGATCAGCATGGCCAGAACCGCGAACCACAGGGAATTCAGCCCCGCCGCTCCATAGGCAAGGCCGCCCAGAATGGAACCAGCCGTCAGAGCCAGCCACAAATAGAGGTAGCGGACCCAGCCTCGGCCTTTTTCTCCACTGAGCCTGGCCGCAATTCTCTGCCCCATTTTCACGAGTGTCCCGGTCATGTAGGTCAGACCAATGCTGACTTCGCCGTCGCGCTCAAAAACCACATTCTCGGTGCCCATCGCTAGGGCCATCATCGGTGGGATCAGCGCTATCAGAAGCGGCGGCGCGTCAAAAGTGTGGAAGGCTGCGGCCAGTGCCAAAATCGCCGCAATACACAAAAGGATCACCATACGTTTGCGGCGGGGCACGGCTCGGCGCACTAGTGAGCCGCCCACAACGCCAGTCAAAAATGCTGCTACCAGGCCAATCGCCAAGCCGAAACCAAGCCATGAACCCCCAGCCAACATGGCACCGGCGCGAGTGGAGTTTCCGCTCATAAATGAGACGAAGTACCCGCCCATGTGTATAAAGCCCAAGGCATCAACATAGCCAGCCAAACAGGCCAGCACTGCTGCTAAAACGATCTCTGTTCGGTGATGCTGTTCCAATGTTTAGGAGCCAAATCGTCGTTGGCGGCCCGCATAGTCACGCAGAGCACGTAGAAAATCAACTTTGCGGAAGGCTGGCCACAACGCCTCACAAAAGTAGAACTCGCTATACGCGCTTTGCCACATCAAAAACCCGGAGAGCCTTTGTTCGCCCGAGGTTCTGATCACTAAGTCCGGGTCCGGCTGACCGCGGGTATATAAGAACTTTGAAATGTCATCAACACTCAGGGAATCAGCCAGCTCGAGGATATCGATTTTGCGCTCTACAGCATCGTGGAGAAGTTCTTTAACAGCGTCCACAATCTCTCGCCGGCCACCGTAGCCGACTGCAACATTGACGTGGAGGGCTTCCCGGGCTGGTGTTCGAGCCGTCAAGCGGTTGAGTCTTTCGGCAAGGTAGTCCGGCAAAAGTTCCGGGGCACCCATGGCGTGGACAGAAATGTTCGCGTCTTGGTCCAGGCGGTCCAAGGTGGTGGCGATGATGCCCATCAGCTCATCGAGTTCCTCAGAGGAGCGGCTCATGTTGTCCGTAGAGAGCATGTAGAGCGTGACTACTTTGACGCCGAGCTCTTCGCACCAGCCGAGGAATTCGTGGATTTTGTCCGCACCGGCCTGATGACCTTGGCTGGTGGGCGCATTGAACTGACGCGCCCAGCGTCGATTACCGTCCACCATCACACCAATGTGGTTCGGAATTCTGTCCGCGGGGAGAGACCGGAGGAGTCTGCGCTCGTAAAAGCTATAGAGAAATCCGGGCAGTTCCATCCGGCGCGCACCTGACTTTCTGGATTTTTGGCTGAGCTGCTGCCCCTCAGAAAATTCTTGGGGCTGATCCTGAATATAGGCTACCCGCAGGAGCGGCCACCGCTCGACTACTCATCGGTAACTTACCCAAACGTAGGTTATTCTAAGAGAGTGAGTAGCGCAGAAAAAAACAGCCAAAACTTACCTGCCGAATCAGTTCCAGTAACGGACGCCAATAAGCCTCTCGATGCCACGGCCCTCACTTTGGCTGAACTGCTGATGATCAAACCCAAGTGGCGCGGCTGGATCCATACCGTGGCGGCACCTTTAGCGTTGATCGCCGGAATAGTGCTGGTGGTTCTGGCACCGAGGACGGATCTCAAGGTTGCCTCCGCCGTCTATGCCGTCACCGGTGTGCTGCTCTTTGGTGTGAGCGCCGTGTACCACCGCGGAAATTGGACCCCACCGGTGAAAAAGATTCTCAAACGGATCGATCACACCAACATCATGCTAGTCATCGCCGGGAGCTACACCCCGCTGGCTTGGGCGCTGCTGGAACGGCCCAAGGCAGTGTTGTTGCTGTGGCTCATCTGGGGCGGTGCCATCCTGGGCGTTTTGTTCCGGCTCCTATGGCTGGGAGCACCGCGTTGGCTCTACGTCCCCATCTACATTGCTCTAGGCTGCGGCGCACTCTTCTACATCCCAGACTTTTTTGCCGTGAAACCGGCCAGCGCCATTTTGATCTGCGTTGGCGGTGCGTTCTACATTCTCGGGGCGGTGTTCTATGCCATGAAAAAACCCAACATCAGCTTCCACCACTTTGGCTTCCACGAGCTCTTTCACGCGCTGACGGTCCTAGGCTTCGCAGCCCACTGCGTGGCAATTATGCTCGCAGTGCTCAGCTAAGCGCTCTTGAGCTGGACGGCCCTGCGACTTACGCCTGAGGATCCTTAAGGGACGACGGCGATTCACCCAATTCGCTGGCAGCAGCGTCTTGTTCACCACGCAACTCTGCTTCGCGTGCCTCTTGCACTTCACCGCGGTACCGCACTCTACGAATGCGCTTCACCATGTCTACGATCAGGAACGTTGTGAGGATCACAATAAAGGCTGTCAGCAAAAACCCGAGCAGACCAGGTGTCACTTGGTCTTCCGAGAGCCCCGGTCGCAGAGTGCCGGAGGGGCTAGGCGTCGGAGTGTTCGTAGCCAAAAACACAAGCAAGTTATGCACTAAAAAAACCTTCTGTAGGCAGCGGGTCCGCTGGAGACTATTCTACGCGGGATAGAAAGTTCTCAGGCCTGCGGGGTAATACCAGCGAAGAAGTCAGTTTCGGGTACTTGGGTATCCACACGCGCGTGGATCAAAGAGTAGTCTTCCCACGGCCATGCGCGGCGCTGCATTTCTGGGGAAACAGCAAAGAAGAAACCCTCTGGGTCAATCTGCGTGCGGTGAGCCCGGAGCGCGCTGTCGCGCTGTTCAAAGAAGTCGCCGCAGTCGATTTGAGTAGTCGTGGGGTGAGACGGGGCCGGAGGCATGTGGCCGTCGGAATCCGTCTCGAGCCACGCTGCTAACCGTTCCGCGTAGGGCGACTGCAATCCTGCATCCTCCAAGGCGAAGTGCAGGGCACGGAATCGTTCGGGGCTAAAAGCGCGGTCGTAGTACAACTTGAACGGCGCCCATGGTTCCCCCAAGCCCGGGTACTTCTGCGCGTCACCGGCTGCATGATAGGCCTCCACCGCCACCTTGTGCGCCATGATGTGGTCAGGGTGAGGATAGCCGCCGTTCTCGTCGTAAGAGATGATCACGTGCGGTTTGAAAGAGCGCACCAATTGCACCAAAGGTGCGGCCGCGCGTTCGAGTGGTTGAACGGCAAAACTTCCCACGGGCAGCGGAGGCAGGGGATCCCCTTCGGGCAGGCCGGAGTCCACAAATCCCAGCCAGCGCTGTGAAATTCCTAGTGCTGCAGCAGCATTGGCCATTTCGGTCCGGCGCGCACCAGCCATGTCCCGTTTGGGGTGTGGGTCTGATTCCATGGCCGGGTTCTGAATGTCTCCGCGCGAACCATCGGTGCATGTGGCAACAAGAACTTCGGCCCCTGCGGCAGCGTACATGGCCATCATCGCTGCACCCTTGCTTGACTCATCGTCCGGGTGGGCGTGGACAGCCAGAAGCCGGAACCCACTCTTGGGTCCGATGATTTTAGCGCTGCTGGACGGCGTCATAACAGACGACTCCTCGGGGTACAGGCGCCGGGCCGTGTGGCATCGGCGGTCTTAGCTTTGTGGAAGGCAAACTAAGCTGGTGTGGTGACGACGCAAGAAGACCCGGTTTTGACCAACCCAGCAGCTACCAGCCTAGCCAATCGCTACGGCTCCCCCAAGCGCGGGCTAGCCGGGTTAACTGCAAAGTCCCGCAAATTCATCATCATGATCGCAGTGATCTTGGGTGTGTTGTTTATGGCCTGGGTTGCTACAAGTTCAGCTGTGGCCCCAGTTTCAAGCAAAGATATCAGTTACACGGCAAATGACCCCACCCAGACCGAGGTGGAATTCCAAGTCACCAAAGACCCTCAAGCCACAGCCCAGTGCGCCATCAAGGCTCTCGACTCGAGCTTTGCTGTAGTGGGCTGGAAGGTTGTTGAGCTGGGACCCAATGGCACCGATGTGGGGTCTGACGGCGGCCGGACCACCATTACACGCGTGGGTGTCCGCACCGAGTCACCCGCCGTTTCCGGTGTGGTTGATCAGTGCTGGATTAGTAACAAAGGCTAAATTCCCGCCCGGCTGGCTTGCTGCGAAAGTGACAAAGATTGCATCTAGCTTGGGTTTATCCAAGCGATTGCCTACACTGTAGGGATACCTTTGCCCCGCTGGGCTGGCTACCGAAACCGCTTGAGATTGTTTCTCAGCGAATTTTGAATGGCCAACCACGGCGGGGTCTTTGCTTGTTAGTCCCTAAGAGGAGTTCTCCGTGTCAACGACCAACAACGCCCAAGCGGCTTGGCTTACCCAGGAAGCGTTCGATCGCCTCACGGCTGAGCTGGAGCACCTTTCCGGCGCCGGCCGTGCTGAGATTGTTCAGAAGATCGAAGCTGCGCGCCAAGAGGGTGACCTGAAAGAAAACGGTGGCTACCACGCCGCCAAAGAAGAGCAAGGCAAGATCGAGGCCCGGATCCGTCAGCTCACCGCACTGTTGCGTGATGCTCAGGTTGGCGATACCCCGGCCGATGACGGAATCGTGGAGCAAGGCATGATTGTTGTTGCCAAGATTGCTGGCGACGAAGAGACCTTCCTTTTGGGTTCGCGTGAAATTGCTGGCGACTCTGACCTCGATGTGTTCTCGGAAAAGTCCCCGCTGGGTGCAGCCATCATTGGCCACAAGCAGGGTGACACCCTTTCCTACGTCGCCCCTAACGGCAAGGAAATCACTGTAGAGATTGTTTCTGCCAAGCCGTTTGTCGGCTAAACAGCCGTTTGTGGGCTAAACAAATTTAGTAGTCCAAACGCAAGACGCCGGGCCCCGATTGTTGGGGCCCGGCGTCGTGCTTTAAGCGTGTTTTGGTGCTAGCCCACCACGATCGGTTGGAACCCTTCTGCTCGCAGGGCGTTCAGAACTACCTCGGAGTGTTCATGCCCCTTGGTTTCGAGGTTCACCGTGATGGAGACGTCGCCCATGGAAATCGAGCCACCCACGCGTGTGTGGTCCAGTCCTGTGACGTTGGCGTCGTTCTCGGCGATGATGCGTGCAATGGTTGCCAAGGATCCGGGCCTGTCATCGAGCATCATCCGAATGGTCATAAACCGGCCGGCTGCTGAGAGACCACGCTGGATCACTTTGAGCATCAACATCGGGTCAATGTTGCCGCCTGAGAGGATCACTGCAGTAGTTCCAGGGTTCTCAATCTTGCCGTCCATCAACGCTGCCACACCCACGGCACCGGCGGGTTCAACAACCATTTTGGCCCGTTCAAGCAAAAAGATCAGCGCCCTAGCCAGTGAGTCTTCGCTCACCGTGACCACGTCATCAACCAGCTCCCGGATGATGCTGAACGGCAGCTGTCCGGGGCGGCCTACTGCAATACCGTCAGCCATGGTGGAAACCTTTTTGAGCGGCACCAAGGCGTCGGCAGCCAAGGATGGCGGGTAGGCTGCGGCGTTCTCTGCCTGGACACCGATAATTCGGATTTCGCGGCCCAATTCGCGGGCACGGCTCTTGATGGCCACCGCCACACCGGCCAGCAGACCACCGCCACCAACACCCATAAGAACTGTGTCCACGTTGGGTACTTGGTCTAGAACTTCCAAGCCCACGGTTCCTTGGCCTGCAACAACGTCCACGTTGTCGAAGGGATGAACAAACACTGCGCCGCTCTGGTCTGCGAAGCGTTGTGCCTCGGCGAGCGCCTCATCCACGTTGTGCCCGTGGAGGACTACTTCAGCACCGTGGCTGCGAGTTGCCGCCAGCTTGGGCAGGGCAACACCCATCGGCATGTAGATACGGGCCTTGATGCCCAATGACTTGGCCGCGACTGCCACACCTTGAGCGTGGTTACCGGCTGAGGCTGCCACCACTCCGCGCTTTTTTTCATCTTCGGAGAGCCTGGCCATCCGAACGTAGGCGCCACGGACTTTGAAGGAACCAGCACGCTGAAGGTTCTCACACTTGAAATAGACCTCGCCCCCGGTAATGCGGCCTAGGGCGCGGGAGGATTCAACTGGCGTACGGGTGACAATGCCGTCCAGGAGTTCTTGAGCCTTGAGCACATCCGCCAAGGTCACTTGCAACGATGAAAGATCTAAAGTCATTCGGGGCTCCCTGAAGCTGCGGTCTCGCTGGTAATCGAATCGTCTCCAATTTTTAGGGCACTCGGCTGTTTTGCTTCACTGGCAGCAACGGCGTCTTTCTCCCACTGCCGTGCGGCGATGTAACGCACAGCTGAATTTACGACGGCGAGCAGCGGCACCGAGAACAGCGCACCGGGGATCCCGGCCAAGTAGGAACCGGCGGCTACTGCCAGGATGACGCCTACCGGGTGCAGGGAAACAGCTTTGCCCATCACGAGTGGTTGGAGGATGTGGCTTTCGAGTTGCTGCACGGCCAGCACAATGATCAACATAATCAGCGCATTTACCGGTCCGTTGGCAACGAGTGCCAACAACACGGCGACGGCACCGGTGACCAAGGCGCCCACCACGGGGATAAAGGAGCCAAGGAAAACCAGGACGGCCAGTGGCAGCGCAAGGGGCACTTGGATAATGGCAGCACCTACCCCAATACCTAGGGCGTCCACTGCAGCAACAAACATCTGGATGCGAACATAGCTACCGAGTGAAACCCAGCCCTTATGTCCTGCACCATCAGTGGCGGCACGTGCTTGGCGCGGCATCAGGCCCACCAAAAAAGCCCAAATTTTGGAGCCTTCTAGCAAGAAAAAGATCAGGACAAAGAGGGCAATCAATAAGCCTGCAGCAAAGTGACCGGCACTGCTACCAAAGGTGAGTGCGCCGCTGACAATCGAGTTGCTGTTGTTTTGGAGTGCGTTGCTTGCATCCTGAATGTACTTATCGATCTGATCCGCTGTCAGGTGCAAGGGGCCATCTTGGAGCCACGTTTGGATTTGCTGCACTCCATGAAGGGCCTCAGCCCACAAGTCGTGGAAACCGACGGTGAGTTGGCGTCCCACTAAAGCCAAGGCTCCGACGATCAGCACTACAAATCCCACTATCGTCAGAGCAGTGGCGATGCCCCGCCGTTTGACCTTAGTGGTGAGCCAGTTGGTGACAGGGCTCAACAGCGCAGAGAGCAGCGCAGCAACCATGACGGGAATAACGAGGAGTGAGATCTGACTTAAGAGCCAAATCAATCCCCCACTCACAATAATGATCAGGCCGATACGCCATGCCCAAGAGGCCGCGATACGAACCGCGTTCGGGACATCCTGAGCCGTGTGCTTTAGTGGGCCTGTGGACAGGCCGTTACTGTTTGGCGGTAAAGATTCCAACTGCGTCATACGTTAATAGTTCACCAGCGAGCGCTCAACGCGAAATGACGTCCATTCTGTACTAGCGGTTTTTGATCGCCGACACTACAGCTGAGCCTGAATTCCCCACGTCATGGAGAACTGTGCGCCAGCGGCAACCCAGTTGAGCCCTTCGCCTGAATTGAAAGCATTTGCAGGACCTGTCATGGGTTCAACGGCAACAGCGAAAGTCCGTCCGGGGAATCCGTTGGTGACATATATATGCACGTACTGGCATGTTTCGTCTTGCCAGAGCGAGACGGTGCGTCCAGCGGGATCAGCCAGCGTGGACACTGCGCGCCCATTTGTGAACTCCAGGTCGGTGATGGCCACATCAATATCCAGCTCCCCGACGACCTTTCCTGCGCGAAGATCAAAGTCACCTGAAACGGATTCGGAGCTGCGGGGAATCAATCGCTCGTCAGCCACCAAGCGGGTTGCGCCGGGGACGGTCAAGGTCACGGTTGACGGATCCACATCTCCTAGGCGCAAATAGGGGTGAGAACCCAAGACCACTGGAGCAGGGTCAGGGGTGTCGTTGATCAGTGTTTGCTGAACTTCCAGCCCACCCTCGGCTGCCAATGCGTACTGCACGCGGTGGCGAACCAAAAAAGGGTAACCATGTTGAGGGAACACCGTTGCTTCGAGAGTGACAGAGTGCTCGCTTTCCTCAACGAGCGAATATCCGGCATTGCGCAAGAGGCCATGGCTCGCATTGTTGCGAGAAACTTCGGTGATATCCAGCTGCTGCTTTTTGCCGTTGAGCAACCAGACGCCGCCATCTACCCGATTGGCCCAAGGTGCTAACGTCACACCGCTGGCACCAGGCGGGATCTCGTCGTCGGCGTAAGTCTCAGTGAGCTGTACACCGTTTTTGCTATAGAGCCGCAGGCTCGCGCCGAGCTCGGCAATAACCGCGAGCTCTTCGCCGCGGCGCAGCTCAAACTGGCGGCCAGTGGCAAAACGGCGCACGTGAGCAGCCTCGCTGCTGGTGCTGGATTCGGTTGGATCGTTACCCTCATGCATGGCTATACCGTACCGTGTTAGCCCGAAGCCCATGGGCTCTCCTTCGAGAAATACGTGGTTACAAAGGAAACAAAATGTTATATTTTGTTAGAAATTATTCGTTTCTGCTCATTGCGGTTCTGTGATGCACTCGCGTTGTTGGGAGCTCCACATGGTTCCGCCGTCTCGCTAAGGCCGCTTATGACTTCGATTACCAGCACTCGTATGGCCGATGGCCGGGAGCTGATTTACTTTGACGCTGCGCCCGGTGCCGATCGAAATTACCCAGACCTTCGGGACCTCGGCGCCCGGAGTAAGCCGGGTGAGGTTCGTTTTGACGCCCTGAGCGGCGAGTGGGTTGCCGTCGCCGCACACCGGCAGAGCCGCACACACTTGCCACCAGCAGATCAGTGCCCCATCTGCCCCACCACCCCCAACAATGCAACCGAAATTCCGGCTCCGGACTACGAGGTTGTCGTCTTTGAGAACCGCTTCCCTTCCCTGGGCCCAGATCAAGGCGAGATCCCACAGGCGCCTGCATGGGGCACCCGTGGAACCGCTTTTGGTCGCTGTGAGGTTGTCACTTTCACCCCAGAACACACTGGTTCCTTCGGCGGGCTGAGTCACGAGCGTGCTCGAACCGTGGTGGAAGCTTGGTCACAGCGGACAGCTGCCCTGTCAGCACTGCCCGGCATCAAGCAGGTGTTCCCCTTTGAAAATCGTGGCGCCGACATCGGCGTCACACTCCACCACCCGCACGGTCAGATTTACGCCTACCCGTACATCACCCCGCGCGGAGAAGTACTCGCCAAAGCGGCGCGGAAATTTTATGACGACTCCGATGGGCGGGAGACGCTCACCGGTTCCATTTTGCGCCAAGAACGTAACGACGGTTCCCGGATCATCCTCGAAGGCGAACACTTCAGCGCCTACGTTCCCTTCGCCGCCCGTTGGCCCCTGGAGGTCCATTTGGCACCACACCGGCAAGTCGCAGACTTCGCTGGTCTAAACGGTGAAGAAAAGGACGAGCTCACTTCCTTGTACCTGCAGCTTCTGGGCAAGGTAGACAACCTCTACCCCACCCCCACACCGTACATTGCTGCTTGGCATCAAGCTCCAGTAGACAATCACTTCCGCCCTGCGAGCTACTTCCACTTGCAATTAACCTCCCCGCGCCGCGCTGCAGACAAACTGAAGTTCCTGGCCGGCTCCGAGGCCGCCATGGGCGCGTTTATCAACGACACAACCCCGGAAAGCGTTGCAGAGGCCTTGCGCAACGCACCCACCGAGCCCCGCACAGCAGCACAGAAGGGTGCCTAGTTTTGGTAGAGAACTTCAATGATGAGAGCCTTGTGCGCGAATTCGAGGCCGTCTTCGGTACTGCACCGGATGGTCTATGGCAAGCACCAGGCCGAGTCAACCTGATTGGCGAGCACACCGATTACAACGAGGGATTTGTGCTGCCGTTCGCTATCGACAAGGTGGCCCGTGTTGCAGTTCGGCGCCGTGACGACAACGTCATTCGCTTACTGTCCACCTACGGCGATCAGGGGGTCACCCAAGCTCCGCTGGATGGTTTGGAGCCGGGCGAAGCTCACGGTTGGACCAAATACCCGCTCGGTGTTGTGTGGGCTTTGCAACAGCGTGGCATCAATGTTCCGGGCTTTGATCTGCTCTTGGACTCCACAGTTCCGCTGGGTGCCGGGCTGTCCTCTTCCCACGCGATTGAATGCGCCACCATCACGGCTCTCAATGACCTCACGGGTGCAGGCCTGACCGCAGAGGAAATGGTGCTAACCACTCAACGTGCCGAAAATGACTTTGTGGGCGCTCCCACAGGAATTATGGACCAGTCAGCATCTCTGCGCGGAGCAGAAGGCCATGCGGTGTTTTTGGACTGCCGCGATCAGCACGTTGAGCTAGTCCCCTTTGAAGCTTCACCGGCAGGCCTGGTGATGCTTGTCATCGACACCAAAGTTGCCCACTCACATGCCGACGGTGGTTACGCCTCCCGCCGCGCCGCATGCGAGGAAGGCGCCCGAGTGATGGGCGTCCCAGCGCTTCGCGATCTGGACGTCTCGGCTCTGGATGAGGCACAGTCCAAGCTCGATGACGTGACCTTCCGGCGGGTGCGCCACGTGGTCACCGAAAACGATCGTGTACTGCGCACCGTTGAAAAACTGAGGGCAGAAGGCCCGACGGCGATCGGCGCCCTACTGGATGCCAGTCACGTTTCCATGCGGGACGACTTCGAAATTTCCTGCCCCGAACTAGATCTTGCTGTGGACACGGCGCGTTCCAACGGCGCTATTGGTTCACGGATGACTGGCGGCGGTTTTGGCGGGGCAGCGATTGCCCTCACCCCGGCGGGTGAAGAAGAAAAGGTACGTACCGCCGTCGTACAGGCCTTTGCCGAAGCGGGATTTACGCTACCGGACATCTTCACTGTGACTCCGGCGGCTGGCGCACAGCGCAACCGCTAAGCGCGCGTCCACCCAACAAAAGGGAAGGGCACCAACCAAACGGTTGGTGCCCTTCCCTTTTGTACTTTGCGGCGGCCCTGGATTAGTCGTTGCCGCGCAAGATCGAGAGGATCCGCAGGATCTCGACGTAAAGCCACACGAGGGTGACAGTCAGGCCGAATGCCGCAGTCCAAGCAAAGCGAGCCGGGGCACCGTTGCGGACGCCAGCTTCAATGTTGGTGAAATCCATAATGAGCGAGAACGCAGCCAAGCCAACTGCCAGCAGACCCACCAAAACTCCGAGCGGGATACCAAAGATTTCCACGCTCGTGCGCAGGCCCCACGGGTCATTGACTACCCCAAAGAGCATCAGGCCTAGGTTCACCAAGCTAAAGAGTGCATAGCCAGCCATGGCGATCATAAAGAAGCGCATAGCCTTGGGGGTGGCACGTACCTTGCCATTTTTGAAAAGCAAAAGGGTAACGCCAAAGACTGCAAGCGTTCCAATAACTGCCTGCAGGCCAACACCCGGGTAAGCAAGGTCCAGAACCTTGGTGATACCGCCCAGGAACAAACCCTCTAGGAATGCATAGGCGAGGATCAGGGCCGGTGACGGCTGCTTCTTAAAGGTGTTGACCATCGCCAACACAAATCCACCAATGGCGCCAAGCACCATCAGCGGCATCTGCAAGGATTGCGGCGCCAAGACCAACGTAATGGCTGCGCCAACAAGAACGAATCCCAAGCACGCGAGCGTCTTCATGATGACGTCGTCGTAGCTCATCCGGCCGGTCTGCGCAGGACCAGCGGCGGGACGGTTATACATGTCTTGGAGTTGCTCTTGACTCAACTGCCCCTGCTGCATCCCAGGGTTATACGGCTGGTTGTAGCCATTGGGTACTGCGGGCGGCGTCTTAAGTGCGCCATTAAACTGCTTGCCGTTGAAGATCGGGTTACCACCGGCGGCCATAAAAATTGTCCTCCTACTAAGGGGGCGAGTGTTAGTTCACGCTATCAACTCTCACGATCAACACGTGCGATTAGTTCCCAGTGTGATGCTTCGCCGACCGAATCTCCCCGAATCCGGACATGTTGTTACCGCCTCGCAATCAACGGAGGCCAATACCAGCATCTTTTTGGAACATACGCGCTGTAACATGGGCACACAACTGGTGATCCACATCACAACGGCAACTCCCCGAAAGCGGCCGCGCAGATGCACTTTCTTCCATTTCGCCGCCAATCTTTGGCGGCCAGGACCCCCATGCGGAGGTTTGGACTTGAGACCTACACCGAGTAACCCGTCACGTCGACGGCTCGGCGCACGGCTATCCGCCGTCGGATCGATGATCACAGCCGTTATTGCCCTGATGATCGCATTCGCGCCAGCAGCTACTGCCGCCACACCCTCGCCATCACCCAGCCCAGAAAACTTCGTGAACAGCATTAGTGGATTCCTTCGCAACGAGGGCAAACCCCTTGAAGGAGTCAAGATCACCGCCAAGGGGCAAGGCTTTGAAGGTTCAGCCACCTCTGCTGCGAACGGCGCCTGGGAAATTGGAGTGCCAAGCAAGGGTAGCTACGAAGTAACTCTTGATGAGGCCTCATTGCCCGAGAGCATCAAACTGGCAGACGGTCAGCAAAACCCTCGGACCATCACGTTCACCGAGACCTCAAACCAAGGAACCATCTTTGCTTTTGGTAAAGGAATTGTGGTTCAACAACAGGACTTCGGCCAGAATCTGCTCAACCGCTTGGTGGCGGGCCTGAGTTTTGGCTTGCTGCTCGCTTTGGCCGCAGTTGGACTTTCGCTCATTTTCGGCACCACTGGCCTGACCAACTTTGCGCACAGTGAAATGGTCACCATGGGTGCTGTGCTGGTCTTTGCCTTCAACGCCATCGGGATGCCGTTCTGGCTCGCGATTCTTCTGGCAATCGTGGGTGGCGGCCTCTTCGGCTACGTGCAAGATGCAGCATTGTGGAAACCACTACGACGACGGGGCACTGGTTTGGTGCCCATGATGATCGTTAGCATCGGCCTAGCACTGGCCGTGCGCTACACCATCTTGTTCTTCTTTGGTGGCGCAACCCAGCAACTCCCATTCGCGCAGAGCGCTGACATTCAGCTGGGCCCGATCTCCATCTCCCCCAACAACCTCTGGTCCTTGCTGATCAGCGCCGTTGTCATTGCCATCGTCGGAATTGTCCTGCTCAAAACGCGACTCGGTAAAGCAACTCGCGCAGTGGCTGACAACCCGGCACTCGCAGCAGCCTCGGGAATTGACGTAGACGGGGTGATCCGCATTGTCTGGGTCACCGGCGGCATCCTTGCTTCACTCGGCGGCATCCTGTGGGCTTATTACCGCCCGGGAGTCACGTTCGACATGGGCCAGCAAATCCTGCTACTCATCTTCGCCGGTGTAACACTCGGTGGCCTGGGTACCGTCTTTGGTGCACTCATAGGTTCGGTAGTAGTGGGTATCTTCGTTGAGCTCACCACAGTCTTCGGACTGGCAGCTGACCTGAAATACGTGGGTGCCCTATTCATCATGATCGTTGTTCTTTTGTTCCGTCCCCAAGGCATCTTGGGCCGGCGCGAGCGTGTGGGTTAGGAGAAACAAATGGACTTCGGATTTATTTTTTCCAGCGCCGCGGGTGAAATATTCAGCCCCACAACGGCCGCTTACGCGCTTGCCGCTTTGGGTCTCGCCGTACACTTTGGCTACTCAGGACTATTGAACTTCGGCCAAGCCGGTTTTATGGCCGTGGGTGCTTATGGCTTCGCTATCTCCACTTTGAGCTTCCACGTGAATTTCTTTGTGGGCCTGCTGATCGCAGTAGCCTGCTCGGCGTTGTTCGCCCTACTTCTAGGTATCCCGACGCTTCGGCTTCGTGCAGACTATCTGGCCATTGTGACAATTGCCGCGGCTGAAATTGTTCGCTACATCGTCACCACCAATCAGTTGACCGCCGTCACCGGTTCGGCCAACGGTCTGGCGGCCTTTGAAGGCGGGTTCTACGCCATGAACCCCTTCCCTGAAGGTGAGTACTTCGGGATGAACAACCGCGACTTCTTTATCCGTGTTGTGGCCTGGATTGTAGTGATCCTGGCTTGTGTGCTGGTTTGGCTCCTGATGCGCAGCCCCTGGGGCCGTGTACTGAAGGGCATCCGTGAGGATGAGAACGCTGTGCGTTCGCTCGGTAAAAACGTCTACGCGTACAAAATGCAGGCCTTGGTGATTGGTGGTGTGCTTGGCGCACTCGCGGGCATGATCTTTACGCTGCCCCGCGGCGCAGTTCAGCCGGCCAACTACGCCACCGATCTCACGTTCTTCCTGTGGACCTGTTTGCTGCTGGGTGGTATGGCCACGGTTCTGGGCCCGGTGATTGGTGCCATGATCTTCTGGGTGGTGCTCTCACTCACCCAAGGCATTCTCTCCGGGCTGGTTGAGTCAGGTGCTGTTACTTGGCTCTCCACTACTCAAGCAGGTCAGCTGCGCTACATCATGGTGGGTGTTGCCCTGATGCTTCTGATGATCTTTAGGCCTCAAGGCGTGTTCGGCAATAAGAAGGAGCTCGCGTTCGCATGAGTACTCAAGCGGCACAGAACGCCGGAGATACTGACATCGACTACATGACCGATGACCGGCCCATCGCAGTAGGCGAAGTTGCGCCCGGCTGCAAAAAACGGGATCCAATTGTGGTGGCAGAGAACGTCTCACGCAGCTTTGGCGGCATTAATGCCGTTGATGTGGAGTACTTGGAGATTCCACGCCACAAGATTACTGCGTTGATTGGTCCCAACGGCGCCGGTAAAACCACCCTCTTTAACTTGCTCACGGGTTTCGACATCCCTAACACCGGCAAGTGGCAGTTTGAGGGACAGGACCTCGCAGGGGTTTCCTCCTACAAGGTGGCCCGGATGGGCATGGTCCGGACCTTCCAGCTCACCAAAGTTATGGGCAAGCTGACAGTTATGGAGAACATGCGTCTGGGCGGTGCGCGCCAGTCCGGCGAGCGCCTCACGCACGCGCTCTTTAGGAACTTGTGGGGCGGCCGCGAGAAGGAAATCACCGCTCAGGCTCAGGTGTTGCTGGAGAAGTTCAAACTGGACGCCAAAAAAGATGACTACGCTGCTTCGCTTTCCGGCGGTCAGCGCAAGCTTCTTGAAATGGCCCGTTCCTTGATGACAGAGCCCAAGCTCGTGATGTTGGATGAGCCCATGGCTGGTGTGAACCCCGCCTTGACCCAGTCTCTTTTGGATCACATCAAGAACCTCAAGGCCGAAGGTATGACAGTGCTCTTTGTTGAGCATGACATGCACATGGTCCGCCACATTGCCGACTGGGTTGTGGTGATGGCTGAAGGCAAAGTTGTTGCTGAAGGCCCACCCAACGAGGTCATGAAAAACCAGGCGGTTATTGATGCTTACCTCGGTGCTCACCACGACGTGGACTTGGGTGACGCCGAAGGTATCAAGGAACTTGAGAACGTTCTTGAGGCCGACGACGAATCAATCGTTGGTACCGATGCCGCTGGTTTGATTGCACCAGAGGCAGTCAAGGGTGGACTCACTGAGAAGGACGAGAAATGAGCGCCACAAGCACTGCCGCGGCAGCGGCACCCCAGAACAATGACACCGATTCAGTAGTTAAAGTCACCGACTTGGTGGCTGGCTACTTACCGGGAGTTAACATCCTCAACGGTTGCAGCATCGAGGCCCGCAAGGGTGAACTGATCGGAATCATCGGCCCCAATGGTGCCGGTAAGTCCACGCTATTGAAGGCCATGTTTGGTCTGGTCAAGGTCCACTCCGGGTCAGTGGTGGTCCGCGGTAAGGACCTCACCGGGCTCAAAGCGAACAAGCTGGTTTCCCAGGGCGTTGGCTTTGTGCCGCAGACCAACAATGTTTTTGCTGCTCTGACCATTGAAGAGAACCTGCAGATGGGTATGTTCCAGCGCCCCAAGGACTTTAAGGAACGCTTCGACTTTGTGGCAGGTTTGTTCCCTGAACTCGCCAAGCGCCGGGCCCAGCGTGCTGGTTCCTTGTCCGGTGGTGAACGGCAGATGGTGGCGATGGGCCGTGCTTTGATGATGGACCCCGCTGTGCTGTTGCTCGACGAGCCCTCTGCCGGCCTCTCCCCCGTCAAACAGGATGAGACGTTCTTGCGGGTTCACGAGATCAACCGTGCAGGTGTATCAGTAATTATGGTGGAACAAAACGCTCGCCGCTGCCTGCAGATCTGTGACCGCGGGTATGTTCTGGACCAGGGCAAGGACGCGTACACAGGGACCGGCCGGGAACTGATGAAGGACCCGAAGGTCATCCAGTTGTACTTAGGAACATTGGCTGACGAGGTCTAAAACCTGCTGACTCCAGCACGTGCCGCTACCCCTTAGGGTGGCGGCACGTGTGCGTTTAAGCTGACACCCATAACTTGGTTTGCCGCATTCCACACTCTAGACTCTCGGGCATGCAGCTTCGGACCGGGACGCAGCTATAGGGGCGGCCTTTGGCGCAATGATCTGCACTGCATCACGTAACGCTCATGAGGCTCCATCACCATAGGTGCTTTGGAACGCGACGAGGCGAAGCAGCGTGATCGGCGGAGTGCTGGCGGCCAGCCTGGCAGGGGGCTTGACGCCCGGGGTGTGGCCCGTCGTCGTAAGCGTCTGCGTTACTCGCAGTGTGCACACGTATCTGGTCCCTGAACGGTGGTGCGGCGCCGGCGGCCATGATGACGCCGATGCCCAGACCCCTCGGAGACATGTCGCCGGTGATGGTTTCTGTGTGGTTCGCTCGTAGCCTACTGCCGGCCCTTGTATTCCTAGCTGCCACTCATCCGTAAACAGCAGAAGGCCCCTCCCCCGCGCGTTGCGGGAGAGGGGCCTTCAATGGTTTGAGGAAGCGGGGCTCTTAGAGCTTGCCGAACTCTTCCTTGACCGGCTTGTAGCTGTTGTCATTCTGGTACTGGTAGATACCGATGTAAGCCTCGGTAGGATCACCAGCGTCGGAGAAGGTCACCGGACCGGACTTGCCGTCGTAGTCAATATCCTTACCATTGCGGAGCAGGGTGACACAGGAAGCGAAGTCGTAGCACTTCTCGCCGCCTTCAGAAACCGCTTTGAGCTGCTTGGCGATATCCGTACCCTTGGTGGACTTTGCAGCCTCAGAAGCCAAAGAAATGAGGTTCACAGCGTCGTAGGATTCGCCCGCGTAGCTGTAATCCTTGAGTGAGGGATCAATGGCCAAGAGCGACTTCTTGAAGTCATCCTTAGCAAAGGTGCCGGGGATAGTTCCCTGAGCACCTTCAAGAGTGCCTGCCTTGAAGTCCTTGCTGTAGTCAGAGGTATTACCGTCCACCATAAACAGCTGGGTGGGCTTGATTCCCTTACCCGTCAGCAACGGAACAATCGACTTTGCTTGGTCGAAGGTAATCAGTGCGATGGCATCCGGCTTGGCAGCCATCACCTTGTCTACCTGCGAGCTGAACTGAGAGTCACCTTCGTTGAAGAGTTCCTCAGCCACAACCTTGCCACCAGCAGCCTCGAATGCTTCCTTGACGTTCTTCTGCAAACCAGTTCCGTAGGCATCGTTAAGAACGATCATGCCGATGGTCTGGGCGCCACAAGAGGCCATGTAGTTTCCGAGGACCTTGCCCTGGAGTACATCCGAGGGTGCAGTACGCCAGTACAGTCCTTTGTCATCCCAAGTGGTGAAGTCAGGGGAAGTGTTGGCCGGGGAGAACTGGATCACGCCTGCACCAGTGATCTGGTTGATCACGGTCTTGGAGACGCCAGAAGATGCTGCACCAATAATTGCGCTCACACCTGAACCCAAGAGGGCAGTGGTGGACTGCGTTGCAATGTCAGTCTTGGTGTCACCAGAATCCCGGTGAATGGCCTGAACCGGGTGGCCCAGAACACCACCAGCTGCGTTAACTTCCTTGATACCAAGGTTCACACCAGCAATTTCTGGTGGGCCGAGGAATGCGAGCGAACCGGTAGTCGGCAACAATGAGCCGATCTTCAACGGGGTGGGGCTAGTAGTAGTGGATGCCGGAACGGCACCGGTGTTGGCGGCGGCAGCCGAACTTGCAGCTGCTGCGCTAGAGGGTGCCGGGCAAGAGATGCCCGTTGCGGCCGGAGCCGAGGACGATTCACTAGCTGCGGGGGTTGAGGAACCGCCGCAAGCGCTGGCCAGCATGGCCACGCCTACACCTAGAACGGCAAGACGCGCCGTGCGAGAGGCAGCCTTGGGAGTTGCAATCATTAAGGATCTCCTCGATCGAAAGGTGCGAACGTCCTTTGATACGAATGCTCAGGTGTTCCTGAGTAAGCAACAAAGTAGTCGATATCCGGCAAGGATATAAGTGATTCAGGTCACATCCTTGTAACTCTCGTTCGTTTGCACACTTTTCGCTACAAAAATGGACATTCGCATCCAGAATCCCGGGTGCGAATGTCCATTTTTGTAGCGCATATTCAGTTGTGCCCCTGGTGGGACTTGAACCCACAACACTTCGATTTTAAGTCGAATTCCTCTGCCAATTGGGATACAGGGGCGCCTGAAATATGTTAGCCGAAATTCTCTTGCGCTGCGGCCACCCCACCTACGGGCGGCCAGGAGATTCTTTAAAAGAACGACGGCGCCCGCCCCACCAGAGGGGGCGAACGCCGTCGAACGTTGTGCTTTTAGTTTTGCGGAATGCTACTTAGCTGCCTCAGCCTTAACCGGCTCAGCCTTTGCAGCATCAGCCTTCGGCTCAGCAGCGGCCGGAGCAGCAGCAGGCTTAGGGGCCGGAGTAGCTGCAGCCACAAAGGCGCCACGCGGGTTGTCCAGGTCCAACAGCTGGGTGGTGTCGCGGCCTGAGAACAGACTCAGGAACCAGCCGCCAACAACGCGGAACTTACGCTCGAACGTAGGCATGGCCATACCGTGGTAGCCGCGGTGTGCGATCCATGCGAGGGGGCCCTTGAGACCAATGCGGCCCAAGAGGTTGATGTTCGCTACGCCCTTCCAAGAACCGAACCCGGCCACAGCACCAAGGTTCTTGTGCTTGTAGTCCTTCAGTTCCTTGTCCCAGCGAGAAGCCCAGAGATTCTTGGCCAGGAGCTTGGCTTGGCGCAGAGCGTGCTGAGCGTTCGGAACACAAGTATTGTCCGGCAGACCCTTACCCGTGAGGTCCGGCACTGCCGCAACGTCACCAGCGGCCCAAGCGTTCTCCACAATGCCTTCGTCGCCACCGATGCGCAGGTCAGCAAGGACCTTGACACGGCCACGCGGTTCCAGCGGGAAGTCGGTGGAGCGAACCATCGGGTTAGCCTGCACACCGGCGGCCCAGATGAGGGTGTCAGCAGCGAACTCGCCAGCGTCAGACTTGTCTGCCATGTTGATGAGCTTGAGCTTGTCAGAAGCGTCAGCAAGGGAGGTGTTCAGGAGAACCTCGATGCCGCGGCTGCGCAAGTGCTCAACAACCCATTCAGCCTGCTCGGCGGTAACCTCAGGCATAATGCGGCCCATGGCCTCAACCAGAACAAAGCGGATCTCACTCTGATCAACGCGGGAGTTCTCACCAACGGCCTGGCGAGCCATGTCTTCAAGTTCGGTGATGGCTTCAATACCAGCGAACCCGCCACCTACAACCACAAACGTCAGAGCGGCCTTGCGCTCTTCCGGGTTGGTCATGGTGGAAGCAAGCTCGATCTTGTTGAGGACCTTGTTGCGCAGAGCGACGGCTTCTTCGATGGTCTTGAGGCCGATGCCCTTGTCCGCAAGGCCCGGGATCGGGAAGGTACGCGTGATGGCGCCAGCTGCCAGTACAACGTCAAAGTACGGAACTTCAAACGGTGCGCCGCCATCTGCAGGTGCTACAACCGCCTTGCGGTTGGCGTGATCAATGGAGGTCACACGGCCTTGGATCAGTTCCGTCTGCTTGAGGTGCTGACGGTGGGATACAACGGCGTGACGGGCCTCGATGTTTCCACCGGCCACCTCGGGGAGGAACGGCTGGTAGGTCATGTAGGGCAGCGGGTCAACGAGAGTGACGATTCCGCCAGCGTTTGCAATCTTCTTCTGGAGCTTGAGGGCTACGTACAGACCGACGTAGCCACCGCCTACCACGAGCACGCGGGGACGGTCCTGGAGTTGAGGGGCAGAGATCTGCATAGTGGTTGCCATAACTTAAGGATAGCCTAGTTTGCGAAAATCTTCACTAACTATCTTTGGGTGAATCTTTTACTACGTCAATCGAGGAAGTGTCAGTCCCATCCCCCGGATTAGCACCGCCTTGAATGGGCCTACGGGCTGCCCTCCACAAGTGCACGCCGGCACCGATCAGGATCGCCAAGATCAGCGCAGCGAAGCCAATCACCACAGCAGCCGGAAGAGTTGCATCTATCTCAGAGGGCGCTGCAGCAACAGGTGCTTTGGGGTCCTTGAGCGTGGGTGTAGGCGCGGCTTGAACCGAACTTGGTTGAGCACTTGGTGTGTCCAGCACTCCCCTGCGGTGAACCCGAATCCATTCGGCGATCGAGCCCAAGCGATTGGTCTTGACCTCTGGAACGGTGGCTTTAACCGCTGCCTCAGCATCCAGGATCCCGTAGCCATAAATAGGGTCCTTGCCTGGGGTTCCTGCATCTTTGGCCGTAGAGATGATCCGGTTGATGACTTGTTTAGCACTCATGTCCGGGTACTTCGAGCGGATTAAAGCAGCCACACCAGAAACAATCGGGGCAGCCCCTGAGGTCCCGGCCCATTGAGCGTACTGCCCACCTGGCATACCGCCGGCAAGGTCTTCGGCTGGGGCCGCAACACCAATGCTGATGCCCTGAGACGAAGAGTCAATGCTCGCAATTCGCTTCCGGTCCAAGCCCGCAACGGTTAGGACGCCGGGAATTGTTGCAGGAGCGCCTACCTGAACGTTGCCACCTTGCCGGTTGCCGGCTGCGGCAACCACCACAACATCCTTTTGCTCTGCATAAAGGAAGGCAGCATCCCAGCTCTGCGGCCATTCAGGCGAGGTGGAACCGAGCGAGATATTGATGACCTTAGCGCCATGGTCCACTGCCCAACGCACTGCGGCTGGAATCTGCTCCTGATCGGTAGGCCCACCGGGATTCGGTGACCCCAGCCAGGTAGACACCGAGAGTATTTCAGCCTCTGGAGCTACACCAATAATGCCGTCAAGGCCGTTGCCTACTGCGGGTTTGCTAGGGGTGGCCGACGGCGACGCACTGGCACTTGCGCTGGGGGTTGGCGTTGAATGCCCTCGCCCTGCAAGCATGGTGGTCACAAGTGTTCCGTGCTCGGGTTTGGCGCCAATGGGCTTCTCCCCCTTGGAGTCGCCAGCGCCCGAGACATCAGTCCCGCCCACAACAGCACCCTTCAAATCCGGGTGTTTACCGTCTATACCGCTGTCAATCACCGCAACTTTAACGCCAGCGCCCTTGGAAGCATCCCACGCCTTGGTAATGCCGTATTCTCCGAGCCAATACTCTTTGTCCCGGATGCTGTCCGCAGCAGCGGGACCAGCAGAGATCATGGCCCCCACCAGAGTCAAGACTGCTATCGCCGAGCTCATCGCCAAAGACTTACAAGCTTTTGGTGACTCAACCGCAGCGGACCTGACGGCGGAAATCACGGACGCGCTCCAGCTGCAACACTCAAAGCAATGCCATCCAATATGTCGTGCTCACTGGTAACAGCGCTACTCAGGGTGCCATTACTGACCTCACGCAAGCGCTCAAGAATGGTCCGCCAAACGAGTGCTCCAGCACCAATCACATCAATACGGCCCGGGTGCATGTAGCCAAGCTGGGCACGAGCATCACGAGTCATTCCCAGCAGCTCGGTGCAGGCGGCAATGGCGTCATCGAAGCTCACGTCTTGGCCATGAATGGCGACCGAATCATAGGACTTCAATCCCAGAACGTGAGCTGTAATGGTGGTGATCGAACCGGCTACACCCACCACCGCGGCAGCCGATTGCAAGGGGACTACGGAGGCAGCCAGGTCGATGGCCGCATTGATGTCATGCTGAGCGGCCATAATCTCAGCCTCGGTGGGCGGGTCACTCTTGAGGTGCCGTTCGGTGATGCGCACGCAACCGATGTCTACCGAGCGTGCGGCGATCACGCCGTCGGAATTTCCTACAACAAACTCGGTGCTGCCACCGCCCAAATCCACTACCAGCACTGGCTTGGCGCCCAGGGCTGGCAGCACACTTGCCGCTCCAGCGAAGGACAGTGCTGCCTCTTCATCCCCGGAAATGACCTCGGGTTCAACTCCCAGCAGATCCTTAATTCCATCCACAAAAACTTTGCGGTTCCGAGCGTCTCGGCTGGCAGACGTTGCCACAAAACGTGTTCCCACAGCACTATGCTCGCGGATCAGGTCTGCATAGTCCTTCGCTGCAGCAAAGGTACGCTCCAGAGCTTCAGGCGCAAGCTCTCCCGTGGCATCCACGCCTTGGCCTAGACGCACCACTTTCATTTCACGCACCACATCGCTGAGCGCACCGGCATCGCTTCGGTCCGCAATCAGCAAGCGGATGGAGTTGGTGCCGCAGTCAATCGCAGCCACACGCTCATTTGCCTTCGCTGCGCTGGAACGCACAGGCGCTTCACGGCCCACCAAATCCGGACGGCCTTGAGGACCGTGACGGCTCAAGTCCTTTGAAGGTGCTTGCCCCTCAGTGTCCCAAGCCCCCTCGCAATAACAACGATCACGCGTCCACCACGGCTCGATCGCAGCGAGCGCACGGTCACCTAAAACGTTCACACCAGGACCAGCAGCCAAGGAATGGCCAACCAGAACGTGCAAGCACTTGACCCGTTCAGGCATACCGCCTGCGGAAATCCCATCGATCTCCGGTACAGCGCCAATCCCACTACGCTCACCGATGAGCTCGCGTGCAGATAAGTATGCGTTATGGGCCGAGCGATGAGCGGCTGCAAGCTCGGGATCGCCAAGCAGCTCAGCGTTGAGCTCATTCATCATGCCGTTGGCCTCAAGACGAGAGACAGCCGAGGTGATTACCGGGTGGGTGAGGTAAAAAGTTGTGGGGAAAGGAGTTCCGTTACCCAAGCGCGGAGCCGTGGCCGCAACCAAGGGATTGCCACACACACAGCGCGCAGGAATCTCAACAACGTCACGTACGGGCCGGCCCAATTGACGGCTCAAAACGTCAAGATCGCGGGGTGTAGGTGTACGCTCTTGCACTTGTTCAGCGCCCATTGAATCGCTCACGACTTCTCTTCCTTCCCATTTACCTCCGGAAGGGAGGTCACAGCGGCGGGAACCGCGTCTAGTCTGTTGCCGAACGCTTAATGGACTGCCATAACTGCTCGGTCCAGGGCAGGTCCGTGGGTGTAGGCGTAGTGGAGGTTGTTGTGGGTGTTGTCTCGGTGGAACCGGGATCGGCTCCAAACACCCAGTAACTGGTCTCACCCGGCATCACCATGTTAATCCGGTCACGGGCCTGCTGCCGAACGAAAGCAGGGTCCTCCCACCGGGAAACTTGAGAATTGAGATCGTTCTGTTGCGCTTTTTTAGCTGCAATGTCCGCTTCGAGCGCCGAAATCTGGCTGCGTTGTTCCCACCAGATTTTGACCGTGGGTGCCAACAGCACGGTGATTGCAATCATCACCACAGCCAAGGCAAGGAGCCGTCCAGAGAACGCGCGTGCTGGAACCGGCGTAGCCGCCTCGGTGGACTTGTTGCCACCCTTGGAACTGCTGGTACCTGACTTGCTGCCGCTGGTCTTGTCAGCGCCAGCCTTGGGAGCACCAGCCTTGTTGGTACCAATGGGCTTGCTCGTGCCGGTGAAATTTCCGGCGCTGTCAGAATGACTGCTGCCCTCTGAATGGCCGGAGTGTTTGGTGGCACTCACCCCAGCGATTCGTGTGCTTTTTGTTGCCCCTACAGGTGAAGAGGACGGGCGATCACCGAAGTTACCCTGAATGATCTGAGCTTCGGTTTCGCGCTTGGAGGTATCCAAATCGGCTTTTGTCGAATGACCAGAAGTTCCGGAAGATGTTGGCTTACGCCCGGCCGAATGGCTTGCCGGGCCGGTACCAAGCACCGAGGCGCGTGGAACCTTAGGACGGCGGGTTGCCAATGCGTTCTCCTTAGGTCAAGCAGTGAATCTGAGCGCCAGTCTGCTGCAGCGGTTAAAAGCCAGCGGCGGCCATGGTCTGTTCCACCATAGCCACCGCTGGAGAAAAACTCTTGCTACTAGCCCTTGAAACGCGGGAAGGCGCTGCGACCGGCGTAGCGTGCGGCGTCGTCGAGCTCTTCTTCGATGCGCAGGAGCTGGTTGTACTTGGCAACGCGTTCGGAGCGGGCCGGAGCGCCGGTCTTGATCTGGCCTGCGTTGGTGGCCACCGCAATGTCAGCGATGGTGGTGTCCTCGGTCTCGCCGGAGCGGTGGGAGGTGATGGTGGTGTAGCCCGCGCGCTGAGCGAGGGATACAGCATCCAAAGTCTCGGTCAAAGAACCGATCTGATTGACCTTAACCAAGAGGGAGTTAGCGGTCTTGGAATCCACGCCCTGCTGCAGACGCTCCGGGTTGGTAACAAAGAGATCATCGCCAACCAGCTGGACTTTGTCACCAATAGCATCGGTGAGTGTCTTCCAGCCGTCCCAGTCGTTCTCGTCCAACGGGTCTTCGATGGACACCAAGGGGTAGTCAGCAACGAGCTCAGCGTAGTAAGCGCTCATGTCTGCAGCCGTCAAAGCCTTGCCTTCGAACTGGTAGGCACCGTCCTTGAAGAACTCAGAGGAAGCAACGTCCAGAGCTAAACCGATGTCCTTGCCCGGGGTGTAGCCCGCGCGGGTGATGGCTTCCTGGATGAGGTCAAGGGCTGCACGGTTGGACGGCAGGTTCGGTGCGAAACCACCCTCGTCGCCAAGACCGGTAGCCAAGCCCTTTTCCTTGAGCACCGACTTCAAGGAGTGGTAAACCTCAACGCCCCAGCGCAAGCCTTCGGAGAAGGTCTCTGCGCCCAGGGGAACAACCATAAATTCCTGGATGTCTACGTCAGAATCAGCGTGTGAACCACCATTGAGGATATTCATCAGCGGAACCGGCAAAACGTGTGCGTTCGGGCCACCGAGGTACTTGTACAACGGCAGGTCAGCGGAAGCTGCTGCAGCGTTAGCAACGGCGAGTGAGACGCCCAAGATGGCGTTTGCGCCGAGCTTACCCTTGTTCGGGGTGCCATCGAGGTCGATCATGGCCTGATCGATGCTGCGCTGGTCGGTAGCGTCGAAACCTTCGAGCGCCGGGCCGATCTTCTCGAGAACGGCTTCTACTGCTTTCTGGACTCCCTTGCCCAGGTAACGGCCCTTGTCTTCGTCGCGGAGCTCCACGGCTTCGTGCTCGCCGGTGGATGCACCGGAGGGTACTGCTGCGCGGCCCATTGAGCCGTCCGAAAGCAGGACCTCAACTTCTACGGTGGGGTTGCCGCGGGAATCAAGGATCTCGCGGGCGTGAATGGCATCGATAAGCGCCATGAAGGTGCTCCTGTTCTGAGCGTACTGACGGAAATTGTGCGACGGCATTGTCCATCCACCAGCCTAGCGCTTAGACCGACGATGCGTGAGTGTATGTCCAGATGTATCTATTTGTGGACGGCTCTAAAGCAGCAAGTGTTGACGCACTAGAACATAGCGATATATCGTTGCTATATCGACGCGACAACAGAAAGCCGGGTCAACTACTAAGAATCGAGCACACCATGCGTAAGCATCACCACAAAAAACATCACGAGTTTCACGAAATGGCACACGCCATGCACCACCACGACGGCGAACACGGCCATCGCGACGAAGCTGGCTTCCCGGAAAGCGAAGAACGCCCCAATCACGGCCGCGGCGGGCGCTTTGGCGGGCCCGGCTTCGGCGGCAAAGGTTTTGGCGGTCCAGGACCCTTCGGCGGACAAGGTTTTGCCGGACCTGGTTTTGGAGGTCCCGGCCCCTTCGGCGGCCGCTCCCCCTTCGGCCCCGGCGGACGAGTCCGCAAGGGAAACGTCCGCAACGCCATTTTGTCCCTCTTGAGCCAGTCCCCCGAGAACGGCTACGGGCTCATCAAATCCATCGCCGCCCACACGGACGGCGCGTGGCGGCCCAGCCCAGGATCCGTATACCCGGCATTGTCAGCGCTTCAGGCCGATGGACTCATCGAGTCAGTTGGTGAAGGACGTCGCACGGAATTTGCGCTCACCGAGGACGGCAAAGCTCACACCGTTGAACACGCTTCAGAGCTTGCAGCCGTTTGGGAAGAAGTTAACCAAGAGGCCGGCGTGGGCCAAGACCTCAAACTGAGCATCGGAAAATTGATGGGCGCAGTGCACCAAATCGGCATCGATGGCACCGAGGAGAAACTCCAAGCGACCATCGAGGCACTCGACGAGGCTCGCCGAACTATCTACAAGTTGCTCGCTGACTAAGGAGCAAACTAAGAATCGGTAACGGGTTTTTGAAGAGCACCCAGCTTGCTCCGAGCTGAAGTCCGGAGGGCACGTTCTGCGTCAAAGCCAGTAGAGCTTGCTTGAGCCACAAGAGCAAAAAGGTACTCCCCTAGCTCAGCTTCGCTTTTAAACTGAGGAGCGGCTGGAGCGGCTAATGGAACGGTGCTTAACTCGACGGTGTCGAACTCAATATCGTTCCGCTGGGCGCGGTCAAGTATTTTGGCTGCCAGTGCCAGAGCCGGCAATTGCGCCGGGATTCCTGCAAAGGGATCCCGGCGCTCTGGCGTCTCGGCGTTTTTCACGCCGTCGTAGCTTTTCACCACTTGATCAAGACTCGTGGGGAACGTGCCCTGCAGCGTTCCATCGGCCCGGAATACGTGTGGATTGCGTCGAACCATTTTCTGGTTGATCACCTCGGCCACATCCGAGAAGTCAAAGCTTCCACGCTCTTGGGCTAACCGTGCGTGAAGTACAACTTGGAGGAGGACGTCCCCGAGTTCACCGCGCAACTCATCATCCACCATCCCACCGGGCCCGGCTTCAATAGTTTCCACCACTTCGTAGGCTTCCTCGAGCAGATACTCCACAAGAGACTCGTGGCTCTGCCCTCGCATCCACGGGCAATGCTCGCGGAGGGCTGCAATGGTGTTGATGAGCCGCTCAATAGCGGGAACGTCCTCACGCATCAGCTATTACGCCAGGTTGTTGTAGGCCTCGTTGATGTATTCCACGAGTGCTTCCTTTTCTTCGAGGGGCAAGAAAGCTGCCTCGGCTGCGTTGAGCGTGAGCTCCAGCAGATCGTCAAGATCGTAGTCGAAGGTTTCCACCAACAGCTCAAACTCGTCCGTAAGTGTTACACCGGACATCAAACGGTTGTCAGCGTTGATGGTGACGTTGAAGCCCGTTTGGTACAGCATGTCGATGGGGTGGCTGGCAATGTCCCCGCCGAACTGAGCAACAGCTCCGGTCTGAAGGTTTGATGACGGGCAGATCTCCAGCGCGATGCCGCGGTCGCGGACCCAGCTCGCAAGACGACCAAGCGTCACCATTCCAACAGTTGCATCCTCGTCAAAGTCAGTGACGTCGGCTGCGTCTTCTACAACGTCTTCTTCTACCTCAGCCTCGACGACTACCTCGTCGTCGAACTCCACTGTAATGTCCTCAGCGATACGCACGCCGTGTCCCAATCGCAGCGCGCGTCCGTCTACCAGCGCGGACTGGATACTTTCCAGCCCAGCTGCCTCGCCGGCATGCACCGTGGCAGGGAAGTTGTTTTCCGCCAAGTAGGTGAAGGCTTCCTTAAAGCGAGACGGCAAAAAGCCGTCTTCGGCACCAGCAATGTCAAAACCAACAGCGCCATGGTCGCGGTGGCGAACAGCCAACTCGGCGATCTCCTGGCCGCGGTCTGCATGGCGCATTGCTGTGATCAGCTGGCCAACTTGGATGTCGCGGCCAGTAGCCTCAACGGCTTCCATTCCGGCTTCGAGCCCTTCCTGGACTGCCTCAACAACTTCGTCCAAGGTAAGGCCCTTGGTGAGGTGCTGCTCAGGCGCCCAACGCACTTCGCCGTACACCACGCCGTCGCCCGCTAAATCTTCAACGAATTCGCGAGCGACGCGAGCCAAGCCCTCACGGGTCTGCATCACGGCAATGGTGTGGTCAAAAGTTTCCAGATAGCGCACCAAGGAACCGGAGTCTGCTGCCTCACGGAACCACTCGCCCAAAGCCACCGGATCGGTGGAAGGCAGGGTGTGTCCCACTTCAGCGGCCAGCTCGATGATGGTGGCAGGCCTCAGGCCGCCATCCAAGTGGTCGTGGAGGGAAACTTTGGGAAGGGACTTCAGATCGAAGTCAAGGGCAGGGGCGGCGTCAACAATAGGCTCAGTCACGCATCCCACTCTAGAGTCGCGGCGAGAACAACGCTACTTTCCGTGCTGCAGCTTTTCGGCGGCTGGCTCCGTTGTAGCGTCTACCACCGTTTCATGTGTGTGGGATCCGGGGGTACCAGCTGTCCGTGCAGCACGCTCAGCGTCTTTTTTATCCCGCCAGCGGTGGAGCAACGTTATGGCGTGGTCCACTACAAAACCCAAAATGATCGCGAAGACGATCGCTATGGCCACTCCCAAGAGCGGATGGTTGTGGACCCAGCGCCCAGCCAACATTCCGATTCCAGCTGAGTACGCCACCCATGTCACCGAAGCCAAAATATCCAAAATCACAAAACGACGGCGCGGGTAGGCTGTGGTGCCAGCTATCCAGTTGACTGCCACGCGTCCCACTGGAATGTAACGGGCGGTGAAAATAAGCATGGCCCCGCGCTTGTCTAGCTCATAGCGGGCCCAGCCGAGGGCCTTTTGAATGCGTGGACGGCGCATCCAGGCAAAACGTTCGACACCAACTTTGCGGCCCAGCAAGTAGGCCATGTTGTCACCGGCAATGGCTCCCAGGGCGCCAGCCAGCATCACTAAAAACATGTTTGGTTCGCCACTGCCCACTGAAAGGGCACCGAGTGCAACGATGAGGGTTTCGCTCGGGAGAATGGGGAGGAATCCGTCAATAAAACAGAACAACATCAGGACCGGATAAATCCACCACTGCCCGGCAGCGTGGAGGATTGCCTCATTGAATATTTCCACGCCGGGATGCTCCTGAAATGTGTTTAAGTTAACGGCTTTAGTGTCCCACGGCTTGAGCGTCGTTCGCTACGCTTTCTGCCAGTGGGAGCACACTTCAAACACTAGTGACTTGGCCTGAGGATTCGCATCAACCCACAGAGCTATCTTGGGCCTGTTTGATACTCATACCAGGGGCTGACACTAGCCCTCTTTGAGCGGTCCACGGATCTTGCCGATCACACGGTCAATAACAAGCCCCAGGACCACCGCTCCGATGATCGCCACCACCACACCAAGCAGGTGATTGCTGGCAAACCACTGGCCAAAAAACATTCCCAGAGCCACCGAATAGCTGGACCAAACCACCGCCGAAATCACGGTCAGTAGGACAAAGCGCTGGCGCTTGAACCCGGTAGCACCCGCCACCAAGTTCACAGCCACTCTGCCGATCGGGATAAAGCGCGCCACCAGAATCAAGGAAGCGGGACGCCTGTTGAGCTCCCGTTGGGCCCAATGAAAACCGTTTTGAAGCCGCTGAGTGCGCATCCACCGCCACCGAGTGGTGCCAATGCTTTGGCCCAGTTGGTACGCAATATTGTCACCGGCAAAGGCACCGATGCCCGCCACCACCATCAACAACCACGGTGACGGGTACCCGGCGGAGGCAGCCACCGATGCCAGCCCAACCACAACGGATTCGCTAGGGACCGGGGGGAAAAACCCGTCGATCAGGCAGCACAATAAAACCAGCCACAACACCCATGGCTGCCCTGCGGCAGCCAGGATGAAGTCATTGATGGCTTGCATGGAGTTTTAGGCGATGCGGTCGATAATCAGTTGCTGGGCTGGACGCGCACCGTCAGCCGCAATAACAACGGCATCAGCCAGGGCCTCTTTGGCCCGCGCAAACTTTTCCGGTGTATCCGTCAGCAACGTCATCAGCGGCTCGCCAGCACGCACTGTTGCACCTGGCTTGGCGTGCATTCGGACACCGGCACCGGCCTGAACAATGTCTTCCTTGCGGGCCCTTCCTGCACCCAAGCGCCAAGCAGCAACGCCAACTGCCATTGCATCAAGTTCCACCAGCACACCGTCCGCTGGAGCGTAAACAACTTCAGACTCTTTCGCCACCGGCAGCTTGGCACGAGGATCCCCGCCTTGGGCTTCGATCATCCTGTTCCACACGTCCATGGCGCGTCCATCCTTGAGTGCCGCGCCCGGGTCAGCGTTGTGGACCCCAGCCGCCTGGAGCATCTCCTCGGCGAGGCGAACCGTTAGTTCTACTACGTCTTCCGGACCGCCACCGGCCAAGACTTCTACTGACTCTTCCACTTCAATGGCGTTGCCTGCAGTCAAGCCCAAGGGAGTGTTCATGTTGGTCAACAGGGCAACGGTATTTACACCGGCGTCCTTACCCAGCGCCACCATGGTTTCGGCGAGTTCGCGGGCACGGGCTTCATCCTTCATAAAGGCGCCGCTACCAACCTTGACGTCCAACACCAGCGAACCGGTGCCTTCGGCGATCTTTTTGCTCATAATCGAGGAGGCGATCAGCGGGATGGCTTCCACGGTTCCGGTGACGTCACGCAGGGCGTAAAGTTTCTTGTCCGCTGGAGCCAGCCCGGCGCCAGCTGCACAAATGACTGCTCCAACGTCTTGCAGCTGAGCGAGCATCTCTTCATTGCTCAGTGCAGCGCGCCACCCCGGGATGGATTCGAGCTTGTCCAAGGTTCCGCCAGTGTGCCCTAGGCCGCGACCGGAGAGCTGGGGGACTGCCACACCAAAAACGGCCACCAAGGGAGCTAGCGGCAGAGTGATCTTGTCACCAACACCACCGGTGGAGTGCTTGTCCGAAGTGGCTTTGACCCCACCGTCGGGGCGGCGCAGGCTCGAGAAGTCCATCCGCTCCCCCGAAGCGATCATCGCTGCAGTCCAACGGGAAATCTCAGCACGGTCCATTCCGTTGAGCAAAATAGCCATGTTCAACGCGGACATTTGTTCGTCAGCGATCACTCCACGCGTGTACGCGTCGATGGTCCAGTCGATTTGTTCGGGGCTCAGGGTTCCGCGATCGCGTTTGATCCGGATGATGTCCACTGCGTCGAACTGCTCGCTCATTGCTACTCCTGAAATGGTGTTAGACAAGATTTTCTGGGCCAAAGGCGTCTGGCAGCACTTGGTCCATGGTTTTAATTCCTTGCGTGGTCATCAAATGCATTCCGGGTGCACGGAATTCGTAGAGCAATTGACGGCAGCGACCGCACGGCATCAGCACATTGCCGGCTGCGTCCACACAATAGAACGCGGAGATCAGTCCTCCGCCGCCCAAATGCAATTGGCCAACAAGCGCACATTCGGCACACAGAGTGAGGCCATAGCTGGCATTTTCCACATTGCACCCGGTGATGATTCGGCCATCATCGGTTAACGCAGCGGCACCCACTTTGAACTTCGAATAGGGCGCATAGGCATGTTCCATTGCAGCCTGGGCAGCGCTTTTCAGCGCGTCCCAGTCCACCGGGTCACTGCTAGCCACAATTACGTGGTTGGCACTCAAGGCGTCCGACGCCGGAAGTTGAGTGCCGCCGTCGTGCTGGCTCACGCTACTCAACCTTTGACGTACGGTATGCCGCTAGCGGCCGGTGGCCGCGAACGGCCCACCAGTCCAGCAACCGCAAGGACCGTGACTAGGTAGGGCAGCATGGCCATAAATTGGCTGGGCACCGGGGTACCGATGATGGTCACGATGGACTGTAGGTTGTCAGCGAAGCCGAAGAGCAACGCCGCGAAGAACGCACCGATCGGGTTCCAACGGCCAAAGATCAGTGCTGCCAAGGCAATAAAGCCACGGCCACCAGAGATCTCCTTGGTGAAGGAGTCAATCGAAACGAGTGTGAAGTAGGCGCCACCAATACCGGCGATCGCACCGCCGAGGGTGACGTTCCAGAAACGGGTGACGTTGACCTTGATACCCATGGTGTCGGCTGCTTGCGGGTGCTCACCCACGGCACGCACGCGCAATCCCCACTTGGTTTTGAACAGGCCGATCCACACTGCAATCACGGCGATGTACATCAAGTAACCGATCACCGACTGTTTGAACAGGATAGGACCGATCAACGGGATGCTGGACAAGACGGGAATGTCAATGATGGGCAAGCGACCGGGGTGGTTGAAAAGGTCTGGGTTGGCCTGCATCACAGTGGAGAACAGGAAGCCGGTGATGCCGGAGACCAGCACGTTCAGAACCACACCAACAATGATCTGGTTGACCACATATTTGATGCTGAATAGTGCCAAAACCATGGATACAAGGGCGCCGGCTGCGGCAGCTGCAATCAAACCCATAAAAGGGTTTTTGGTCACCGAACCAACAATTGCTGCGGTGAAGGCACCACCCAGAAGCTGACCTTCGATGGCAATGTTGACTACACCAACACGTTCACACAGCACACCCGAAAGGGAGCCGAAAACCAGCGGCACGGCCAAGGTCACCGAACCGGCCAGCAGGCCCGCCAAGGAAATTTGGTGCTGCTCGGCACCGGCAACCATTGCCACCAACGCGGAAAACACAAAGAGGACACTGAATACTGCAATGGCCCAGAAGGGTGTCTCGCGGTGTTGACGCTTCAGTAGTACCGACCATACGGCCAACACCACCATCAAAAGGGCCATAGTCAGGAGGCCAGGTTTGCCGGGAACACTCAGTGGAGCCAACTGAATAAAGTCAGAATCGGCAGCGATGCCAAAAACCGCTGACTCACTGGGGCCAAAGATGCCAAAGAAAACCAGAGCAATCAGTGCAAGGGCGCTGAGGATCACCGGTGTTTTCCAGGCCACGGGTTTGAGGTTCACAGCCGCGCGCTTACCGTGCTCGGGCTTCTGGGTGGGCGCTACGGTTGTGGCGCTCATGCTGCACCTCCGGTGCTGGCGGTTGCGGTAGTTGCGGACTTTTTGGCCTTTTTAGGGGCTTTGGGTTTGCGTGGGTTCAGGCCAAATACGGCGCGGACCAGCGGCGGGGCGGCGATGAACAGCACAATGAGTGACTGGACCACCAAAACAATGTCAATAGGCGTTCCCGTTTGGATCTGCATTTGAACAGCTCCGGCACGGAAGGCACCAAATAGGAGACCGGCGAAGAACGTTCCCCACGGGGTAGAGCGGCCCAGCAAAGCAACGGTGATGGCATCAAAACCGTAGCTAGCTGCAACACCGTCCGTGAGCACTTTCTCAGTACCAGCAACCTGAGCCACACCGGCCATACCGGAGAGCGCACCGGCAATGGCCATCACCAGCACCGTGGCGCCGGGGACCTTGATACCTGCAGTTTGGGCCGCTTTGGGGTTTGCCCCAATGGCCCGGAACTCAAAGCCAATGGTGGAGCGGTTCAGCAGCCACCACACAAAAACGGTAGCGGCCACAGCCAGCACAAATCCCAAGTGCAACCGGAATTGGCTGCCCAAGATCTGCGGGTACAGGGCAGAAGAATCCAGGATCGGAGAAATCGGGTTGGTCTCCCCCGGACGTTGGAACGCCGGGGTGGTTAGCAGCCAGCGCAAGAAGAACAGCGCCACGTAGTTGAACATAATCGTCAGGATCACTTCGTGGGCACCAGTGCGGGCCTTGAGGAAACCGACCAGTCCGCCCCACAGGGCACCGGCGATGACACCGGCTACAAGAACCAAGAGCAAGTGCAATCCCACGGGCAAGTGAAGAGCGAAGCCAACCCAAGCGGCAACTATGCCGGACATAATGATCTGTCCTTGGCCACCAATGTTGAACAGGCCGGCACGGAACGCCAAGGCCACACCCAAACCAGCGGTGATCAGCGGAGTGGCGATGGTGAGGGTTTCCATCAGCGGGCCAAATTGGCCTGCGAAGCCTGCACCACGGGGGTTAAAGACAGAGCCCTGGAACAGCGCAACATAGGACTGCGTTGCGGCTTTCCACACAGCGGAGAGGAAGTCTCCTGGGCGGGCGAAGAGGTACGTTGCTGTCTGTGTCACGGTTTTGTCCGTGCTCGCGATCAACAGACCACCGAGGACCAGTGCCAAGAAAACAGCGAGGACGGAAACCATTCCTCCGCCGGTGAAGATTTTTCTCAGCACCGAGTCGGGACCACCAGGAAGATCACCGGATTGGGCGCTTACCGGAATAATCGAGGGCTCCATTTTGCCGCCAGCGGTGTCCAGAGAGGCTGCGGCCGCTGTCTCGCTAGCTGCAGTGTCAGTTACTGCACTGTCAGTTACTGCACTGTCAGTTACTGCAGCTTGGGGCTCATGCGGTTGCGCGGCTTGTGGCTGCGAATCCTTAGACATGTGCGCCTCCTTCAACATCTGTGGCGGACTTTTCCGCTTCCTCGGCCGTAAGACCAGCCATCATCAGGCCCAGCACGTCGCGGCCGGTGCCAGCGGGAACAATGCCTACTAGCTTGCCCTTGTACAAAACTGCAATCCGGTCTGCCAGCTCAACTACTTCATCAAGCTCGGTGGAGACGATCATGACCGGAGTTCCTACGTCGCGTTCAGCCACAATACGACGGTGCAAAAATTCGATCGACCCTACGTCCACACCGCGTGTGGGTTGTGAGGCAATGAACAATCGCAGCGGGCGGGAAAGCTCACGCGCCATCACTACTTTTTGCTGGTTTCCACCGGAAAGCGTTCCGGCTGCAGCACCAGCTGAGGGGGTGCGAATATCAAATTCATCGATCTTAGCCTTGGCGTTTTCCAACACCTTTGCCGGGCTCATACCAATACCTTTAGCGAAAGGTTCACGGTCATAGAGGTCCAGAACCAGGTTTTCGGCCACCGAGAACGGACCCACTAGCCCATCCACTTTGCGGTCTTCCGGGACAAAGCCCACACCTGCGCGCAATACTTCTTTGACCGGACGGCCCAACAGTTCTTTACCGTCTAAGGTGACGGAGCCGGTGGCGCGCTCTTGAATTCCCAAGACCGCTTCGGTCAGTTCAGTCTGACCGTTACCTTGAACACCCGCGACGGCGAGAATCTCGCCTTGGGCAATATCAAAGCTCACCCCGTCAACAACGCGCTGCCCGTTAGGTGCAACGACCACTAGGTCCTTGACCTTAAACGTGGTTTCTTTAGGCTGAGCAGGCGCCTTGTCTAAGGTCAGGTTCACGGCACGGCCCACCATCAGCGAAGCGAGTTCAGTGGTGGAGGCTGAAGGGTCCGCCGTGCCAACCACCTTGCCGCGGCGGATCACTGTTATAACGTCTGAGACGGCTTTGACCTCGCGCAGCTTGTGGGAGATAAAGACGATCGAGGTGCCGTTTGCCTTCAGCTGGCGCATGATGTCCAGAAGCTCATCGGTTTCTTGAGGGGTGAGCACTGCGGTGGGCTCATCCAAGATCAGGACCTTGGCGTTGCGGACTAGTGCCTTGATGATTTCTACGCGCTGCTGTACACCCACGGGGAGGTCTTCAACCAAGGCATCGGGGTCCACGTCGAAGCCGTAGCGGTCTGAGATCTCAGTGATCTTTTTCCGGGTGGCATCTAGGTTGAGGAATCCACCCGCGCGCGTCGCTTCGGCACCGAGTGCAACGTTCTCTGCCACGGTGAATACGGGCACCAACATAAAGTGCTGGTGGACCATACCAATTCCTGCGGCCATGGCGTCGCCGGGGCCGCGGAAGGTCACCGGTTCGTCGTCAACAAGGATTTGTCCCTCGCTGGGCTCATACAGTCCGTAAAGGACATTCATAAGGGTGGATTTACCGGCACCATTTTCGCCAAGGAGGCAATGAATTTGTCCGGACTCAACCACCACGTCAATGTGATCGTTGGCCACCAAGGAGCCAAATCGCTTGGTAATGCCTTTGAGCTCAAGTTTCAAAACTCTGACCAATCTGCTTGCGCCCGAGGATTCTCCCGGGCCGAGATGTTCGGTTCCTGCACCAGCCTAGTGTCAAGATCTTCACCGTGGCACGTATGCCGCTGGATTCTCGCCTCTGACCGTCTCAAACAACAAAAGCGCCGCCGCCCGGCCAGTGAAGACCGGCCGGGCGGCGGCGTTTCTGCGAACTAACTTTACTGCTTGGGGCTTGCTGCAGACTCAACCTTCAGCGTGCCGTCAACAATGTCCTTCTTGATCTGGTCCAGCTCAGACTTGAGGTCTGCCGGAACAGAGGACTCGAAGTCGTGGAACGGAGCCAACTGGACGCCATCGTTAGCCAGGGTGCCAACGTACGGGTCAGCGGTGAACTTACCGTCCTTGTCGTCCTTAACCACTGTTTCAACAGCCTGGCCCATCTGCTTCATCACGGAGGTGAGCATCAGGTCCTTGTAGTCAGGAGCAGTCAAGTAGCCGTCAGAGTCAACCCATACGAGCTTGACGTCCTTGCCAGCAGCCTTGGCTTCCTTCAACGCAGCGCCTGCACCCTTACCAACCGGGCCAGCCACAGGCATGATGATGTCGGCCTTCTGATCAAGGAGGGTCTGGGTGATCTGCTTACCCTTGTCCTGCTTTTCGAAGTCACCGGTGAAGGAACCGTCCTGCTTGGCCTTGTCCCAGCCAACAACCTTGACGTCCTTGCTCTTCTTCTCGTTGTAGTACTTCACGCCGTCAGCGAAGCCATCCATAAAGATGGTGACAGTGGGGATCTTCATTCCACCGAAGGTCCCAACAACACCGGTCTTGGTAGCTGCAGCTGCGCTGTAACCAGCCAAGAATGCTGCCTGTGCTGTGTCGTAAATGATCGGCTTTACGTTAGCGATCGGCTTGTCGTAAGTGAAGTCGATGATCGCGAAGTGCTTGTCCGGGTTGGCAGTTGCCTGAGCCTTGGTGGCGTCACCAAGAAGGAAGCCAACAGTGACCGTCAAGTTGCAGCCGGCGGAAACCATGGCGCGCAGGTTGGGCTCGTAGTCGTTGTTGGACTTGGACTCAACTTGGTTGACCTTAATTCCCAGATCCTTCTCAGCCTTCTTCAAGCCCTCGTAGGAAGACTGGTTGAATGACTGGTCGTCAAATCCACCGGAGTCAGAGACGATGCAACCCGTGAAGTTGCTTGCACCAGCGGAGCTGCTGCTGCCAGCTTCCGGGGCAGCGCCACAGCCGCTGAGCATCAGGGCGGCAGCACCAACGGTGGCTACCGAGGCCAGGGAACGGCGCATAAGCGTCGAGCGCAAAGAGTTCTTCAATGTTCCTCCAGGAAAAAGGGATAGCTACGACTTAGGGAGCCAATGAGTGTCCGTTTCCGATGCCCTGCATTGAAACTCTGTTATCACTGAACAAATCGCAACCGCGCGCCACAACGCGCATGATGTAAGGCAACTTTAGTGGCATGGAACACGTTCTGATAACACCTCGCGAGTGAATTCTGAAGATCGTTGAGAAGTTGTTACTTAAACCGTGATGGCCCCAGCAGATGCCGGGGCCATCACTACGCTTTCGCGTGGGAGAACTGCTGAGCTAGTCGCTGATCTTGACAAGCATCTTGCCGGTGTTGGCACCGTTGAGCAGATCCATAAAGGCCTGGGGTGCATTCTCTAGTCCGTCCACGATTGTCTCGTCATAGTGGATGGTGCCGTCAGCCAGCCAGGGCCCCATGCGGCCCGCGAATTCGGCGGCGTGCTCGCGCTGGTCCCCCACCAAGAAGCCTTCGAGGCGTAGGCGCTTGCCGATGGCGAGTGCCAAGTTCCGCGGGGCCTTGGGCGGTTCGGTGGAGTTGTACTGCTCAATAGCACCGCACATAGCGACGCGTCCGCGCAGGTTCATCACGGAGATGGCTGCTTCGAGGTGAGAGCCACCAACGTTGTCGAAGTAAACATCAACACCGCCGTCGCCGGCAGCTTCTTGCAAGAGTTCCGCTACCGGTCCGTCGTGGTAGTTGAACGCAGCGTCGAAGCCGAGTTCCAGCAGCTTGGCTACCTTTTCAGCCGAGCCAGCGCTACCAATAACGCGTGAAGCACCCATGGCTTTGGCAATCTGGCCAACCATGGAACCCACTGCACCGGCGGCGCCGGAGACGAATACGGCGTCGCCCTTTTTGAAGCCAGCCACCTTAAGAAGTCCTGAGTAAGCGGTCAGACCGGTCATACCCAGTGCGCCAAGGAACGCCGAGGCGGGTGCCAAGTCAGTGCGCGCCAGAGTGGTTTCCGCTGCGCTAACCACACCGTATTCACGCCAGCCCTGCGAATGTACGACGACGTCGCCCACCTTGCGTTCAGCGCTACGGGAGGCAATAACCTCACCTGTTGCACCGCCGTCGAGCGCTTTGTCCAGCTCGAAAGGTGCAGAGTAGGACTTGACGTCATTCATCCGGCCGCGCATGTAGGGGTCAACGGAGATGAACTGGTTACGGACCAAGATCTGGCCGTCTTCGAGGGCCGGGAGGGCAGCCTCTGCAAGGCGGAAGTTCTCGGGGACGGGCTCGCCGTGCGGGCGTGAGGCCAGCTGGATTTCGCGACCTGTGGTGGGAAGTTCTTGGGTGGTGGTGCTCAAGCTACCGCCTCCATGAGTTCAAGATTGACAGTGATATTGCCACGGGTGGCGTTGGAGTACGGGCAGATCTGGTGCGCGCGCTCTACCAGATCGCGGGCTACCTCGTCCTCTAGCGCCGGCAGGGAAACCTGCATGTCAACAGCCAGGCCGTAGCCTTCGCGGTCTTCCAAAGTGCCGAGGTGCACCTTCGCGTTGATCTGGGAACCGCTGACGTCCAGGCGCATTTTGCGGCCGACCAAACGCAATGCCGAGTGGAAGCAGGCTGCGTAGCCTGCAGCGAAAAGCTGCTCAGGGTTGGTGCCAGCACCATTGCCACCGAGTTCCACGGGGGTTGCAAGTGTCACCTCAAGTTTGCCGTCAGAGGTGCGGGACGTGCCGTTGCGGCCGTCGCCTGAAGCGAGTGCTTGCGCGGTATAGAGAGTTTTCATAATGATTCCTTTGTTCCTTAGAGATTGCGGATTCAGGTTTGGGGGCGCTATTGGCTAGTGCCAAGCATTGTTAGGACGCAGTAGCCGAGAGCGAGGCTTGTAGCGAGGTATTGAGTTTGACGAGGGTGGAGTGCAATTGCTGCACTTCGGCTTCACTGAGCCCGGCAGCGGCAAAAAGGCTCGCGGGCACTGAGCAGGCTTGAGTGCTCAGCGCACGGCCAGCGTCAGTCAAGTGGATCTGAACGCGGCGCTCGTCCTCAGCGTCACGGATTCTCTCCACGCGTCCGGCAGCTTCGAGACGCTTGAGCAGCGGTGAAAGTGTTCCGGAATCTAGTCCCAACTCGTCGCCAATTTCTCGGACTGTCAACGGGGACTTTTCCCAGAGCACCATCATCACCAAGTACTGCGGGTAACTCAGATCAAGTTTTTCCAACATTGGGCGGTAAACAGCAGTAGATGCTTTGGAGGCCGAGTAGAGCTCAAAGCACAATTGCGAGCGCAATCGCGGTGCGGCAACTGTAGGCGCGGCAGAGTTTGTTGCCGCGTTTTCAATTGCAGGATCCACCGTGGCGCTTGATTCACCATTGCTTGGTGAGTTCGTTGAGGACATGAAATAAACATAGTGCACAATTGAATTGTGCACAACCAATGAGTGCAAAGTCCTCCCCGAAGCTGATGCCGTCAAGGAAGGCCTAGCCCTAGATTCGCTCTAGTTTTCGGCTAGTTTCGGCTAGTTTTCGCGGGCGGAGCGCAACGCGGCGGCAGCGAGGACCTTGATGCCACAAGCCAATGCTCGCTCATCCACAATGTAGTCACCACGGTGAAGATCGTATTCTTCACCGTCCGGTGTCCTGGTGCCCAGACGCATCATGGATCCTGGCAGTTCGGCCAAGAACCATGCGAAGTCCTCCCCGCCCATGGACTGGGGGGTCAATACAACTGCGTTATCGCCTAGCTCTGCACGGGCCGCAGCTTCTATCAACGCAGTTTCATGTTCAGAGTTGACCACCGGAGGTACCCCGCGGGTGTGCTCCAAATGAACGTCCACACCGTACGGGGCGGCCACCTGCTGGACAACCTCATCCAGCAACTCGCCGGCATCATGCCATGCGTCGCGGTCTAGGCAGCGCATGGTGCCAGCCATGTAGCCAGTTCCGGGGATGGCATTGGGTGCTGAACCCGCTGAAATCTGACCCCACACCACTGAGACGCCGCTGCGGACGTCCACCCGGCGTGAAAGTACAGCCGGAACGTTCACGGCGATCTCCGCCAAGGCGAAGACCAAATCTTCGGTCAAGTGCGGGCGGGACGTGTGGCCACCGCGGCCGGTCAGGGAAATTTTGATGGTGTCCGAGGCTGAGGTGATTGAGCCAATGCGGGTTCCAATTTGGCCCACGTTAATCCGCGGATCACAGTGCAGCGCCATAATGCGCGGAACGCCGTCAAGAACGCCCTGTTCAATGCAGCTCAGCGCACCGCCCGGCATGGTTTCCTCAGCGGGCTGGAAAATAATCCGCACGGTGGCGCCCAAGGGTTCGTTCTGGTGCATCGCGTTCAGAACCAGAGCCACCCCCAACATGGTGGTGGTGTGAACGTCGTGACCACAGGCGTGCGTTACCCCATGATTTTTGGAGGCAAACTCCAAGCCAGTCTCTTCGATAATCGGCAAGGCATCAATATCCCCGCGCAAGCCGGTGGCAATGGGCCCAGCACCCACATCGACTACAACACCTGTACCTTCCAGGCGCTTCGGCTTCAACCCGGCAGCCTCAAGACGCTCCACCAATTTGTCGGTGGTGCGGTACTCCTTGAAGGAGAGCTCGGGGTTGGCGTGCAGGTCTCGCCGGAACTCAATAAGTTCAGGCAAGAGCGGCTCAAGCCATGGCCCAGTCAAAGGGGTGGAGTCGTGTACAGCAGAGTAATTGAGCACCTGATTACTCTAGCCATGACGGAGGAATATTCGTTATAGCTGACGTTGGATGACGGAAAGTCGTCCGAATAACGCGCTTACAAAACGTCCGTGTCGCCGCTGGCCTTGAGCGAATCAACAGCACTCTTGACTTGCTGGGCGTGCTCTTTGGTAGTCACCAGTAGCGCGTCCGGGGTGTCAACAATAACCACGTCCTTGATGCCAATCAGTGCAATCACACGCTTGGTGTCAGAGACCACCACACCGCTGGCATCTTCGGTGAACACACGAGCGCCTTCGCCCAGAACAGTTACGTCGTCCACTTCGCGCGCGCTGTTGAGACGACCAATGGCGGCGAAGTCTCCAACATCATCCCAACCAAAGGTTCCGGGTACAACTGCAACGTCGCCCGCGGCAGCTGCCGGTTCGGCAACCGCATAGTCGATCGCAATTTTGGGCAGTGTGGGCCAGACACGCTTTTTGACGGCGTCGCGCTCCGGGGTGTCCCAGGCCGCGGCAATTTCCTGCAGCCCTGCATAGAGCTCTGGCTGGTTAGCTTCTAGGTGTTTGAGCATCAGGGCAACAGGGGCAACAAACATTCCCGCGTTCCACACGTAGTCGCCCTGCTTGAGGTACTGACGGGCAACGTCTTCGCTCGGCTTTTCCACAAACTCAACTACCGCTTGAGCGCTTGGCGCGCCTTCGACGTCGAGCGATTCACCGGCGCGAATGTAACCAAAGCCGGTGGAAGGGTGAGTGGGTTTAATCCCGATGGTTACGATCTTGCCAGCAGCTGCAGTGAAGATAGCCTCACGAACCGCAGCTTGAAAAGTCGCCACCGGGCTAATGACTTGATCGGCTGCAAAAGATCCCATGATGGTTTCGGGATCGCGGCGGTGCAGGATCGCTGCTGCCAAGCCAATGGCTGCGGCTGAATCTTTGGGTTCACTCTCTAGAACCAAGTTGGAGTCCTGGAGCTCCGGCAACTGCGCACAAACAGCCTTGCGGTGCGCCTCTCCGGTCACTACCAACACTTTTTTGCCAGCGAGTGGTTCAAGGCGATCGTAAGTGGCGCGGATGAGAGTGCTGCCTGATCCAGTCAGGTCATGCAAAAACTTCGGTGCGGCTGCACGTGATAGCGGCCACAAGCGCGTGCCAACACCGCCGGCTGGGATTACCGCAAAAAAGCGGTCTAGGGCCGAAGGCATAGGGGAAGACTGGTCTGTACTCATCGGCATTACTGTAACTGACCTATTAGCCAAATCGCTGTCAAAATGAGGCTAAATATGGTCACAAGTTCACGTCCGTTCCGCCAGAGGCCGCGCCTAGTGATGGGTAACACTCAAACTTCTTGTGCTCTTCGTCTCACTCATGGTCACCAAGGACCGCTTAAATTGAATAAGCTGTGAGCGAAGCCTAGATTTAGGTTGAGCTACGAGTGCTCTCGCAGCAGGCGTTCCCCCGCGTGGATCCCATGCCAGCGCCGCTGTGTCGCAGGGAGGTTTATTCAGTGCCGACGAAACCAGCTGGCACCTTGTACCGCGGCCGTGAGGGCATGTGGTCTTGGGTAGGACACCGTATTACCGGTGTAGTGATCTTTTTCTTTTTGTTGGTTCACGTGTTGGACACCTCACTTGTTCGGGTGTCACCAGAGACGTACACCGCCGTTATTGGTACGTACCAGAACCCCTTGATGGCCATCGGTGAAACCGGTCTAGTGGCAGCAATCGTTTTCCACGCCTTCAACGGTTTGCGCATCATCGCCGTTGACTTCTGGAAGAAGGGCCCCAAGTACCAGCGTCAAATGCTGTGGGCTGTTCTCATCCTGTGGGTAGTAGTCCTTGCGGCCTTTGCTATCCGCCACCTCTCCATCGCGTTCGGAGGACACTAAGCCATGAGCACCACAAACATTCAGGCACCACGCTCTGCCAGCACCGCTGGTGGACGCATCGCACCCCAGTACCGCCGAGGTGTAGGTTCCAAGGGAAACTTCGAGATGTTCGCATGGCTGTTTATGCGGCTCTCCGGCGTACTCCTAGTGGTTCTCATTTTTGGCCACCTCTTTGTCAACCTAATGGTGGGCGAAGGCATTCACGCCATCAACTTCGGTTTTGTGGCCGGCAAGTGGGCTGACCCGTTCTGGCAGTTCTGGGACTTGGCCATGCTCTGGCTCGCCATGCTTCACGGCACTAACGGTGTGCGCACCATCATCAATGACTACGCCGAGAAGGATGCAACACGCATCTGGCTCAAGACCATCGTGTTTGCTGCAGCAGCAATCATCATCATTCTGGGCACGCTGGTGATCTTCACCTTTGATCCCTGCCCCGTACTCAATGGTCAGTTGATGCAAGGCGCACCGGACTTCTGCCCAGCCCCGTAGCAACGGCAGCAAGCCAACCATGATTTTTTGTGAAAGTTGAGAGAAAGAGCATCTGGTATGCAGGTCCATAAGTACGACGTCGTCATCGTCGGCGCCGGTGGCGCTGGAATGCGCGCCGCGATCGAATCCGGCCAGCGCGCGCGCACAGCGGTACTGACCAAGCTCTACCCCACCCGCTCGCACACTGGTGCAGCTCAGGGTGGTATGTGTGCAGCATTGGCCAACGTCGAAGAAGACAACTGGGAATGGCACACCTTTGACACCGTCAAAGGTGGCGACTACCTGGTAGATCAGGACGCAGCCGAAGTCATGGCTAAAGAAGCCATCGACGCCGTGCTGGACCTGGAAAAAATGGGTTTGCCGTTCAACCGCACGCCCGAAGGCCGTATTGACCAGCGCCGCTTCGGCGGTCACACTCGTGACCACGGTAAGGCGCCAGTTCGCCGCGCATGCTACGCAGCGGACCGTACGGGCCACATGATTTTGCAGACCTTGTACCAAAACTGCGTTAAGCACAACGTTGAGTTCTACAACGAGTACTACGTTCTGGACCTGCTCACCGTTGACGAGGATGCTGTTCGCGAGGACGGAACGCCGTACAAGCAGAAGCGCGTTGCCGGTGTGGTCTCTTATGATCTCGCGTCCGGTGAACTGCACGTGTTCCAGGCCAAGTCGGTAGTGTTCGCTTCCGGTGGCGCTGGCAAGGTCTTTAAGACCACCTCCAACGCACACACTCTCACCGGTGACGGTATGGGTATCGCATTCCGTCGAGGTATTCCGCTGGAGGATATGGAGTTCTTCCAGTTCCACCCGACAGGTCTTGCAGGTTTGGGTATTTTGCTTTCTGAGGCCGCACGTGGCGAGGGCGCAATTTTGCGTAACTCCGAAGGTGAGCGCTTTATGGAGCGTTACGCCCCCACTATCAAGGACTTGGCGCCACGTGACATCGTGGCCCGGTCGATGGCTAACGAAGTTCGTGAAGGCCGCGGCTGTGGTCCTAACAAGGATTACGTCCTCTTGGACCTCACCCACTTGGAGCCGGCTCACATCGATGCCAAGCTCCCGGACATCACCGAGTTTGCGCGCACCTACCTGGGTGTAGAGCCGTACACGGAGCCGGTTCCGGTATTCCCGACGGCTCACTACGCCATGGGTGGTATCCCCACTAACATTTCTGCCGAGGTTCTTCAGGACAACAACACTGTTATCCCGGGCCTTTACGCAGCCGGTGAAGTGGCCTGCGTTTCCGTTCACGGTTCCAACCGTTTGGGCACCAACTCTCTGCTGGACATCAACGTTTTTGGTAAGCGCGCCGGTATTGCCGCCGCCGAATACGCAAAGACCGCTGAGTACGTTGAGTTGCCGGAGGACCCTGAGAAGTACACGATTGACTTGTTGGATCACGTTCGCACCTCAGATGGAGGCGAGCGGGTTGCTGCAATCCGTAAGGATTTGCAGGAGACCATGGATGCCAACATGCAGGTGTTCCGCACGGCAGACACTTTGAACCAGGTCCTCAAGGACATCGAATCCTTCGAAGAGCGCTACCAGCGCATTTCGGTCCAAGACAAGGGCAAGCGCTTTAACTTGGACCTGCTGGAAGCCGTAGAGCTGGGCTTCTTGCTTGAACTGGCCAAAGTGATGACAGTTGCCGCGCTTCACCGCGAAGAGTCCCGTGGTGGCCACTTCCGCGAAGACTTCCCGGAGCGCAACGACGAAAAGTTCATGAAGCACTCCATGGCTTACAAAGACTCGGCAGTCACCACCGAATCCTCCGCCGAGTCCGTTGCTGGTATCCGTTTGGACACCAAGCCGGTTATCTTTACCCGTTACGAGCCGATGGAGCGTAAGTACTAATGACTACTGAACTTGCAGAGCCAGCTTCCAAAATTGAGCTGCCGGCTGGTGTTGGGGGCGGCGGAGAAATCCCCACCTTCAACATCACCTTGCGTGTTCGCCGCTACAACCCTGAGGTCTCGGAAGAGTCGCATTGGGATGACTATGAGCTGACCATGTACGGCACCGACCGTGTGCTGGATGCCTTGCACAAGGTCAAGTGGGAAATTGATGGTTCTGTTTCCTTCCGCCGCTCGTGCGCCCACGGTGTGTGTGGTTCTGACGCCATGCGCATCAATGGCCGGAACCGCCTTGCGTGCAAAACCCTTCTGAAAGACTTGGATACCTCCAAGCCCATCACCGTTGAGCCCATCAAAGGCCTGCCGGTGGAGAAGGACTTGATTGTGGACATGGAACCGTTCTTCCAGTCCTTCCGCGAAGTGATGCCGTTCTTGATCAACAAGGGTCACGAGCCAACCAAGGAACGTCTTCAGTCTGCTGAAGACCGTGAGCGCTTTGATGACACCACCAAGTGCATTCTTTGCGCTGCGTGCACGTCATCTTGCCCGGTCTTCTGGACCGACGGACAGTACTTTGGCCCGGCAGCGATTGTGAACGCCCACCGCTTCATCTTCGATTCCCGTGATGACGCAGGCGACATGCGTTTGGAAATCCTCAATGACAAAGAAGGTGTGTGGCGTTGCCGCACCACCTTCAACTGTTCAGAGGCGTGCCCTCGCGGCATCCAGATCACCCAGGCAATATCTGAGGTCAAGCAGGCAATTCTGAGCCGCAAGATCTAGGTTTTTGTTCTAACGCCTTATCCGATGGGTAGCGGAGCGTGCTGATAAATCTTCAGCCGATCCGCTACCCATCTGCTTGTCCGCTTCAATTCTTTTTGCAGAGTTCACATACCCCACGAGGAAAATCCCCATGATTAAGTCCCAAAAGGTCACCTTCGAAGGTTCCTCGGGCCAGCAGCTCGCCGGAATTATTGATGCGCCGGAGGGACATGTACGCGGTTGGGGCGTTTTCTCCCACGGCTTTACGCTAGGCAAGGACAGCCCCGCAGCCGCCCGCATCTGCAAGGAACTCGCGGCGCAAGGTGTGGGAATGCTCCGCTTCGACAACATTGGTTTGGGAGGCTCTTCCGGGGACTGGTCTGAAGGATCCTTTACCCACAAAGTCGCTGACACCGTAAAAGCCGCAGAGTACATGGCTAGCCTCGGCAAGGCGGTGTCCTTGCTGGTGGGCCACTCCTTTGGTGGCGCTGCAGTCCTTGCCGCCGCGCGGCAAATACCAGGGCTCGACGCCGTAGCAACAGTTGGTGCCCCGTTCTCACCCAAACATGTGGAGCACGTTTTTGACTCGGCTTTAGACGCCATCCTGCGCGATGGTAGCGCCGAGGTTGATCTGGGCGGGAAGCGGGTTGAAATCCGCAGGCATTTCGTTGAAGACCTCGCCAACGCGGACCTCACTGACTGCATCCGCAGCTTGCACAAACCACTATTGGTGATGCACTCCCCCACTGACAACACCGTGGGCATTGAGAACGCGAGCACCATTTTCAGGACGGCACGCCACCCGCGGAACTTCATTTCCCTCGAAGGCAGCGATCACTTGCTCACCGGTAAGGGACAAGCAGCGCGGGCCGCGCGGATTATCTCCGCTTGGGCCGAACAGTACTTGGATGCTGCTCCGCAGCCCTAGCTTCTCCAAAGGCCTAGTTTCTCCATAGGCCGAACTTCTTTGTGGCCCTACCATCGACGCTGAGTGCTACTTCGGTAGGTGCTACTTCGCTAGGTGCTACTTCTTGCGCTTCCCTAGCGTGCCGAAAAACTCAGTCCACGTCCACCGGTCGCGATGCTCCGGCTGTGGCAGAGCCGCTGGGCGTTGCGTAATACGGGACTCCCGGGCCGCAGGAGCGCCACTGAGAGCCTTTTGATGCTCCAAGTGATGGTTGAGCCGCAACGCCTGAACGGGCCGCGAGCCGGCTACTGCCGAGTTTTTCTCGCTCAATTCTCGTTGCGCTTGGGCGTCATTGTTGCGGATAGCCGCCCACGAGGCAGACAGCAAGTACACCTGGGAGACCAGATTGAACCAGATCATCAACCCAATAACAATCGCAAACGAGGCAAGAAGCGGGTTTTTGCCTGCTTGGGCCAACAATTGAGTGCTGAAAATTTGCAGGATGGTAGTCCCTACCGCTGCAATAGCTGTTCCTTCTAGGAACGCACGGCGGTCCAGCGGTAGTGAGCCTGCCAGACGGAACATAATTGCCGCCGTCGCCCATGCCAGCAAAAGAGGCACGGCAATGCGCACTAGCCATGTGATGGGTTGAGCGATGGCTGGATCCAAGTGTAGGAAACCCATTACCCAACCGGCGGCGGTCCCAAAGACCAGTGAGACACCTGCACTCAACACCAAAACCACACCCAAGAGCACGAGTGTTCCGGCGTCCTTGAGTTTCATCACCACGGGATTGAGTTGGAGGGGCCGGAGCATATTCACGCCGCGCAGCCCGTCACGCAAACTGGCGATCCAGCCCAGAGACGTAAAGAGTGTGATGACTGCGGCAATCACAGCTGTCCATCCCAGCCCAGAGGGGTTCATCAAGTCTTGGGGATTCACCAAGCCATCCGAACCATCCACCTTGAGCAAACCTGGGGCGCTAGAGGCCACTGACTTGACCACAGAGTTCAGCAGTTCCGGCTGCTGGGCCAACACCAGTCCCGCAATGGAGAACCCTGTGGTCAACAAGCCGGTGATGGAAAAGAACATGTTGTAGCCAATACCGGCTGACAACAGCGGCCCGTGCTGAAGGTTGTAGTGCTGCCATACGCGCATAGGCCGAAAGGCGTTGAGCTTGGCCATCAGCCATTGGACAAAGGCCAGAACTCGCTGAATCAGCCCACCACCGTTGCGGCGGGTCTCTCCCCACACAACGCGCTTGCGGCTGACAAGAAGTTTGAGCTCAGAGCGCTCGGTAGGTAGTGGCGGGTCCTGACCCATTTCAGCCCGGCGTCGTGCCTGACGTCGAACTGCTGCTTCGCTAGCTATCCTCGGTGCTGGTCTCGTTGTCGGTGCCAAAGTTCATTTCTTCCCGTAGCTGCCAGATTCCATTGCTGTCATGCTCGTAGACGCCCATGCTAGTCACTGGGAACTCTGCATGGTAATTCTCTAAGGCATTCTCTGCATCATCGAGACTAGCTTCTGCAACGTCATGCGCCACAGTCACATGGGGGTGATAGGGAAAAACGAGGTCACGGGCAAGAGGCCCGCTTTGCAGCTTCGAGTGCAATTGAACGCATTCCTCAAACCCGTCTACCACCCTGATGTAAACCACCGGAGAGAGCGGACGGAAAGAGCCTGTTCCGTGAATACTCAGCCGGAAAGGCTGAGTAGTCTTTGCCACTTTGCGCGCGTGGCTGAGAGTCGTTTCCCAATCCCGCGCTGGGGTGGTGGTCACCAAGGTGATGTGTGCTGGAACAATCGAAGCCATGGGGTCCCCAAAGGAAGCACGCCACAGTTGCAGCTCACGGGCAATACGTTCCGGAAATCCCAGAATGATTCCCACACAAATGCCGTCGGGGACAATCTCGGCCGCCGCTTGCGGTGAGAGGTCACCAGGAGGTGTTTCTTCTCCCCCGCTCTGGGCACCAAGCGGGAGGCTAACCCCGGAACTGTGCGTCCCGGCGTCGGCCTCCTTCCGCTTGATGATGTTGCTCATGGCCTAAGCGTTACCCAACTGCACAGGCAGGTTAATACGTGCCGGCTTGAGGAATCCCATCCGGTCATAAACGCGGTCCAGCGTGGCAGATGCAACCTCACGGGCTTTGTAAGCCCCCTGGGCCAGCAAACGATCCAGCTCGGCAGGATCGGCCATTAACTCAGCTGTGCGATTACGTAGTGGAGTGATGAATTCAACCAGCTGCTCGGCCAAGTCCACCTTGAGGTGGCCGTACATTTTGTCAGCGTATTCGGCTTCCAGCTCGCTGATGGTTTTGCCCGAAATGGCCGAATAGATGGTGAGCAAGTTGGAGACGCCAGGCTTGTTTTCCTGGTCAAAACGAATCTCTGTTCCAGCATCCGTTACCGCCGACTTGATGCGCTTGGCGGTAATTTTGGGATCGTCAAGCAGTTGAATTACTCCGTTGGGCGATTCACCGGTCTTAGACATCTTGGCGCTGGGATTTTGAAGATCGTAAACCTTGGCGGAAGCTTTCAAAATGGCGGCCTCTGGGACCGTAAATGTCTCTCCAAAGCGGGTGTTGAAACGCTGAGCCAAGGTGCGAGTGAGCTCCAAGTGTTGACGCTGATCCTCACCGACGGGAACCAAGTCCGCCTGATACAACAAAATGTCAGCTGCCATCAACGTGGGGTAGGCAAACAACCCCAGAGTAGCGGCGTCAGCGCCTTGCTTGGCGCTCTTGTCCTTGAACTGGGTCATCCGTGAAGCTTCGCCAAACCCGGTGATGCAGTTCAGCGCCCATGCCAGTTCTGCATGCTCTGGCACATGAGACTGAACAAAAAACATACTCTGTTCCGGGTCAATACCAGCCGCAATGTACTGCGCTGCCACGGTGCGGGTTCGCTTGGCCAGCTCAGCCGGATCAAAATCAACGGTGACCGCGTGAAGATCCGGGATAAAAATGACCGCCTCGTAATCGGCCTGCATATCTACCCAGTTCTTCACCGCGCCCAAGTAGTTGCCTAGGTGAAGTGAGTCAGCCGTGGGCTTTGCACCGGAGAGGATGCGCTTGCGAGTTCCGTTTGCTTCGGGCGTAGAAATAGTACTCATCAGAAGAAAAAACCTTTGGGGCTAGAGCTGGTAGTCCACTACCAGCGGTGCGTGGTCAGAAAAACGGGTGTCCCACGACGGCGCCCGGTCCACAACCGCGGTGATGGCAGCAGCCGCGAACTCAGGAGTGGCCATGTGGTAGTCGATGCGCCAGCCTGCGTCATTGTCGAAGGCTTGACCGCGCTGAGACCACCAAGTGTAGGGGCCGGGGACATTGCCCGCCAGGCCCCTGTGAACATCCTTCCAACCAATTTCCTCACCAAAAAAGCGGTCAAAATACGCCCGCTCTTCCGGCAAGAAACCGGCACGTTTTACGTTGCCCTTCCAGTTCTTGATATCAAGTTCGGTGTGACCAACGTTGAGGTCTCCAGTAACCACGGCATGGTCAGACTGGGCGGCAAGTTGCGGCAGACGAGTAGTCATCACATCCATAAAACGGAACTTGTCATCTTGTTTGGGTGTACCCACTTCACCGGAGTGCACGTAGGCGCTCACCACCGTGAGTGACTTGCCATTGGGGAGCTGAAAGTCAGCTTCCACCCAACGGCCGGACGTGGCAAAGTAGTCTTCGCCAATACCAATACGAGTGTCTGTGGGCTTCATCCGGGAGGCGATAGCAACACCGGCACGGCCCTTTGCAGCGGCCTCAGCATGGAGAATGTGCCAGCCTTCGCCGATCAGCTCGTGAACAATGGCGTCAGGTGCCCGCACTTCTTGAAGGGTCAGAATGTCTACGTCACGGCCCGCCAACCATTCGGCCATACCTTTGCGGTAGGCGGCGCGAATGCCGTTGACGTTTACGGTTGCGATCCGTAGGAAGTCCTTTTGCTGAGCCAAGTCCACGCTTTCCACTTTAGTCGATCACTTCCCCGGTCACCGGCTCCTGACCTGCGCCTGATTCTTTGATCATGTCCCGGGCGTTGCTCGAGGTGATTTCAATAGTTTCCAAGGCCCGGCGAACAGTGTCTTGGTTAGCCGCGGCACCCTTGGCCATTTCCCCTTGGACCACTCGCAACTGAACCTGAACAATCTTGAAGGAGTGGTCAAGTTTAAGGTCCCGCACTTCGTCGCCCGCGGAGCGCTCAGCAACTAGGCGAGTGCCGCCGTCGTTCGCTGGGGCGCGGCCGGTGGCCGAGTTAAAGGCATTCCTGGCTTCGCCGATCTTGGCCGAAGCTCGCTGCGTTGCCTTACGGATACTCCAGACCACAAAAGCGGCGAGCGCCAACCAGCCAAAAGCGATCACAGCAACAACCCAACCGACGACGTCGTTCTGGTTGGCTGCGAAGATCACGGCCACTAAGAAGGCCAAGACCACAACGCTCATACCTAGCCCGCCAATGCGGAACGAGGCGGCGCGCGCGGCACCAAAACGGCCGGTACTTGAAGCTGAAGAATCGTTGCCTAGAGATTGCATATATCCATTGTCCCTTATGGCAATGGGCGTATGGGCACTCTTCACCGGGGGCGAAACTCAGCTAGCTCAAGAATAATTTTCGCAGGCGGCCAGTGGTCAGGACTAGGCCGAGCACAATCATGGCCACGTAGTAGAAAATGTGCAGCCAAGTCCCCGGTGTGAACATGCCCACGCTTAGCTCGCGCAACAGTTCAACGCCGTGCCAGAGCGGCATGGCTTGGATGAGCCACTGGATGGCGGGCGGGTACACGCTGAGGGGGTAGAACGTGGCGGAGAAAAGGAACATCGGCATCATCACAAAGTTGATCCAGTCCATTTGCTGAAAGGTCTTCATAAAGGAGGTGATGCCCATGCCGAAACTTGCGAACCCGAAGGCAATCAGCACCGACGCCGGGACCATCAGCAGCCCCCACCACGAAGTGATCAGGCCCATGGCACCCATTACTGCGGTGAACCCGGTGGCGTACATAAATCCGCGCAGCAAGGCCAGGAAAATCTCGCCGAGTGCCACATCCAGCGGGCCTAGCGAGGTGTAGAGCATGCCTTGGTAGAGCTTGGCGAAGTTCATCTTGAAAAAGACGTTCCATGTGGAGTCGTACACCGCACCATTCATGGCCGAGGTCGCCAGCAGTGCCGGGGCAATAAACGCCGCGTAGCTCATCGGTTGCCCGTCCGGACCGGTTACCGTACCAACCAGCGCGCCCAGGCCCACACCCATCGAAAGCAAGTACAGGACCGGTTCAAAAAACCCGCTCAGCATCACCATCCAGTTGGTGCTTTTGGTGGCGAGGAGCCCGCGCGCAATAACGGTGTGGGCTTTACCCGAATAGAGAGCCGCGAACGGCCGGTTGCCAGGGACAAGTGCGACGGCGTCAGGCAGGGTTTCGCTGGCCGGTCCAGTGCCGAATGAGGTGCTCATTTGCCCATCCTGCGGTTGAAGAAGCGGCGTGTGAGGAACCAGCCGAGGGCGGCGGTGGCGAACATGTAGACCACGTGGATTACGCTCAACCAGCCCGGTTCGTTATAGCCGTAGCTCAGGACCCGCCCCAGTTCTGTGGCGTGCCACAACGGTGAGATCCAACCGATCCACTGCAAAAACCACGGCAAGGTGGTTAGTGGGAAGAAGGTGCCCGAGAACAAAAACAAAGGCGTGACAATAAAGCGCTGGACAATGGCGAACTGGCCCTTGTCCTGTTCGAGGGTGCTCACGTAGGCCATCAGGGGCAGGCCAAAGGAGAGCGAACACAAGGTGGCGGTGAAAATACTGACCCAGCCCCACGGCCCCGGAGCGGCGCCAAAGAGCACCACAATCAAAAAGTAGATTGCTGTGGGGCCCAAAATGCGCAGCGTGACAGCGATGATGTGCCCTTGTGCGATCTGCTCCGGAGTCAGCGGCGAGGCGTGCGGTCCGTAGAAATACCTACGCCATTTGAAGCCGCCCATCACAGGGAACATGTACTCCCCCGTGGCGGACATCAGCGCCGTTGAGGCCACCAATGCCGGCGCTAGGAACGTCAGGTAATCCACCCCGCCGAAGTCGCCGCGGCCGTTGGAATTGATCAGAGAGGCCATACCAACGCCCATGGCAAAGAGGTAAGCCAACGGGGAGCCCACACTGTAGGCGAGGATGGACCAGAAGTACCGGCCCATCACCTTTAACGCGTGTTCGGCGTAAAACCATGAGCCAAACTTGATGGCCTTCTCCGCTGATTCCGCCGGGGTCAGCGGGACCGGGAGGGAGGTGTTGTTAGTCAACGAGGCTCCTTCCGGTGAGCCGGAGGAAAACGTCCTCAAGGCTCGAACGGCGGATGAGCGAGGTGACGGGGCGCAATCCGCGAGCTGTGACCTGCTCAAGTGCGGTCTCGCCGTCGTTCGCGTAAATCAAAACCCGGTCCGGTAGCGTTTCCGTACGCTCGCCAATGCCAGCCAGCTCCGTGGCCACCGTGGCATTGCGATCGGAACCGAAGCGCAGCTCGAGGACCTCGCGAGTGGAGTAGTCCTTGATGAGCTGAGCGGGCGAACCCTCGGCCATAATCTGGCCCTTGTCCACCACAATGAGCCGGTCGCAAAGCTGCTCGGCCTCGTCCATGTAATGCGTGGTCAAAATGAGCGTGGTGCCAGCTTCCTTGAGCCGGAAAAGTCGGTCCCAGAGAATGTGGCGGGCCTGCGGATCCAAGCCGGTGGTGGGCTCATCCAACAGGAGAATCCGGGGGTTGTTGACCAGCGAGCGCGCAATAGTCAGGCGGCGCTTCATCCCGCCCGAAAGGTCATCCACGCGAGCATTGGCTTTGTCCGTTAGCTGGGCAAACTCGAGAAGCTCGTCCGCTTTGGGGCGTAGATAGCTCATGGGCAAACCAAAATAGCGGCCATAAACGATCAAGTTGTCCCGGACTTTGAGCTCCTCGTCCAGGTTGTCCTGCTGCGGGACTACACCGAGGTGCGCCCTGACCTGCGGGCCGTGCTGTTCCGGGTCCAGGCCCATGATAGTCAGCGTTCCGGAGGTGCGCTGCGAAACCCCACCGATCATCCGCATGGTGGTGGATTTTCCGGCACCATTGGGGCCCAAGAGGCCAAAAGACTCCCCCGCCGGGACGTCAAAAGAGATGCCATCCACGGCCGCGAAGTCGCCGTACTTTTTCACAAGGTTGTGGGCGGAGATCACAACCTTGTGGTGCGACGGCTCACACAGTTTTGCTTCACGCTCTGATTCAGGGGTGGGGCGAGTGGTTTTGTTTTGCACCCTTAGCAGACTAGTTCAGTGATGGGATACGTGAAAGAGGTATTGCACAACGCAGAGTGGGATTTGGGTTGGTTTCATACAAGTTCCCCCCAAAACACTTTCGCCGGAGACACAAGGGGCGCGGAAGCTCCTGTGGATCTTCCGCGCCCCTTGTGAGATGGCAAACCGTCTTGGTCAGTACGGGCTCTAAGCTCGCACGCTTCGTTCGGCCGCCTCAACTACGTTCATCATCAGCAGAGCAACCGTCATGGGTCCCACACCACCGGGGTTCGGTGAGAGGAAACCTGCAACGTTTGCCACGTCCGGGTGCACGTCGCCGTAGACCTTGGACTTGCCCGTTTCCGGATCGTCCTCGCGAGTGACACCAACATCGAGCACAGCAGCTCCGGGCTTAACGTCCTCGGCTTTGACAATGTGCTTTACGCCGGCGGCTGCAACAATCACGTCCGCTTGGCGCAAGAACTGCCCCAGGTCCTCAGTCCCAGTGTGGGTCAGCGTCACCGTGGCGTTGATTTCACGGCGGGTCAGCAACAACGGGATGGAACGTCCAATGGTCACACCGCGACCCACCACCACAACGTGCTTGCCTTTGAGGTCATAGTCGTTGCGCAAGAGCAGCTCAATGACGCCGCGGGGTGTGCACGGAAGCGGCGTATCGATGGGACCGTTGATGTTCAGCACCAAGCGTCCAAGGTTGGTGGGGTGCAACCCATCAGCATCCTTGGCCGGATCAATACGTTCCAGAATGGCGTCAGTGTTCAAGTGCTTTGGAAGCGGCAACTGGACAATGTAGCCGTGGCACGTGGGATCCGCGTTAAGCTCGTCCAGCAAGGCTTCAACCTCAGCCTGGGTGGCATCGGCGGGCAGTTCGCGTTGAATCGAGTTCATCCCAATCGCCTCGGACTGCTTGTGCTTCATCCCCACGTACAACTGGGACGCCGGATCGGCGCCAACCAGCACAGTGGCGATGCCCGGCGTGATGCCCTGGGCTTTGAGCGCGCTGACACGTTCTGTCAGTTCCGCCTTGATGGCCGCGGCGGTGGCCCGGCCATCAAGGACGCGTGCGGTATTTGTTGTCACTGTAGTGACTCCTTCAATGTGGCTAATTCACTCTTGCTGGTTCACTCTGGCTAGCGGAGCTGAACGGTTACCACTGCTCGTGCTGCGGGTACAGCGGGAAGTCAGCAGCGAGCTTGTCTACGCGAGCCTGAAGCGCCTGGACATCGGCACCCTTGCCTGCCTTGAGAGCCGCAGCAATAATCTCGGCAACCTCAGTGAATTCCTTGGCACCGAAACCGCGAGTAGCCAGAGCCGGCGTACCAATACGCAGACCCGAGGTGACCATCGGCGGGCGAGGATCAAAGGGAACAGCGTTGCGGTTCACGGTGATGCCCACAGAGTGCAGGAGGTCCTCAGCTTGCTGGCCATCAAGCTGCGAGTTACGCAGGTCAACCAGAACCAAGTGAACGTCAGTGCCGCCGGTCAGAACCGAAACGCCAGCATCGGCAAGATCGGACTGGTTCAGGCGGTCTGCAATGATCTTGGCGCCTTCGAGGACACGCTCCTGACGCTCCTTGAATTCTTCGCCGGCTGCAATCTTGAACGCAACAGCCTTGGCCGCGATCACGTGCATGAGCGGGCCACCCTGCTGACCGGGGAAAACGTTGGAGTTGATCTTCTTGCCGAACTGCTCCTTGGCCAGAATCACACCCGAACGAGGACCAGAAAGCGTCTTGTGAACGGTGGAGGTCACAATGTCAGAGTGCGGGACGGGGCTCGGGTGCAGACCTGCAGCAACCAGACCAGCGAAGTGCGCCATGTCCGTCCAGAGCAGTGCGCCAACTTCATCGGCGATGGACCGGAATGCCTCAAAGTCCAAGTGACGGGGGTAAGCGGACCAACCGGCTATGATGACCTGCGGCTTCTCAGCAATGGCCTGCTCGCGGAGTTTGTCCATGTCCACGCGGAAGGAATCTTCTTCCACCTGGTACGCGGCAACCTGGTACAGCTTCCCGGAGAAGTTCAGCTTCATGCCGTGGGTCAAGTGACCACCGTGAGCCAAGGACAGGCCCAAGAGCTTGTCGCCCGGGTTGATCATGGCGGAGAGCGCTGCAGCGTTGGCCTGGGCACCGGAGTGCGGCTGAACGTTGGCGTACTCGGCTCCAAAAAGGGACTTTACGCGGTCGATCGCGAGCTGCTCTGCAACGTCAACGTACTCGCAGCCACCGTAGTAGCGCTTGCCCGGGTAGCCCTCAGCGTACTTGTTGGTCAGGACCGAGCCCTGAGCTTCCATCACGGCGCGCGGTGCAAAGTTCTCCGAGGCGATCATTTCCAAGGTGCCACGCTGGCGACCAAGTTCTTGTTGGAGGACTGCGGCGATCTCGGGATCCAGTTCAGCGAGCGGCTGGTTGCTCACAAAAGCGGACGTGGGGGCACTGGCGGAATTTGTAGTCACAAAGAACTCCTGGCTAGGCGAAAAGGTACTGCTATAGGTCAGGCTACCGGCTGTTCACCAGCGTTAACCACGCCAAGTCGGCATAGTTACGCGAAGCAAATGCAACGGAATACATGACCCTCGGCCCAGGCGGACGATCCGTGGTCTTCAACGTTGCCGCTCCCTGGTGGTGACCCACCCAACGCCAGTCGCGACAAAGCAAGTCTACTGTACGGCGGTATTCTGGGGCAGTGAGTTTGCAGACAACCCTTTCGCCGAATACGGCCTCCGAGTCCTTTACCCTGAGCTTGTCCTGCCCGGATCAGCCCGGCATTGTCCATGCTGTCTCTGGAGCACTGCTCCAAGCCGGCTGCAATATTACGGACTCTCAGCAATACGGTAGCCCCACCACTGGAACCTTTTTTATGCGTGTGGAGGTAACGACGGCGGCTGGTGAAGCGGCGTTGCGCGCTGAACTAACGCCCGTGGCTGAGTCTTTCCAGATGCACTGGGGCTTGTACGTTGCCGGGGCGAAGGTGCCAACAGTGATCTTGGCGTCTAAAGCAGCACACTGCCTCAACGATCTGCTCTTTTTGCACCGCTCTGGAACTTTGCCCATCGACGTGGTGGCCATTGTTTCCAACCACCAGGATTTGGCACCCTTGGCCGACTTCTACGGGATCCCTTTCCACCATGTTCCGGTGACCGCTGAGACTAAGCCTGCCGCCGAAGACCGTTTGCGCGAGATCATCGCCCAGACCGGCGCGGAGCTCACTGTATTGGCCCGCTACATGCAGGTACTTTCGGACAGTTTGTGCCGGGACCTTGAGGGCCGGGCCATCAACATTCACCACTCATTCTTGCCCTCGTTTAAGGGCGCCAAGCCGTACCACCAGGCGCATGCTCGGGGCGTGAAGCTCATTGGGGCAACAGCACACTACGTCACGGCGAATCTGGATGAGGGTCCCATCATCGAGCAAGAAGTGATCCGTGTGGATCACTCCCGCACCGCCGAGCAGTTTGTTCAGCTGGGCCGTGACGTTGAAGGCCGCACCTTGGCGACTGCCGTGCAGTGGCATGCCGAACACCGTGTGTTGCTCGACGGCAACCGAACCGTGGTCTTTAACTAAAGTCTCGGCGTCGTACGTTCTTTTTCTATTGCTCAAGCGAGCTCCTGCGTCCGTGTGAAGCCTTCCAGCCCAGTTGCTCGGAGAATTTCTGAAACGTGGGGCCAAAGTTCCGCGTGTTCTAGGGGGTTTGGCGAATCTCGGTGGGCAGGACGGCGAGCAACTGGGCTGGAAGGATGCTGCGCACGTTCAGTCACAACGGCCAGCTACTTGGGTAGGGTGAAGGCATGTCTCCGATCTACGATTTTGCCGGGCAATCCCCCGAAGTTCACGCTTCCGCTTTTGTTGCACCCACCGCCTCGATCATTGGTCAGGCGCGCCTCGCGGAAAACGCGAGCGCCTTTTATGGCGTGTCAGTCCGGGCCGATACCGCCCCCATTTCCGTAGGCGAGGGCACCAATCTTCAAGACAACGTAGTGCTCCACGCGGACCCCGGATACCCCTGCACTGTGGGTAACCGGGTATCCGTAGGCCACAGCGCGGTAGTTCATGGCTGCACGGTTGAGGACGATTGCCTGATTGGAATGAGCGCCACGATTATGAACGGCGCAGTCATCGGCGCCGGCTCGCTGATCGCTGCGGGGGCCGTGGTTCTGGAGGGAACAATTGTTCCGCCACGATCCCTGGTGGCCGGCGTCCCGGCAAAGGTTCGCCGCCAACTCAGTGATGAAGAGTTCGACGGCGTACAACAGAATGCGGCACACTATCTGGAGCTTGCCGCAGGTCACAAACTAGTTCACGGCTAGTCGTCGCGTTGCGTTAACTTCTTGACTGCAATTGACAATTGAGGCAAGCTTCATTGCATGCCAGCCACTCCGCGCTCAACGACGAGCAGAACCAAGAACCCCGGCTCGCAGTCGGCGCTTCGCAAACAGAACCAACAGCGCATCATCCAAACGCTCACTTCCGGGCCCGCAACCCAAGCTGAGCTGGCCCGCCAAACCGGACTCTCCACGGCGACTGTTTCCAACATTGTGAAGGTGATGCAGGCCGGTGGCCTCGTTGCCACCGAGCCAGTCACTTCATCCGGCCGCCGGGCCCTGAACGTGCGCTTGAATTCCAACGGTGCCGTAGCCATGGGGATCGATTTTGGCCGCCGGCACATTCGCGTAGTACTGGCATCCTTGGGATATCACGTTGTGGCTGAAGAAGCAGTGGCACTCCCCCTAGGACACAGTGCCGACTTAGGCATCGAAGCAGCAGTGAAACTGCTGGACAAGCTTCTTGAGAAAACCGGCACCCAGCGCGAAAACGTGGTTGGAGTAGGTGTTGGCATTCCAGGTCCGATTGATCGGCGCACCGGGACCGTTGCCCAAGGCGCCATCTTGCCCGAATGGGTAGGGATCAACATCCTTCAGCACCTTGAAGAGACCCTCAAATTCCCCGTCATTGTTGATAATGACGCGAACCTGGGTGCACTCTCCGAGGTCACATGGGGCCCCCACACCGGGGTAGAAAACCTGATGTTTATCAAGATCGGTTCCGGTATTGGTGCCGGGCTGATTTTGAACGGATTCCCTTACTACGGCAACGTAGGAATCACTGGCGAAATTGGCCATGCCACCATCAATGAGCACGGAATTATTTGCCGCTGCGGCAATCGCGGTTGCCTTGAAACCATTGCCTCCACCACCATCATGATTGAGCTCTTGGGACGCGGGCACCATGGCCAAATTAGCCCTGAGGACATTGTGACAAAGGCTCTAGAACGCGACTCCGCAACATTGCGGGTGATCGATGATGCTGGCCTTGCCGTGGGGCGAGCTCTGGGCAATGTAGCCAACCTGATCAACCCAGAAGTGATTGTGGTGGGCGGTCCCTTGGCAGGCCTAGGCGACCTGCTTCTTGAACCAATTCGCCGCGGTTTGATCAGGCACGCAGTCCCGGTAGTGGGTGATTCGACCCGGGTCACCATGTCCTCGCTCGGTGAGCGGGCTGAGGCTTTGGGTGCTGCCGCTTTGGTGTTTCAAACCGCAGAAATCGCGCGGCCGTAACAGCGTTCTGGGCAAGCTTTCGGTCACACTTTTGACACGAAAAATCCCCGTACGACGGCGCCACAAAACATTCCGTGTCCATACCGTTACGTTCGTCTTGCGTTAAAGACTTGACGGCAAGGCATGTGAGCTAGTTTACTTTTTGAGCAGACAGCCTTGTGTTTCACTGACGATAAATCGGCAGTAGCCAGGGCGACAACGAAGTCACCCCGGAGGCGAAGACACCTATGAGTCCACGCGAGCACGAACCAGTCATCCTTCAGATGCGCTCCATCACCAAGGAGTTCCCGGGGGTAAAGGCTCTTGCCGATGTTTCACTGACCGTACGCGCAGGCGAGATTCACGCAATCTGTGGCGAAAACGGCGCCGGCAAATCAACCCTGATGAAAGTCCTCTCCGGCGTATACCCCTACGGTTCCTACGACGGCGACATCGTCTTCCAGAGCGAAGTTCAGCAGTTCCGCGACATTCGGGCCAGCGAACACGCCGGCATTGTGATCATCCACCAAGAACTCGCCCTGATCCCGGAACTCTCCATCATGGAGAACATCTTCCTCGGCAACGAACCCACCAAGTTCGGCATCATCGACTGGGTCGAGGCCCGGCGCCGCTCTTTGGACCTTTTGGCACGTGTTGGTTTGCGCGATGATCCTGACACCCCCATCAAGGAAATTGGCGTGGGCAAGCAGCAATTGGTTGAGATTGCCAAGGCCCTGAACAAGTCAGTTAAGTTGCTAATTCTTGACGAACCCACGGCTGCACTGAACGAATCTGACTCGCAGCACCTGCTTGACCTGATCTTGGGTTTGAAGGGTCGCGGCATCACCTCAATCATCATTTCCCACAAGCTCAACGAAATTGAGCAGATCGCCGATTCCATCACCATCATTCGTGACGGGAAGTCCATCGAGACGCTCGATGTGAAGGCAGACGGCGTTGACGAGGACCGCATCATCAAGGGCATGGTGGGCCGCACGCTCGAGTCTCGCTTCCCAGACCACACTCCCAAAATTGGTGAGGTGTTCTTTGAAGTGAAGAACTGGAACGTCCGCCACCCTCAAATCGCGGACCGGATGGTCTGCAAAGATGAAAGCTTCTTTGTCCGCCGGGGAGAGATTGTTGGTTTCGCCGGGCTGATGGGCGCAGGACGAACCGAACTTGCACGTTCGGTATTTGGCCGCTCATACGGTCACTTCGTCTCTGGACAGATTTACAAAAACGGCAAAGAACTGACGCTCAAAAACGTTCGCCAGGCCATCAATGCCGGTTTGGGTTATGTCACCGAAGACCGCAAAACCCTAGGGTTGAACCTTCTCGATGACATCAAAACCACCACTGTGTCAGCGAATCTGAAGAAGATCACCCACGGCGTTGTGGTGAACACTGATGAAGAGTTCACCGTTGCCGAGGACTACCGCAAGTCATTGCGCACCAAAACTCCTTCCGTTGAAGAAGGCGTTGCCAAACTCTCCGGTGGCAACCAGCAAAAAGTGGTTTTGGCCAAGTGGATGTTCACGGATCCTGAACTGCTGATCCTGGACGAGCCCACCCGCGGTATTGATGTTGGCGCCAAGTATGAGATCTACGGCATCATCCAGGCCCTCGCAGACCAAGGCAAAGGCGTGATTGTCATTTCCTCGGAACTGCCTGAACTACTGGGCCTCTCAGACCGGATTTACACGATCTTTGAAGGTGCCATTACCGGTGTGCTGAACAAAGACGAAGCAAGCCAAGAATCGCTCATGAAACTTATGACCTCCGCAACCCGAAAAGCCGCCTAATTCCTCTGGAACACTCCAGAACCTTCCAGAATCAAGGACAAAAAATGAACGCCCTCAAGAAGCTCTTTGGTGGTAATACCCGCCAATTCGGCATGATCTTCGCCCTCGTGGCTTTGATCGTTTTCTTCCAGATCTTCACCGACCAGCGCACGCTGACCTCGGGCAACGTCATCAACCTCTTAAACGGCAACTCCTACGTGCTGATCCTGGCCATTGGAATGGTGCTGGTTATTATTGCCGGGCACATTGACCTCTCCGTGGGTTCAGTAGCCGCCTTTGTTGGTGTGGCTGTGGCACTCGCCATGCGTGACTGGGGACTACCCGCCTGGGCCGGCATCATTTTCGGTCTTTTGCTAGGCGCCTTGATCGGTGCATGGCAAGGGTTCTGGACCGCCTACGTGGGCATCCCTGCGTTTATTGTCACGCTAGCCGGTATGTTGCTTTTCCGCGGTTTCAACCAATTCGTGGGTAAGTCCAACACCATCCCTGTGGACCAAAACTTCCAGTACATTGGCTCAGGCTACTTGCCTGAAATCGGCCCGGACACCGGGTACAACAACTTGACCCTGCTCATCGGTTTGGCCGGCGTTGCCTTTGTCATTGTCAGCGAATTGCGCCGTCGTCGCACGGCATTGGCACTGGGCGCTGAGGTCCCGGAGACGTGGGTAATGGTCACCAAACTGGTGCTCATCTCCGCCGCGGTCCTCTACGCCACCTACTTGTTCGCTACCGGCCGCCCCGGCACCTCCTTCCCGATCCCTGGCTTGATCTTGGCAATCCTGGTGGTCATCTACGGCTTTATCTCCTCCAAAACCGTTGTGGGCCGTCACATCTACGCCGTGGGTGGTAACCGCCATGCAGCCGAGCTTTCCGGTGTTCAGTCCAAGAAGGTCAACTTCTTGGTCATGATGAACATGTCCATCTTGGCTGGCCTGGCCGGCATGATCTTCGTGGCACGTTCCACCGCTTCGGGCCCGTTCGACGGCGTGGGCTGGGAATTGGACGCCATCGCAGCCGTGTTTATTGGTGGCGCAGCAGTGACCGGCGGTGTTGGAACTGTTATCGGCTCGATCATCGGTGGTTTGGTCATGGCAGTCCTCAACAACGGCCTCCAGCTCATGGGTGTTGGTGCTGACATGACCCAAATCATCAAGGGTCTGGTGCTCCTCGCAGCCGTTGCCTTCGACGTCTACAACAAGATGCAGGGCAAAAAGTCCCTGATCGGCATGATGATGAACGCTTTCAACCGTTCAAATCCTTCAACTGAGCCTACGGTCCCCGCGGCCGAGGCCAGCAGTACCAAAGAGACCATCTCCAAAGAAGCCTAAGAGCTACTCAACCCCGGGACTCGCTCCCACCCAACAAGAAAGTGATCCACCATGCGAATGATTGGAAAAGCAGGAAAGGCAGCGGCAATCGCCGCTATTGCAGCACTGGCGCTGACGGCCTGCGGTCGCGCCGAAACCGGCACCACCAACGGTTCCAGCAGCGCTGCTGCTGGCTTCGACAAAAACGCCTCGATCGGCGTCGCGCTTCCCCAGAAGACCAGTGAAAACTGGGTTCTGGCCGAGAAGCTGTTCAACGATGGTCTGACCAGCGCTGGCTTCAAAGCTGATGTTCAGTTCGCCAACGGTGGCGTGTCTGAGCAGCAGAACCAGATCAGCGCCATGATCACCAAGGGCGCCAAGGTCATCATTGTTGGTGCTATTGACGGCGCTCAGCTGGGCACCCAGCTCAAGCAGGCTAAGGACGCCGGAGCAACCATCATTGCTTACGACCGTTTGCTCTTGAACACCGCTGACGTTGATTACTACGTGGCATACGACAACTTCAAGGTTGGTGAACTCCAGGGCCAGGCGCTTTTGGACGGGCTCAAGGCTAAGAAGGCATCCGGCCCGTACAACGTTGAGCTCTTCGCTGGCTCTCCCGATGACGCTAACGCCAAGGTCTTCTTTGACGGCGCCATGAAGGTTCTCCAGCCGAAGATCGACGACGGCACTTTGAAGGTGGCTTCAGGCCAGAAGACCTTCGAGCAGGCTGTAACCCAGGGCTGGAAGGCAGAGAACGCTCAGAAGCGTATGGACACCTTGATTTCCGGCACCTACGGTTCCGCTTCCTTGGACGGCGTACTGTCCCCGAACGACACCTTGGCACGCGCTGTCTTGACCTCTGTCAAGGCTGCCGGCAAGCCCTTGCCGGTTGTCACCGGTCAGGACTCCGAGGTTGAGTCCGTCAAGTCCATCATGGCTGGCGAGCAGTACTCCACCATCAACAAGGACACCAACAAGCTCGTTGAGCACGCCATCACCATGGTGAAGGACTTGCAGGCTGGCAAGACCCCTGAGATCAACGACGACAAGTCCTACAACAACAAGGTCAAGACCGTTCCGGCATTCCTCTTGGAGCCGGTCATCGTGACCAAGGAAAACGTCAAGACTGCTTACACCAACGATCCGGTTCTTGGCCCGATCACCAAGTAAGTAAGACGTTTCACAAGCAATAACTAGCAGTAGCAGCACCCCGGTTCTTCGGAACCGGGGTGCTGTTTTTTCTTGGCCCGCCGCATTTGTCTCCGCTCTTTCACAGCTCTCTCATAGCTTCTCCCGGCCTACCCCACAGCACCGAGGACGAACCTAAGTTAGCGGCCGGCTCCAAAGCCCGGCCATGATCTGAGGAGAACTGTGAGCGTCCTTGCCCGAAGTGTAGGCAATGCCTTCCGAAATAAGATCCGGACGGCGGCCGTCGTCGCCGTTTTAGCCGTAGCGATTGGTTTGGCTTTGTCCATGCTGGTAGCCAACCAGGCGGTGGGCAGCAAGGTGGCTGACCTCAACGCCTCAGTTGGCACAGTCCTAACAGTTAATCCCGCCGGTGGGCAAGGATTTGAAGGCGGTGGCGAGCCGCTGACAGCCGCTCAGCTGAAAACCGCAGCGTCGGTTGAGAACGTAACCTCCGTCGTCGGAACCCAGTCCCTGCGTTTGCGAAACGCTACAGAGGCAGCTGCACAGACTTCAGCTCAGGGAACCAACCAGGGCGGCCCGGCTGGCCCGGGTGGGGACACCAGCACCCAATTGACCACGTCACTGACGGCTGCCGTTGATGCTGGCACCTTAGGCAACCGCAACAACAGCTCTTCCGGGAATTCGTCTACGAATTCCTCCAGCAGCACTCCGGCCCGGACGTTTAGCCTTCCCATCACCGCAACGGGTGTGGGCGCCGAAGTTGATAGCACTGGCAAGGCCCTAAACATCACCTCGGGCACCGGTCTAGGCGACTACTCAGTGGCATCTACCAAAGCAATTCTGGGTACCACTCTGGCTGAGAAGAACAACCTGAAGGTTGGCTCCACCTTTACCATTGGCACCAAAAAGTACACGGTCGCTGGATTGTTCGACGCCGGAACCACCTTTGGTAACAACGCCCTGTACCTCACCCTTCCAGAAGCCCAAACGCTTAACAGCGCTACCGGCGAACTGTCATCGATGATCGTTACGGTCAACAGCATGGCAAACGTTGACTCAGCCAAGACTGCCCTTCAGTCGGCATTGGGTACCGATAAGGCCGATGTAACCCAGGGGCAACGGAACTTGGAAACAGCCGTTTCTTCCCTTGATTCGGTCAAAAATATCTCGCTGATTGCGTTTATTGCGTCCTTGGCCACGGCCGGCCTGATTGTTCTGCTGATTATGGTGATGCTGGTGCGCGAACGCCGCAAGGAGATTGGTGTGCTCAAGGCCATTGGTGCACCGAACCGCACCATCGGCATTCAGTTTGTGCTCGAATCCTTGGTCCTGGTGGCTATGGGATCAGTGCTGGGCGCGGTGATTGCGGCCTTGGCTAGTGGGCCGATTGCTTCGGCGTTGATTAGCTCCAACACTGCCACTTCAACCCAGACTGGTCCCGGCGGCCGTGGCGGGTTCGGTGGTGGCGCGGGCGGCCCCTTCGGTGGCGCCAACCAGTTGTTGACCTCGGTAACTGCGAGCGCTTCCCCCGGCGTCATTGCCGCCGGCATTTTGGCTGTGTTCGCTGTGGCAGTGATCGGTGCCCTTGTCCCTGCTCTGCTCACCGCACGTGTGCGCCCCATTGAAGTTCTGCGAGGAGAATAATCATGATTGAAGTCAAAGACCTGGTCCGTTCCTTCAAATCCGGGGACCACACCATCAAGCCTGTCAACGGCGTAAGTTTCAGCCTTGAACGCGGCCAGCTTGCCTCAATTGTGGGCAAAAGCGGTAGCGGCAAGTCAACCCTATTGTCCCTCCTCGGTGCGCTGGATAAGCCCACCTCAGGTGACGTAGTGGTGGACTCGGTTTCGCTCGCGAACATGCCAGATTCCAAACTCACGCAATACCGACGCCGGGACATTGGCTTTGTGTTCCAACAGTTCAACTTGGTACCGAACCTCAGCGCCCTGGACAACGTGATGCTGCCGATGGAGTTCGCCGGTGTCCCTAAAGCTACCCGCCGTGCCCGCGCTGCCGAGCTGTTGGAACGGGTCCAGTTGGATCCTGAAAAGCACGTCCGTAAAGCGAACCGGCTTTCTGGTGGCGAGCAGCAGCGTGTGGCAATTGCCCGGGCGCTGGCCAACGAACCGAAGCTCATCTTGGCCGATGAGCCCACCGGAAACTTGGATGAGCAGACCGGTGAGCACATCATTGAGTTGCTCCAGCAGTTGTGCCGGGAGAACAACACCACCATCTTGGTGGTCACTCACGACCGTGCCTTGGCTGCGAAAACGGAACGCCGTTTCCGTTTGCACCAGGGCCGTTTGACCGAGGAAGCCGGCGCTAAAACTTTGGCTGGCGTCAGAACCGAATAGCGTCAATAAGTGTAACTCGGGCTGCTACCAGTGCTGGGATGGCGCCAGCAATGGCGCCAACCAGCACTGCTGCAGCGAGCATCACGCCCACCATTGTGGCCACCGGAAAAACTACTCGCCGTTGACATCTCTTCCCAACTCCATCCGTTTTCTCCCCACAAACACGCTCCGTGCAGGACGTTGAAGTCAGCATGTACCTAGTATCAAAATCTTCGGTATGCAGTTGATCTGACGTGATGGGACACATCTTTGGCACCGGCTCGCCTAATGCGAAGATGTTCTTTATGACCGCCTACATTCAAAAGCCATGGCTCTCCTCCGAACACGATCAGGACCCACGTACCGCCACGGGGCGGCCCCTGAAGTGGGGTGTTGTTGCCACCGGCGGCATCGCGCACTCCGTCACCAGCGATCTTGCTCTCTTAGCCGATGCTGTCTTGTACGCGGTGAGCTCGCGCAGCCAAGCCAGCGCAGATGCTTTTGCCACAGAGCTCGGTTTCCAGCGTGCTTACGGGGGCAACGCGGAGAGCACCGGTTTTGAACAAATGTTTGCGGACCCTGACGTGGACGTGGTGTACATCGCCACTCCGCATGCCCAGCACTTCCGGATTGCCCAAGCGGCCATCAAAGCTGGCAAACACGTGTTGGTGGAAAAAGCCATCACCATCAACGCACACGAGGCCCAAGAGCTCATCACGCTAGCTCAAGAGCACAAGGTGTTCCTGATGGAAGCAATGTGGAGCCGGTTTTTGCCGTCCATCCAACGCGCATTCGAGATTGTCCAATCCGGGGAACTCGGCGAGATCAAATGGATCTCGGCGGACTTGGGATTCCCGGCCCCGTATGATCCCGAGGCTCGCTTGTGGGCAAGGCGCGACGGCGGAGGCGCACTTTTGGATGTCAGCGTCTACCCACTCTTGTGGCCGCTGGGAATTCTGGGATTTCCGCAAGCTGTCAGCGCCGTTGGAACCCTCACTGATCAGGGCGTGGATGCTCAGAATGCGTTGACTCTTGAGTACTCCTCCGGCGCCATGGCCCAACTGACCTCGAGCTTGTTGGCTTATGGCCCGCGCTCAGCAACTGTTGCCGGCTCACTGGGTTCGATGCAAACACACGGTTCGGTGAACAACCCTCACGAGCTGACCGTGACCATTGGACGCGACGGCACTCGGGTTGAGAAATTCTCCCCCGTAGGCATCGGCTACAGCTACGAACTTCGCGAAGTCACTCGATGCATCCAACAAGGGCTCACCGAGTCCCCCGTGATGCCACTGGAAGATTCCCTCAACGTGATGCGCTTGTTCGACGGCGCCAGAGCCCAACTCGGCATCACCTACCCCAACGACACTCACTAGCGGCCGAGTCTCTTTTCTAGGGGCGGGGCGCCGAATTTTCACGCAATCCACTCTTTAATGCCGGCGATGGCCGTGCAAATGCGCAAAGAATGACTCAACTAAAAACAGCCCGTCTGCAGCACCCTGAGAAGAGTGCCGCAGACGGGCTGTTTTTGTCCGGTTGCCTTACCGGATTTATTGCTTACTTCAGCGTGGCGATGACCTCGTTGAACGTCGCTGAAGGACGCATTACAGCTTCAGTCTTAGCGTCGTCCGGACGGTAGTAGCCGCCCAAATCGACTGGGGAACCCTGAACTGCCAGCAGCTCGGAAACGATTGCCTCCTCCTTGGAGGTCAGAGACTCGGCCACGGCTGCGAAGGCTGCGGCAAGTTCGGCGTCCTCGGTCTGCTTGGCCAGTTCTTGGGCCCAGTACATGGCCAAGTAGAAGTGGCTGCCACGGTTGTCGATTTCACCAACGCTGCGGCGCGGGGACTTGTTCTCCATCAGGAACGTACCCGTGGCACGATCCAAGGTGTCTGCCAAGATCTGCGCACGTGCGTTGCCTGTGCTGGTGGCGAGGTGTTCGAAGCTGACTGCAAGGGCCAAGAACTCACCCAGGCTGTCCCAGCGAAGGTGGTTTTCCTTGATGAGCTGCTGGATGTGCTTGGGAGCGGAACCACCGGCACCCGTCTCAAACAAGCCACCGCCGGCGATTAGCGGAACTATGGAGAGCATCTTGGCGCTGGTACCCAATTCCATGATGGGGAACAGGTCCGTGAGGTAATCGCGGAGCACGTTACCGGTCACGGAGATGGTGTCTTCACCGTTACGGATGCGCTTGAGCGTAAATGCGGTGGCGTCCTCAGGGGACATGATCTCGATCTGCAGGCCTTCGGTGTCGAAGTCCTTCAGGTAGTCCTTGACCTTCTTGATCAGCTGCGAGTCGTGCGCACGAGTCTCGTCCAGCCAGAACACGGCCGGGGTCTGCGATGCACGGGCGCGGGTGACGGCGAGCTTGACCCAGTCGCGGATCGGCACGTCTTTGGCCTGGCAAGCACGCCAAATGTCACCGGGGGCAACTTCGTGTTCGATCAGGACCGTGCCGGAGGAGTCGACGACCTGCATGGTGCCAGCTTCTTCAACTTCGAAGGTCTTGTCATGGCTACCGTATTCTTCGGCAGCCTGGGCCATAAGGCCGACGTTGGGAACCGTGCCCATAGTGGTGGGGTCGAAGGCACCATTGGCACGGCAGTCGTCGATAACAACCTGGTAGACACCGGCGTAGCTGCTGTCCGGGATCACTGCCAGAGTGTCGTGTTCCTTGCCGTCCGGGCCCCACATGTGGCCGGAGGTTCGGATCATGGCGGGCATAGAGGCGTCAACGATCACGTCACTGGGGACGTGGAGGTTGGTGATGCCCTTGTCCGAATCAACCATGGCCAAAGCGGGGCCTTCTTCGAGGCCCTTCGTGATAGCAGCCTTGATGCCTTCGCGAACCTCGACCGGCAGCTCGTCCAGTCCGTTGAAGATGGAGGCGAGTCCGTTGTTGGCACTGAGGCCTGCAGCTGCGATTTGTTTGCCGTAGGTCTCAAAGAGCTCAGAGAAGTAAGCCTTAACAACGTGGCCGAAGATGATGGGGTCGGAGACCTTCATCATGGTTGCCTTGAGGTGAGCGGAGAACAGCACACCTTCTTCCTTGGCACGGGCTACCTGGGCAGCTAGGAATTCGTCCAGAGCAGCGGCGCGCAGGACAGTTCCGTCAACGACTTCGCCAGCCAGTACCGGGAATGAGGGCTTGAGAACCTTGGTGGTGCCGTCTTCGCGGACAATCTGGATTTTGAGTGTGTCATCGGCCGGGATAACAACTGACTTCTCATTGGAGCGGAAGTCATTGCCGTCCATGGTGGCGACGTTAGTCTTGGAATCTGCGCTCCAAGAACCCATCGTGTGCGGGTTCTTGCGGGCGTAGTTCTTAACGGACAGCGGTGCCCGTCGGTCCGAGTTACCTTCACGCAGGACCGGGTTGACGGCCGAGCCTTTGATCTTGTCGTAGCGCGAGCGGATGTCAGTCTCTTCATCAGAGGAGGGGTTGTCCGGGTAGTCCGGCAATGCGTAGCCCTGGCTCTGGAGTTCGGCGATGGCCGCCTTCAGCTGCGGAACGGAGGCGCTAATGTTGGGGAGCTTGATGATGTTAGCTTCTGGGTTCTTCGCCAAGTGGCCGAGTTCGGCCAGTGCGTCACCGGTGCGCTGTTCTTCCGTCAGGTAGTCGCCAAATACGGCGATGATGCGGCCAGCCAGCGAAATGTCGCGGGTTTCCACTTCAACGCCCGCAGTTGAAGCGAACGCTTCCACAATCGGCAGGAACGAGTATGTCGCCACCATCGGCGCTTCGTCAGTGTGGGTATAGATAATCTTTGCCATTGGCTGGGCATCTCCCTGAAAGTCTGCAGATTTCAACATGTCTAACTTACCCGAGTAGGTGCCGTAATTGCTCATCCCGCCGCGCTCCCCTCCGCCGAATGGGTAGATAACGTCGTTATTAATCACCTCAAAACGACGTTATCTACCCATTCGGCAGTGAAGCGTACGTGGGAGCAGTGGCAGGGGTGCGGCGAGCCGGGCTGTGGAGTGAGTTTCGCCGTCGGCGTTGCAAATTTTGACAACTCTATTTACAAGCTTGTCAAAGCACGGTAATTTTCAGTTATCGCTTGCGGCCGAACCAGCCCAGCGCGGCCGCCCACCCAGAAAAGGTAGACAAACGATGAATCGAAGCAAACCCCTAGCCATCAGCCTTCTAGGACTTTCCGCGGCCGCCCTGTTTGCTGTTACCTCAGCCGGAGCAGCCACAGCATCACCCACAACACCTAACAACGGAGCCAGCCAGGTATCCAGTCACCAGACTGGTGCCACCGATGCCGCTGCCTATTGGACCGGGGATCGCATGAAGTCAGCTATCTCCGGCGACGTCATCGCAGCAAAGGCTCTTCAACGCGGCAATCGTAGTGCAGCCGAGGACGTGGTCAAGGGAGCCCCCACGTCGGTACCGGGCACCGTTGTTCCTGGCGCGATCCCAGGTACCCTTCTGGACAAATCTGCGGACACAACAGCTTCAGCCACTGCCAAAAAGCCCGTTCTGCAAGCCGCCAGTGAAACCCCAGTCAAAACTATTGGGAAGGTATTTTTCACTCTCGCGGGCTCTAACTATGTTTGCTCCGGAAACTCCGTGTCGTCGTCGAACCGTAGCGTTGTTTCTACAGCAGGTCACTGCGTGAATGAAGGCCCCGGCGCCTTTGCTACCAACTGGGTTTTTGTTCCGGCCTATAACAACGGATCCGCCCCGTACGGCAAGTGGACGGCAAAAGCGCTCTACACACCTAGCCAGTGGAGCGGCTCTGGCAACATGCAGTACGACACCGGATTTGCCGTAATGAACACCCTTAACGGCAAAAAATTGGCTGACGTTGTTGGCTCTTCAGGGATCCAGTTCAACCAGGCTCGCGGTTTGACCTACAAGTCCTTTGGCTACCCTGCCGCGTCCCCGTTCAACGGCGAAACTCTCAAATCCTGTACCGGAACGGCCACTAACGACACCATCAACCCACAGTTCAACTCTCAGGGAATCCCGTGCAACATGACCGGCGGGTCCTCAGGCGGACCGTGGTTCATTGGAACTAGCTCAACCGGGTACCAGAACTCAATCAACAGCTACGGCTATGGCACTAACTCGACCAAGATGTTTGGCCCGTACTGGGGATCTGTCATTCAGTCCACCTACTCAAGCGCCTCGGCAGCTGCCTAAGCACTGAGTTTTACTGCAGCCACCTTCGCTGCAGTCCCCTCAACCGCAGCTCTCGCGTTGACGGGGTACACGTCGAGTGGGTAGATAACGTCGCTTTGAGTTGGTTCAAAGGGACGTTATCTACCCATTCGGCGTTAAGTGGTGCGGACGCTCCGGTTGAGCACAGCTTCCCGAGTGGTTTCCAGAGCTTCAAGCGTTGACGGATAGCTCAGCCTAGCCACACTGACAAAAAGGCAGTCCACCACTGATAGTTGGGCGATGCGAGAAACCATGGCACCGGCTCTGAAGGAGGTCTCCCGGACAATCGTGAACATGCTGAGCTCAGCTGCTTGAACGATTGGCGATGACGGCACATTACTCACAGCAACGGTTACGGCCCCTGCCGCCTTTGCGCGCCGAATAAATTCCAGCGTCTCCCGGGTCCGCCCACTATGCGAAAAAGCAATCGCCACATCCCCTTCCCCCATCAGGGACGCTCCCATCAGGGCATCATGCAGGTCGCGGAACGAGGTAGCTTGGCGGCGGATCCGGAAAAGTTTGTATCGCAGATCGTCCGCGACGATCGCCCCCGCACCCACCCCGTAGATCAGGATGTGTTGCGCGGTATGGATTTTCTCCGCCACGGCACCCAACACCGCAAGGTCAAGACCGTTCAAGGTCTCCTGAATGCCCATCGTTTCCGTATAGCGAACCTTGGCCACCACATCGGCAAGAGAATCCTCTGGCCGGATGTCTTCACCAAACTTCTTTCCAACCGGCTCTGTGGTGTACTCACGGCCAATTTCGGTAGCTAGGGCAAGCCGCAGCTGGACGTATCCGCTGAATCCAATAGCACGGCAAAATCTGACCACTGACGGTTCAGAAGTGTTGCACAGGGTAGCCAGTTCGGAAATGGTCAGCCCAACAACGTGGTCCGGATCGGCAATGATCGCCTCGGCAACGCGCTTGGCTGCAGGTGCCAGCGTGGGCAAAAGAGAATGAATAGTGGACTGGATACTCACACACGACTCCGCTTGATGAAGGGTAGGCCCTTGCTCACGAGCTCCGAAAGTCTAGGGTTCACGGATTCTATGGCCTTACAGGTTCCGCTGCATCACGCGCAGCGAAGATATTGGCTGTGAATTTTAGCGTCTGAACCTTTGGCGCGGCCTCCGGCGTCAGTAGGAGTTCACAGCGAAGTGTCCCCGCAGAACCCGTGAGTAGCCACTCATGCCTGGCGGCTGTCACGCTTCGCCCGCGATCTACAGCTCCCCAATCGAGCGTTCCCACCATGGCCAGCGCAGACTGAAGTTGGTCCCGCCGGCTGACTATTGCCTCATCAAGTTCCACATTTGCAGCGAAGATTGAGCGGGCCAGCGGATCGTCCCACTCGCGAATAAGACGTTCGACGACGGCGCGCGCCGCCAGTGTTTCCGGCCACGGACCGCTGCTTGGCAGTGCAGGCTGCACGGCGCTGGGAAACGCGGCAATTTCGCGAGAAGAAGCCATGGCCGCCGCGCTGGCAGAGTTATCGCTCTGCCCGTCGAGTTCCGCGCCGAGCACTTCACGCACCAGTACACCCACGTTGGCGTAGGTGGCATTTTCAAAGCCCACAACGGCGTATCCGCTAGCCGGATGCCACGTCATATGCGAGCTAAAACCTGGATACCCACCTGAATGTCCAACGATTAATCCCCGCTCAGGATCATTCAAGATCCGCAGCCCAAGACCATATCCGCCGGCACTGCTGCCAGCCATCGCCGTAGCTGGGCTTTCAGGATCAACCAGAACGTGAAGACGCTGCATTTCGCGGCGGCTGGCCCTACTCAGCGGGGACGCCGGCTCTTCAGGGCCATCGTTAAACGCGTCAGCAAACCACGTTGCCCAACGCCCAAGATCGTTGACGGTACTAAACAAACCACCGATTGCAGAGAACGCTCCAGGTCCCGTAAAGGGCTGCAGCTCCCAAGAATCGCCGCGCCGCGAGTAGCCCTTAGCGACCCCACCGTTCGCTGGAACGCGTGAATCGAACCCGGTACTCAGGAGCCCCAACGGTTCGAGGAGCTCCTTGCGCACCACCTCGATGTACGCCGTTCCGGTGACTTTTGCAATGACAGCACCGAGCATGGCGTAGCCCAGATTTGAGTATTCGTACCCCGTCCCAGGTTTTCGAACGAGGCGAATCCCCGCAGCAAGCAATTCCTCAAAAGCAGCGTCCGGCATGGCTTCTTGCCGGTCCGCCCACGGATCGTCAGTGGGCATACCACCGGACATACTCAGAAGCATCCGCAGCGTGAGCGGCCCGTAGGGGATGTCAGCTGAGGGAGCCAGCAAACGTAAATGTGGCAGGTAGGTGACCACTTCGTCGTCGAGCTCTAAGAGCCCACGATCACGGAGGATCAAAATAGCGGCGGCCGTGAACGACTTGGTGCACGAGGCGATACGGAACGCTGTGTCTGCCTGCGGTGGGGTTCCGGCGTCGTCGATTTTTCCTTCTAAAACGGTTCGCTGGAGCCGGTTCCCGTTGAAAACACCGACGGCGAGCGCCGGTGCCATTCGGCGCCTCATACGTTTTCCAGGAAGTCTCGCAAAATGCGCTGGCCACTGCGGAGACTGGCTACTGGCACTCGTTCGTCAATGCCGTGCACGCCGTCCACGGTGCGGCCCTCCGGATCGGCGCCCAAGGGCGCGAAGCCGAAGCAAGAAATTCCCAACGGGGCAAACGCCTTGGCGTCCGTGCCGCCTCCCATGCAGTAGGGAACTACGACGGCGTCCGGGTCGTGCCGAGTGAGTGCCGTGCTCATCGAATCGAACCAGTGGGAGCCTGCGTCGGATTGGGTAGGCGGCTGGTGCGAGAGAAACTCTCGCGTAATTCCTGGCCCAAGAAGTGAGTCGATGACCGCCATGGTGGACTCTTCGGTCCCCGGTAGGCAACGAATGTCGATGTCCGCCTCAGCGGTGCCCGGGATGACATTCACTTTGTATCCGGCACGCAGCACCGTGGGCGTAGATGAGCAGCGAATAGTCACTGCCGCCACTGTTCCGGCGGCCCCCATGGTTTCGATGGCCAGTTGGACGCCTTCTTCGGTTTCTAGATCTGCGCGGTGGCCCAGCGCTGCAGTGGTCTGCTCGATGTAGGACTTAACGGCGGGTGTGAGGGTTAGTGGCCATTGGTGTTGGCCCACACGCTCGAGGGCCGAGATAAGAATTTTTACTGCATTCACGGGCACGGGGCGGGAGCCATGGCCCGAGGTGCCCTGTGCACGGACCCTGATGTGCAATGTTCCGCGTTCTGCTACAGCCACCGGATAGAGCCGGACGGGAGAACCGTCGACGGCGGTCAGCAGCGTTGCATGTCCGCCAGACTCCCCAATAGCTGCTTCGACGCCGGTAAATAGCTCAGGGTGTTCCGCTGCAAGCCAGAGAGCACCGTAGTCACCCTTGTCCTCTTCATCAGCAACAAATGCCACCACAATGTCGCGTTGTGGGCGGATTCCCTGCTGCGCCCACTCAAGCAAGGTGGCAAGGGTCATCGCCACCATGTCCTTCATATCCGAGGCTCCACGTCCGTACACATAGCCGTCAGCAATCTCGCCTGAGAAGGGATCACTGCTCCATTGCTCCGGCTCGGCTGGCACCACGTCTAGATGAGCGTGCACTAGTAAGCCCGGCAAAGTACGGTCTCTACCTTCGACGCGGAGCACCACTGAAGTGCGCTCAGGCGAGGGGCCTAGTAGTAGCGGCGCGTAGCCTGCACTTTGCAGCAAGGAAGCAATGTATTCGGCGCATTCCTTCTCCCCTGCACTTTTGCCTTCGCCATGGTTTGTGGTGTCGAAGCGGATGAGTTGCGAACATAAGTCGGCCGGGTCAAAAGCGGACTCGGGGCTAGCCATTGAGTGGGAGTCCACCGGAGGTGTTGGCAGATTATTTGTCACGGTTGGGTCTCCTTGCATGGTTTTCTGAACACCTCGGTTATAGGGTGAGCGTAAGTGAATTGCATCACGTTTTCCAAACCCGTAATTCATTTACATGCCCGTCACATCCACGACACATCTCTTGGATACTTTGAACCCGTCCCCCACATTCAGCGGGAATCGGCACTTCGGGGGACGTGGCACTACACCGATCACCACACAATGAGGGGAACGCGATGACACCCATACGAACCGCGGCTGCACCAGACCAAGCACCGCACAGCGCAAAAACACCCGGCACATCCAGACTTCGGCGAAGTATCCCGGCCGTTCTAGCAGCAGCCGTCATCGCACTGGCTCCCGCAGCGGGTACCCTCCCTGCGGCAACTGCCGCAAGTTCCGAAGCCAGCGGAACCACACTCAAACTCGCCCTCACCGGCGACATCGACTCGCTCAACCCCTTCAAAGCCATCTTGGCTAGCAGCACCAACATCCTTGCCTTGCAGTACCAGTCCTTGGTGGCCTACGGGCCAAAGAACAACGAGGACATTCCCAGCATGGCTGACAAGTGGGAGACCTCCCCGGACGGTAAGGTGTGGACATTCCACCTGCCCAAGGACCGCAAGTGGTCCGATGGTGAGCCGATTACGGCCAAAGACGGCGCATGGACATTCAAAGCCATCCAGACAAATGACGAGCTCAAGCAGGCCAACGGCTCGCTTCTGTCATCGGTACAGAGTGTAGAAGCCAAAGACGACGAGACCTTAGTTATCACGCTCAATGCCCCGCAAGCGCCGAACCCCGGAACGCAGCTTCCGATCATGCCAGAACACGTTTGGTCCAAGGTTGGGGATCCCGCCAAATACACCAATGACAAGGACACGGTTGGATCCGGGCCCTTTATTGTCACCAGTTATGACAAGACGGCTGGTGTCAGCCTGAAATCCAACCCGCACTACTGGCAGGGCACGGCCAAGATTGACGGCATCACTTACGCCCCGTACAAAAACACTGACGCTGCAGTGCAGGCACTCAAGACCGGTGAAGTTGATCTAATCAGCGGCCTCACTCCCGCCCAGTACAAGGCCCTCCAGAATCAGCCGGGGATCACCACCAACGCCGGCACTGGCCGCCGCTACCAAGCAATTGGCATCAACCCTGGAACCACAACGCCTGAAAACAAGCTGATCGGGGACGGCAACCCGGCCTTGCAGGACGTTCAACTACGCCGGGCAATTGTTATGGCGATTGATAACAAGACGCTTCTTGAGAAGGTTCTTCAGGGTCTAGGACAAGAAGCCACTGGTGAGGTTCCTCTCGCATACCCGCAGTACAACTGGGATACCAAGGACCTGCCGTTGAAGTACAACCCGAAGGCGGCCAACGAGCTGCTGGACAAGGCGGGTTACACCAAGGGTGCCGACGGGATCCGCTTGGACAAGACCGGAAAGCCACTCAAGCTCCGCCTTGCCGGCCGCAACAGCGAACCAACACACCAGCAGATGGCTGATTACGTCAAGCCGTGGTTGAAGGAAATCGGCATCGACGTCACCACAGTAATGAAGTCTTCAGCCCAGCTGAACGATGACTCAGTTGTTGGTAACTTTGACCTCTACTTCACCGGTTGGGGAATGGGCCCGGACCCGGACTTCCAGCTGTCCATCAACACTTGTGCTTCACGTCCTAATGCCGATGGCACAGGCGCAACCTCGGAAAACAACTACTGCTCGCCAGAATTCGATGCGATCTTCAAGCAACAGCACGAGGAACTCGATCAGGCCAAACGCAGCGCCTTGGTCAAGAAAGCTCAGGAACTGATCTACAACGCAGCGGTTAATAACGTGATGTACTACGCCAACACGCTCGAAGCGTACCGATCTGACAAGTTTGAACCGTTCGTCACGCAGCCTGAAGAAGGTGGCGTTATCACCGGCCAGAACGGCCCGTGGGGCTACTACAGTGCCACACCAGTGAGCAGCAAGTCCGGCACCGAGCAGTCTGATGGTGGCTTCAACCCAGCCGCTGTCATTGTGCCCGCTGTCATTGTGGTGGTGTTGGCTGCTGGCGGATTTGTTCTCTACCGCCGCCGTAACGCAACGGCAGGAGACCGCGAATAACAATGGAACCTACGCTCAGTGAACCCGTCCTCGCAGGGACCACATCTGCACCAAATTCTGCCGCAGAAGGCGGGCCAATCAAGGACATCGACGAACCTCGGCGCGGGGGCAGCTGGCCGCGTTATATCGGCGCAAAAGCCGGCGGCGCCGCCGTTTCCTTGGTGATGGTGGTTGTCCTTGGCTTCTTCGCCTTCCGTATCCTGCCCGGTGATCCTGTGCGCTCATTGGCGGACGGGCGGCAGGTGACACCGGAACAGATGGACATCTTGCGGCGGCAATACGGCCTAGACCAGCCTCTCCCGGCCCAGTTTTGGCGGTATTTGACGGACCTCTTTCAGGGCAAACTGGGCGATTCCTACACCTACAACCGGCCGGTCATGGAACTTATCCTGGATCGGATCGGCCCTACCTTGCTACTCACCGGCACCGCTGCCGCGCTGTCCGTTGTTCTGGGCCTCTGGCTCGGACAACGGGCCGCGTGGCGGCGCGGTAGCAACTTCGACAAAACTCATACCGGTTTGGCGCTGATCTTTTGGTCTGTCCCCACCTTTTGGTTGGGCCTATTGATGCTTTTGGTCTTTGCTGGAGGTTTGCGCTGGTTCCCCACCGGTGGAATGGTGACCGCTGGCGTTCAAGCCACAGGCTTCAACTACCTCTGGGATGTGGCACGCCACATGGTGCTACCGGTGTTGACCATGGTCGCCGTCGTCTACGCCCAGTACTTGATGGTCATGCGGGCATCCCTCCTTGAAGAAATGACCTCAGACTATTTGGTCACGGCGCGAGCCAAAGGCCTGCGAGAGGACGACGTACGCATTAAGCACGCTGTGCCCAATGCGCTTTTGCCCACCGTGACACTCATCTTTCTGACCCTGGGCGGTTTGGTAGGCGGGGCTGTGACGGTGGAGACCGTCTTCTCCTGGCCGGGCCTGGGTTACCTCACTTTCCAGGCGCTATCTGCCCCTGACTTCCCGCTTCTTCAGGGAACCTTTGTTGTCTTCTCTTCGATTGTGATCTTTATGAATTTCTTCGCCGACATCGTCTACCGACTCCTTGACCCGCGGCTGCGTGCATCATGAGCACACTGACCACTGGCCAACGCAACGTGGCCAACGCCCGGCGGATTCAACGGCTTCGTGAGGTCTGGGCGGAGTTTGCCTCAAACCGAGCCGGGCTCATCGGACTGATCTTATTGGGCCTCGTTATTCTTCTAGCGCTACTAGCCCCCGTGCTAGCACCCGAAGAGACCCTCGATGTCACACGCATCACCGCAGCTCAAAATGAACCACCAACATGGGCGAACCCTTTGGGCACGGACCCCTCGGGCCGGTCTATTTTGGCGATGCTGGTTTGGGGCGCCCGGATCTCTCTCTTGGTTGGTTTTGCTGCCACTGGTGTGTCCATGTTGATTGGCACAGTGGTGGGTATGGCTGCAGGCCACTTCACCGGAGTCACCCAAGGGGTGTTGATGCGAATCATCGACTTCTTCTTGGTTGTGCCAAGCCTGGTCTTGGCGATTGTGCTCTCCTCAGTGATTGGCCCCGGCGTTGCCACCATTGTGATTGCCATCGGGATCACCTCGTGGGCCGGAACAGCCCGCCTGGTACGTTCCCAAACGCTCAGCGTGGAATCCCGCGCCTACATTGAACGCAGCTGGGCCTTGGGAGCTTCGGACGCCCACATCATTGGCAAGCACGTCCTCCCGGCCGTGATGCCACTTGTCCTCGCCAACACCACCCTGACAGTAGGTTCGGCCATCATCGCCGAATCCACCCTGTCCTTCCTTGGCATGGGCGACCCCGGACAGATCTCTTGGGGGTCCATGCTCAAATCCGCGTTGGATACCGGCGCGGCAACCGGAGGCTATTGGTGGTTTGTCCTTACCCCCGGTATTGCAATCGTTGTTGTGGTGCTGTGCTTCACTTTGGTGGGGCGCGCCTTCGAGTCAGTTATTAACCCGACCCTGAGAGGCCGCTAATGCCGCGTCTTGAATTCAAGGACCTCCGGGTCACCTACTCCACTCAAGGAGAAGAAGGCCGCCGCTCGCTGACAGCGGTCGACGGCGTCAGCCTCGTCGTCGAACCCGGCTCAACGTTGGGTCTGGCTGGCGAGTCTGGCTGCGGAAAGTCCACACTGGCCATGTCAGTGCTCCGTTTGCTGCCTGCTAATGCCAAGGTGGAAGGCAGCATCTTGCTGGGTGAAGACAACGTGCCTGACCTCAGTTGGGGCCGTCTGCGCGCCGTGCGTTGGACTGAAGCAGCAATCGTTTTCCAGGGTGCCATGCACTCACTCAACCCGGTTCGCAAGGTCCGTGACCAAATCGCCGAGGCACTGCGTGTCCACGCAAAAGTGCTTCCGTACAAGGACGATGCTGCACGAAATGCACGTGTTGCCGAACTCTTGGAGCTGGTGGACCTCTCCCCGGCCAAGGGCGCTTCCTACCCTCATGAACTCTCCGGCGGGCAGAAGCAGCGCGTGATGATCGCGATGGCTTTGGCTTGCGATCCTGAGCTCATCATCGCTGATGAACCAACCACTGCATTGGACGTGATTGTTCAGGCACAAGTGCTGAACGTGCTGACTGCACTGGTGGCCTCACGCGGGCTCTCGCTCATTTTGATCAGCCACGACCTCTCGGTTCTTGCTGCCACTTGTGAGCGGATTGTGGTGATGCAGCAAGGAAAAATTGTGGAGGATGGTCCTTCTGCTGACGTTATGCGTAACCCGCAACACCCACACACCCAGGCCCTCGCCGCGGCGTTTCCATTGATCGGGGATCCTGCCTCTCGACTCCGTTTGCCCGGCTACACTGCGCCTGACGCACCCTCAGCAAACGCAGGGGAAAAGGCCGGCGCCTTTACTGCCCCCGACCCGGAAGATGTTGTGTTGGAGGCGCGAAACTTGTCCGTGACGTTCGCCGGACGCGGCGGCACGGTCAAGGCTGTGGACTCCGTGAATCTGAGCTGCGGCCGGGGTGAAATTGTTGCGCTTGTGGGTCAATCCGGGTCCGGTAAAACCACACTGGCTCGTACCATGCTTGCCTTGCAACGTCCCACCTCCGGGGACGTGTTGTTCGAAGGCAAACCGCTTTCTCACCATCGCAAAGCGCTCAAGGATTACCGGCGGAGCGTCCAGTTTGTGCTGCAAGATCCGTCGGCGGCACTGAACCCTAAGCACTCTGTCTACGAAGCCGTGGCCGAAGGGCCTCGACTGCACAAGTTGCCAGGGAACGAACGGGAAATCGTTACAGCGGCACTGCAAAAAGCCGAGTTGAACCCGCCTGAACGTTACCTAACGGCCATTCCTCAAGAACTTTCAGGAGGGCAGCGGCAGCGAGTGGTGATTGCTGGCGCTCTTGCCTTGGAACCGGAATTCCTGGTTGCCGATGAGCCGGTGGCTAGCCTGGATGCCTCCGTACGTGCCGAAATTCTTGCCCTGCTCTTGCGTTTGCGCTGTGAACTCGGCTTGGGTGCCCTGGTCATAACTCATGACCTCGGCTTGGCGTGGAACATCGCTGATCGAGTGGTGGTGATGTTTGAAGGTCAGATTGTTGAAGAAGGCAAGGTGGAAGACGTTTTGCTGAACCCTCAACACGAATACACCCGCAAATTGCTCAGCGTGGTGCCAACCAACAATGTGCTGGCCGATGACTCCAGCGTGGCCATCGGTTCGGACGCATGATGGAGCATCCGAAAACAACTGACATCTTGGCTCCGCTGCAGCTAGGTGACCGGGTGGGGCTGGTGGCAACTTCGGGGCCGCCAGTACCGGCGATGATTGAACGCTCGGTGGCACTTTTGGAATCGTGGGGGCTAGTTCCAGTACTTGGCGATCACCTTCGGGCTGCACATCCCCGCGCGTTGTATCTTGCCGGAACCGACGAGCAGCGGGCCGCTGACCTGCAGAACGCGTGGTGCGATCCAAGCCTCGCCGCAGTTTTTGTGATCCGAGGCGGCTACGGGTCAGTGCGGCTTTTGGACTTGCTCGACGTCGATCAGCTCCGTGCCGCCGAGCCGAAGCCGCTCTTTGGCTCCTCTGATATCACAGGGATTCACGAATTTTGGGGTGAAAAGTTGGGTTTGCCCTCGTGGTTTACCCCCATGCTGGCCACTGCTGCCTTGCTCGATGATGCTGTAGCAACTACAAGGCTCAAAGCGGCCGTATTTGCTCCCTTCCCTGGCCGGAGTTACACAGCGGCAACCGCCCAAACTCTCGTCAGCGGCACTGCCCACGGAATCCTTACCGGCGGAAATCTGAGCCTTCTGGTGATGACCTTGGGGGGCCGTGGGCGGGTGCTGCCGAACAATACCGGCCGAATCGCCTTACTCGAGGATGTCACCGAACCCACCTACAAGATTGATGGGATGCTGACCTCACTACTCCGGGCCGGCTGGTTCGAAGGATTGAGTGGCATCGTTTTGGGCTCATGGCAAGATTGCGGTGACCTTGAGGAAATCAAGAAGCTCTGTGTTGAACTACTCGGTCCGCTAGGCGTTCCCTTGGTGTGGGAACTGGGCTTTGGCCACGGACCTGCGGCACACAGTATTCCTCTGGGCGTTCCAGCCACCTTGCACGCGCCGGACGGAAGCCAGCCACGTTTGGTGTTGGACTAGTGAGAGCCACTGGCCTCAGCCCGGGGCACGAGTCATTGCATACCGAGCTGAAGCGTCTGCTAAGCGCTGCTGTCCAAACCGGTGTCACGCCGTCGGCCGTTTGCGCAGTTGCTGTGGACGGTGAACGGCTGCCGGTGATCACCGTGGGCGACGCTGTGCGTTTTGGTAGCGACGGTACTGAACTTCCGGAGCAAGAGCGGATCCCGGCGAGCGCCGAAACGCTCTACGATTTGGCGTCTGTGACGAAGGTTTTCACCGCTGTCACGGCGCTGGCACTAGTGGACGACGGCGTGTGGGACCTTGATCAGACGGTTCCAGTGCCGCTGGGCAAATTTGGTGTGACATTGCGTCAGCTTCTGACCCACACCTCGGGGTTGCCTGGGACGTGGGACGGCTGGCGCGGGCCGCTGGCTACCGGAGCAGTCTTTGACCGTGAAGCGCTGCTGGCCGATCTGCTGGCTCTTGAACCGCTTCACCAGCCTGGCACCCACTTTGAATACTCGTGCGCGGGATTCAACACCATCATGGCTGCGGCCGAGCAGATCACGGGAAAACCTTGGCTTCAGCTCGTCAACGAGAAGGTGCTCTCCAAAGTGGATGCCAATGGTGGGCTGAGTTTCACACCAGATCCGCTGTGTAGCGCCGCGACTGAGTACCAGCCGGAACTCGGCCGGGGCATGATTCGTGGTGTTGTCCACGATGAAGCTGCCTGGTCTTTGGGCGGTGCGTGCGGAAACGCTGGCCTGTTCGGCACCGCTGGTGCGCTCTTGGGCTTCGCCGAATTCTTGCGCGCAGGCTTGCCTGGCATCTTGTCCCCCACACTGGCAACTGCCATGTGGACGGATCAGCTCCGGGACGTACTTGGTAAGTTTCTGCCCACCTCTGGAGCCGAATTCGGCCACGGTCTGGGGCTAAGAATTGGCCAAGCCGCGTGGATGGGATCCCCACATGCGCGCGGCCACAACGGCTTCACCGGTACCTCATTGTTGGTAGACCGCGATGCTCGAATGAGTGTTGTTTTGCTGAGCAATCGGGTGCATCCTCGGCGCGAGATTTCCGACTTCCAACCCGTTCGTTTGGCCGTCTCGGACACGGTCTACTCTCATCTCAGCTAGGAGCCACCATGCCCGTTCAGTCTGACTATAGCGACGGCGTGCCCACCATCGCGTATTGCCTCACAACAATGGATGGTGCTGTTTTATCCCAACGGGAAGCTGACCTTCCGTTCTACTCGGCAAGCACTATCAAGCTCGGCGTGATGGTGGCAGCAATCAGGGCTGTGGAACGTGGCGAGCTGGACTTGAACCAAGAAATTGCGGCGGCACACACTTTTCCCTCGGCCACCGGCACCGAAGACTTCACCTTTGAACCCGAAGAACGGGACATGGGGATGCCTTCGCCCGGAACGCTGATGCCGCTCTCTGAGGTACTTCGGCGCATGATCACTGTCTCCTCAAATGAGGCTACCAATCTGGTGGTGCAGCTGGTTGGGCTGCCCGCGGTCAACGACGCTTTGTCTGCCTGCGGGGCAGCCTCTTCGCGTATGGAGCGGATGATCGGCGACATCCCGGCACTGCGGGCTGGGTTGAGCCACCAAGTGACTGCACGTGATCTGACAGCCGTGATGCGCGCCATTGTGACAGGTGCCGTGGCTGGTCCAGAGCTGACGGAATTGATGACTCAGTGGCTGATGGCTCAAGAGTTCGGAGATCTTGGCGCGGAGCTGGATTCCGCAGGCGCCGAGGTGCGTTGGGGTAGCAAGTCCGGCTGGGTCACCGGCATTCAACACGATGTTGCTTTTGTTGCCCCACAAAACGGCTTCCTCAGCGACGGCTACGTTTTGGCAGTGTGTACCCGGGCCTACGAGGAAAAGGACGCCTTGCCCGCCATCCAAGCGCTTTCACGGATGGCTTGGGAACTGCATAGGGCAACACAGTAGCTGCCTAAATCCTAGGCGAGGGATTCTTAGCCGAGAGCCAGCCCGCTAATTCCCAGGCCGGGGGCTGTGGAACGCTGAATGTTCATACCCTGATATTCGATCCCTCCGCGCACAGGAGAGGCGGTGAGCCACAGCCCGCCGTCGAGGTCCTGCGCGGCAGAACGGCCGTCACTTCCAGAACGGCCGTCAGCTACAGAGCGGCCGTCACTTGCAGGCAACTGAGCGGCGAGTGCTACCGCTGCACCAATGCCCACATGGCTCTCCAGCATGCACCCAATAACTACATCTATGCCTTCGGCAGTGGCCCGTTCCAGAAGTCTCAATCCGTGCCGGAGCCCACCCGTTTTAGCCAACTTGATGTTCACCATGGGTGCGGCCTGGTAGCGCAGTAATTGCTCTAGGTCTTGGAGGTTCCAGAGACTTTCGTCCGCCAAAACCGGGGTCTCGACGGCGGCACTCACCTGCGCGAGGCCTGCCCAGTCCCCTGCCGGTACTGGTTGTTCTGCAAGCTCTATGTTCAAGCCTGCGTCTTCCAATGCCCGGATCACCCGGATGGCCTCCGAGGCGTTAAATGCTTGGTTTGCATCGATGCGCAACACGGTCTGGTCCCCGGCGGCCGCACGCACGGCTTGCATCGAGGCAAGGACGTCCATCCGCGCGTCGAGCTTTACCTTCAGGCAACGGAACCCGGCCGCCACATGTGCAGCTGCTTTAGTGGCGAGCTCCGCTGGCGGTGCGACGGAAAGCGTTATGTCAGTCTCGATCTTCACTTGGGGTACTTTGGCTAAGGCCTTGATACCGAATCCAGACTGAGCTTCGCCGCTAGCGATAATGCTGGCTAGATAAGTTGCCAGATCCACACCGTGCTGCTGGGCTGCTAGGTCGTGGAGGGCACAGTCCATAGCCATACGGGCAGCCGGTGGTTCCGTGCTTTGTTCCAACCGTGCCAGGGATTCGCTGAGTTCCCCGGGCAGCGCACCCCCCAACCCCGTACCAGAGTGGGCATTTGTGCCGTGCAATCCGCCATCTTGATGAAGAACTAGGGCGGCCAGCGGGCCTTCAATGCTGGCGACTGCTTGCTCAGTGGAGAGGCGTGTGACTTTACTGATCGGCGCCTCACCCCAGCCGCTGAACCCATCCGAATCGATGGCTTCGACTAGCACTGTCTCGAGCTCAGTGGCGCTGCGAACCGCGGTGGTGAAGTGTCCCACTAGCGGCACACGAACGCGGTGAACCCGCACTTCACGCAGCCTAGCCATGTGGCTCCTTTTTGCTCTCCCCTGCTCCCCTTCCGCCGAGTGGGTAGATAACGTCGTTATGAATCACTTCAAAGCGACGTTATCTACCCATTCGGCGGTGGTTGAGGGCGAGTCGGGGGTTATTAGTGGAAGAAGTGACGCGAACCGGTGAAGTACATGGTGATGCCGGCTTCCTTGGCCGCTGTCACCACTTCCTCGTCCCGCACGGAACCGCCAGGCTGAACAACCGCGCGGACACCGGCGTCGATCAGGATTTGCAGACCGTCGGCGAACGGGAAGAACGCGTCGGACGCAGCAACAGCACCACGAGCACGCTCGGGAGCACCCGCACCGCTCGCGTTGGACGCTCCACCGGCACCGTCAACGTCAGACTCAACAGCAACACCAAGCGTGTTGGCCCGTTCCACGGCCAAGCGGCAGGAATCCAGTCGGTTCACTTGGCCCATTCCAATACCCACTGCCGCACCGTTGTTGGCGAGGAGGATGGCGTTGGACTTCGCTGCGCGGCATGCGGTCCACGCGAAGGCGAGATCGGCGAGGGTTGCGTCGTCGGCGGCTTCACCTGCGGCAAGGGTCCAGTTGGCGGGGTTGTCGCCGTCGGCGTCTACCTTGTCGCTCGCCTGAACCAGCATTCCGCCGGAGACCTGACGGAATTCAGTGGGGTAACGTCCGTAACCCTCAGGCAAGGCCAGGAGGCGGATGTTCTTCTTAGCGGAAAGAATTTCCACGGCTTCCGGCTCAAAGTCCGGGGCAATCACCACTTCGGTGAAAATGCCGGCAACGGTGCGGGCCATTCCGGCGGTCACAGTGCGGTTCGCGGCAATGACACCACCAAAGGCGGAGACGGGATCGCAGGCGTGCGCCTTGGCGTGGGCATCAGCAATCGGGTCCTCGGAGTCAGGGGAAGCAACCGCAACACCACAAGGGTTGGCATGCTTCACCACAGCCACTGCGGGCTCGGAGAAATCGAAGGCTGCGCGCAGGGCGGCGTCGGCGTCAACAAAGTTGTTGTAGCTCATGGCCTTGCCGTGCAGCTGATCAGCCTGAGCAATACCGGCCGGAGCCGCCTTGTCCACATACAGGGCAGCCTGCTGGTGCGGGTTTTCGCCGTAGCGCAAAACCTCGGATCGCTCCAGGGCGAGGCCGGCGTAGGCGGGCCAGTCGATCTGCCCGTCGCCGTCTTCGTCCAGGAACTGGGAAGCGGTCCACGTTGCGACGGCGGTGTCGTAGCTTGCGGTGTGGGCGAAAGCACGTGCCGCGAGACGGCGTCGGGTTTTCAGATCAAAACCGCCAGCGGCAGCGGCCTCAACGACGGAATCGTAGATGGCCGGGTCGGTGACGATGGCAACCGATGCGTGGTTCTTGGCGGCGGAGCGCACCATGGCGGGGCCTCCGATGTCGATTTGCTCCACCACATCATCTTGGGCGGCGCCGGACTTGACGGTTTCAACGAAGGGGTAGAGGTTGACCACCACTAGGTCAAAGGCTTCAATGTCCATCTCGGCGAGGGTATCCACGTGGGACTGCAGACGGCGGTCGGCCAAGATGCCACCGTGAACGCGCGGGTGCAGGGTCTTTACCCGGCCATCAAGCATTTCCGGGGAACCGGTGACTTCTTCCACTTCCTGAACCGGGATTCCGGCGGCGGCAATTTTCTTGGCTGTGGAACCGGTGGAAACAATCTTGACGCCAGCGGCGTGAAGGCCCCGTGCCAGCTCCTCCAATCCGGTCTTGTCGTACACAGAAATCAATGCGCGACGGATGGGAACACGGTCAAATTGCGTCAAGGTCACAAAAGTCTCCGGTGGGAATCGCTAGTGGGAGGGCTGGGTGCCCGGCCAGTTTATCGCGTCCACGCGCCGGCCTCCCCTCTGCGCCTTTGTATGACTCTGCGCCTTTGTATGACTCGTACCTTGGCGTGACTCGTACCTTAGCGTGACCGGACACGCGAGGCGCCGGGATAGAGTTGAGACATGGATCACTTTGCGCCCAAGGGCCCCGCGCGGATGGTTCTTGCGGCGGACATTGGCAAGAGCAAGTGCCGCCTCGAATTGCGCGAAAATCACGTGGTTGGTGCAAAAGTTTTGGGCACCGCCGAAGCCCCTGGTTTCGCCGGCCTAGCCACTGAGGGTGGCTCACGGAAGGCGTTCGAATTAATCGCCGACGCCGCCACTCACCTCCCCGTCCACGGAGCGGTCAGCGTTGGTGCAGCAGTCGCCGGCGTAGCCGCAGACACCGCTGGCGGTCAGCGTTTGGCCACCGAACTTGCCGCTCACTTCCGCGGGGATGTCACTGTCCTTTCGGATGCCACCGCCGCCCAGCTCGGCGCTTTTGGTTCCAATCCCGGCACTGTGTTGATTGTTGGCACGGGCGCCGTTGCGTTCCGCTTTGATGGCGCCGGTGAGCTGCACCGGGCTGACGGTTGGGGGCCGTTTTTGGGTGATCGAGGCAGCGGCCGGTGGATTGGTCAGGCGGGCCTGAGCGCCGTCTTGGAAGCGTACGACGCCGGCCCGGCCACTACTCTCACGGCCGCCAGTACCGCTATGGTCCGGTCCCCCGAGCTACTTCCTAGCTGGTTGGGCAGCTTCGAGAACCCTTCGCGGCCGTTAGCTAGCTTCGCTCCGGCTGTTGTGGCCGCCGCTGAGAACAAGGACGTTGTGGCCGCCAAAATCATTGATCAGGCCTGCAAGTACTTGGCCGAGTCAGTCCGGCGGGCTGGCGCCTCGGGCACATCTAGCGTCTCAGGCACGATTAGCGATTCAAGGACAACTAGCAGCTCGGATGCAAGCAGTGGAACAGCAACGGTTTCGGTTTTGGGCGGCCTTGCCAGCTCGCCGTACTTTGCCCGCACCTTGGCCGCAGCATTAACCCAAAACGGCTTCGCCGTCGTCGAACCTGTTGGCACCGGGCTGGACGGCGCAGCACTGGCCGCCGGCCCTGGTCCGCTTTTGCAGGAAAGGCACCTTTACCGTGAATCAGCCCGCTGAATCCGCTGCCTACTCTGAGGATCTAGGCCCGCTCCGCGCCGAGCTAGCCAGCCTCGCCACCGAGCGCAGCAACCCGGATTTTCAGCTCCTAGACACCATGAGTACTTCCGAGTTGGTGGCGGCGATGAATGGTCAGGATGCGCTGGTTGCCGCGGCAGTGAGCAAATCCCTCGGGCAGATCGCGCAGGCTGTTGACGCAGTCACCCAAAAGCTAGCGGCTGGCGGCAGGTTGATTTACACCGGTGCTGGGACGGCCGGCCGGATTGGTGTGCTTGATGCGTCCGAATGCCCACCAACCTTTGGCACTCCTGCGGAAATGGTGGTTGGTGTGATCGCGGGCGGTAGCCGTGCCGTGCAGCATGCTGTGGAGAACGCCGAGGACAACGTTGAAGCTGGCGCAGCCGATTTGCATGCGTTGAAACTGAATAAAAACGACGCCGTGATCGGCATTTCGGCATCCGGTCGAACCCCCTATGTTTTGGGTGCCTTGGCTGCGGCCCGGGAGGTTGGTGCGTTTTCGGCAGCGATTGCGTGCAACACCGGTTCGGCAATTGGCCAGGCCGCGGACGTTGCCATTGAAGTTGAAGTGGGACCGGAGTTTGTGACGGGTTCTACGCGTTTGAAGTCCGGTACTGCCCAAAAGCTGGTGGTCAACATGATCAGCACTCTGAGTATGGTCAAGCTGGGCAAAACCTACGGGAATTTGATGGTGGATTTGCAAGCCACTAATGCCAAGTTGCGTGCCCGTTCCCAGCGCACCGTCCAACAGGCAACAGGTGTGGACGCAGATCAGGCAGCAAACGCTTTGGAGGCGGCGGACGGTTCGGTCAAGCTCGCCATATTGTTGTTGCTTACCGGTGTCACACCCGACGCCGGACGTGCAGCTTTGGGGCAAGCCAATGGTTTTCTGCGTGAGGCCATCACAAAAACCCGCTGAGCACCCCCGCAAGAACCGGGCCGCGTACTAGAGTTTTCCCAGAGTAGATCGGGAGATGTTATGAACACGTACACAACGGTTCCTAGCGGCGAACAAATCGTTCAGGATTTGCCGTGGCGGTGGAAAGTGCAAGGCCGCATCTTTATCATCGGTGGCCTTGGTTTTATGTTCGACGCATGGGATGTCACCCTCAACGGCGTTCTGATCCCTTTGTTGTCCAAACACTGGGCGCTTGCAGCCTCGGATGTGGCGTGGGTGGGTACAGCAAATCTGATCGGAATGGCACTTGGCGCGTTTGTGTGGGGCACCATCGCTGACAGCATTGGGCGTAAAAAAGCGTTTACCGCCACTTTGCTGATCTTCTCCATTTTTACGGTGTTTGGTGCTTTTGCTCCCGACTTTGTGTGGTTTTGCATCTTCCGTTTTATCGCCGGTTTTGGTCTGGGCGGTTGCATCCCGGTGGATTACGCGCTGGTGGGTGAATTTACGCCCCGCAAACAACGCGGCCGGGTGCTGACGGCAATGGACGGTTGGTGGCCGGTGGGCGCTGCCTTGTGCGGTGTGGTTTCCGCAGCCTTGGTGGCCGCTTATGGCGACTGGCGAGTGATCATGCTGGTGATGGTAATCCCGGCCCTTTTGGTGTTCTGGATTCGGCGCGGTGTTCCCGAGTCCCCGTTGTTCCTCATTAGCAAGGGCCGGCGTGAGGAAGCTGCAGCCGTGATTGACCAGTTGGTCAAGGACACTGGCGGCACCGCTGTGGCGTACAGCTTGCCTAAACCACATGAGGCCCCCAAGCTTTCGGCCGGTAGTGTTTTGGCGCAGTTGCGCGGAATTTGGGCGTTCAACTGGAAAATCACGGCCACTTCCTGGCTACTGTTTTTTAGCATCCTGTTGGTCTACTACTTGTCCCTGACGTGGATGCCGAAGATCCTCATTGGCGCGGGTTTTGCCGAGTACAAAGCCTTTGTGACAACTGCTGGTATGGCCGGCGTGGGCCTTTTGGGTGTGGTGGTTGCAGCCCTGCTGGTGGAGCGTGTGGGCCGCAAATGGATCCTGGCGATCACTGGTCCGCTCGCAGCCGCAACCCTTGTGGTGGTGGCCTTTGTGGTGGATATTCCGGCTGCCGCTGTGGGCTGGCTGCTCGCCTACGGTTTTGTGGTTCAGGTGGCTATCCCGGTGTTGTACGCCTACGTTTCTGAGCTTTACCCCACGGAGTTGCGCGGCTCCGGCTTTGGCTGGGCTTCAACGTTTTCACGCATTGGCGCCGGGTTTGGGCCACTGATTTTTGGTGCGTACTTCTGGCCCACTTTTGGCCTGGCAACCAGCTTCGCCCTAGCCGGCGCCCTAGTGGTTATTGCCGTGGTGTGGATGGCATTCTTCGCCCCCGAGACAAAACAGCAGCACCTTCGGTAACGTCACAAAACAACCTCAATACAAGCAAGGGCTGTACGACGCCGAAACTCGCCGGAGTTAGTCTTTGCGGCCTAAGGTACGGGCCAGGACAACGCCTTCACGGGTGGAGACGTCCGGCAAGTACGCGCGGGCAAGCGCCATACCGATGGTTGGGAGTGCTGCAAGGTCCGGGAACGCCATGTAGAGCGTGGAGTATTCGGGGTGGAATTTTGCCTTGAAGCGGAACAAGGAACCGAAGCCGTATGCAGGTTCTAGGGTGCGTGAGAGCCAGGCTTGGAAGGCAGCAATGTCGGTGCTGGGTGCCTGGTCTGCTTCGGGTGCAACGTCTGCCGGTTTGGTGGCAAGCGGCGCCCCGGACAGACTCAAGAACCGGACTCCGTCGCGTTGGAATTGCAAGGCCGCGGAGGCGATCAGGAATTCCATCACACCGTTCTCCGATTCGGGGGCACGGCGCATAAAGTCAAGAGTCCAACCCACTGCTTGGCCGTGTTCATAAACAGGCATCCACGAAGTAACAGCCTCAATGTGGCCATCCTCAGCCACAGCGAGCATCAAACGAACCTCAGGATCATTAAGCTCCTCAATCCCGCCCAGCGTGAAACCCATTTCGGGGAGTTTGTTTTCAGCAAGCCAAGCTTCTGAGATGGCTTCGATTTCAGAGGTGGCAGCAAGAGGTAGCTCGTGCCAAGACGTCCAAACAGTAGTCCTGCCGTCTCTGATGGCTTTGTTCAAGGAGGTCCGGACGCTTTGCCATGCTTTGCCTTTGAGGGAGAAACCGGTCAGTTTGATGATGGATTCTTCACCAACGGGCAAGTGCCGCCAACCGAGCTTGCCAAAGACTGGCAGTAAGGAATTGTGGAACGAATAAAACACGGGTGAGAAATTTTGAGCGTCGCAATACAGCAAAAATTCCTGCACTGTTGATTCCACGCGGACCGGGGAACAAACCGGTTCCCCTAGGACCAGGGCATGCCCATTAACCACCCGGTACGCGAGCGCTCCCTCGCCGTCGTGAGTGAACCACGGGGTGTTTCCCTCCCACGTGGCCATATGTCCTAGCGAGCCACCGCCATGGCGGCGTAAGAGCTCACGGAACCGGGCGCCGTCGTGCGTAGAAACGGTGCGCGACGATCGCGAAAGCAACCACAAGCTCGCCACCACAAAAATCGTCCAAAAGACTGGCCCGGCCCACTGGTAGGCCCAACTGACCGGGCTGTGCCGTGGCAGGACGAGGGGGACCAAACCGCTGAGGAAGTGCGGTGGGATAAAACGGTGCGGGACGTCTAGGAGAACCCTTGCGGCAGTAACGTGGGGTGCCAAGGATTTAAGTACCAGCAAAGCACTGAGTGTGTACGCGATGGAAAGCGTCAAAAACGCTCCGCCAATAATCACCCAGAAGTGTTGGAGTGCTTGACGCGGGGCCCGGATGCCAAAGTCTTTGCGCTTGATCCACAGCATCACCAACGATCCCACCGGCACTAGGGCGGCGCTGATGATCCAGATGTTCAGTTCTTGGCCGTTGAACGGGCGGTGAATGCCCGTGCCGGATTGAGTCATCAGCCGGGTGACGCCGAAGGAACCTGGCCATGCAAAGAGGATTGCGGCGTTAGCGCAGACAGCCAGCCACCAGCCGAATCGCCTGCCGCGGTACAGCCCCCACGCGGCGAGCGCTAGCAGGACTACTGGGACAAAGGCCAGTGCCATCATTCCGGGACCGTGGGAGCCCAAGCGAGCCAATTGGTGGATGCAGGCACGGCTTATGGGGCTGGCACCGTGGCACGCTGCTGCAACAGAGGTGGAGGTTCCGGCGTCGTTCATCACCAGGTAGGAGCCGAAGGCGAAGGGCGTCAGGTCAGTGCTGCCAAGGAAAGCAACCAAGGGTCCAATTGCGGTGACCAATACGACGGCGGCTACCAGAGTTCGCGTCTCGCGGTGGGAACTCGAAGCGAACGTCAGCGCGTACTTGGCGTGTTTGCTGGCGCCGTTGCGCCGGTGCCAAATGATTCCGAGGCCAATACCTACTAGTACAGCTAGGAGCCGGTAAAAGTCCTCCGGGTCTCCCGAGTAAAGGACAAAAATCAGCACAAAGGACACCAGAACTACTCTGGTTCGCCGGCGCCACAACAGGCCCATGCTCCCTGACGCTGTGGCAAGGGCGCCGAAGATCCCGGTCACGGGGTCCAGTGTGACGTTCCCCGAGGCAGAAGTGGACCACCATTCCCAGGTGAGGGTGCCAACCCACTGCATCAGCACACCCAGAACACCGCCAGCTAAACCTGTGGCCAAGAACGCGATGGTGGCTTTTTTGGTGCCCAACACGCGTTCCGCCACGCCGAGCAGGAGGACCGCTCCACCCGCTGAGACGAGTGTTGCGGTGGCGTCTTGTGGGATGAGTAGAGCCGTAAAGGGGGTCCACCAACGTCCTGCGAGGAAGGTGTTGTCAACGCCTTGGCCCCATAGCTGAGCGGGATTAGCTGAGCCAAAGAGTGTGCCGCTAAACGCTGCAGCTGCGAGGAGAATTGCGGCTAGGGCGAAGGAGAAGGGGATGCGTTGGAGGAAGCTTCTGATCCGGTCTTGGCTAGTGCGAACCTGCCCACTCATGGGGCCGCTAACCCCCAGCGTGGGTACAAAGTCTTAAAGGCGTCTGGCATTCCACCGGCTACGGCTCCCTTGACGTGGCCCACTCCAGCAAGGGGAAAGAAGGCAGCTTTGATGCCCACGTGCAGGGCCGTGGCCAACAGATGTTTTGCTGCAGCCACGTAGGCCGGATCGTTGCTGCCGGCCGTGTAAACACCTGACAGATCTTTGTAGGTTCCGTGGGCCAGCATAATGTTTTTTGGCTTCACTGCATCATACGCTTTTTGATTGCCGCCAAAAAGAGCGGCCAGGTTGTCTGCTGGCTTTTCTGAGCCCGGGAACTCTTCTCCGGAGATGGAGATGTAATTTCCAAAGTCTTGCGGGTACTTGGCAGCGTAGTAACTGGCACACACCCCGCCGTTTGAAAAGCCGGCAACTGTCCAGTCTTTTCGGTCCTTAAGGATGGGCAGGTTGGCCCGCGCCCACGGGAGCACGTCATCAATCACATACGTTTCTACGTTGCCCCGGGCAGAATTGATGCAGAGGGTGTCGGTGTAGGGGTCACCGATCTGATCTACTACCAAAATGACTGGCGCTAACCCATGATTTTTTGCTGCCATGGCGTCCGCCACTCGAGCAACAGGGTCCGGGCTGGGACCACCAGGCTGGCCCATCATCATGATCATAAATGGCAGCAAGGGCGGGTGCTTCACCAATGCTGCTGGCGGAAGGTAAAGACCTGTCCAGCGGGCTTTGAACTTTGAATGCGTTGCTGGGATAGGCAGAGGAGTTTTGCCTCTCAAGCCCACTTTCGGCATGTCAGCCGGGGCCTTCCACTCTTTGTATAGGGTCTCGTTATTGCCTTTTTGCCAACGAGACCGCAGCGGAATCTTGACTATTCCGGCTGTGTTGATGTTCAGTAGCGAGCCGAGGGTGGGGTTCAGCCCGTAGGCTGCGTTGACTTGAAAAACGGCGGTGGTCAGAAAGATCAGCACGGAGAACCCGGCAACGATGCTCCGCCACCAACGGCCGCCACGCAGGTTCACCATAGCTAGGCCAATACCGGCGAAAGCTGCAGTAGCCCAGAACCAGACCTCAAAAATGAGCGGACCGCCAAAGGTGTTATCCACAAAAACGCAGTACCACAGCACTGCCAAACCAATTGCGGTGCCCACTGCCAAACTAGCGGCTGCCAGAACAAACCAGCGCGCCCGGCGTCGTTTAAGCAGTAAGTAGACCAGAAGAAGTGAGCTCAATAGGGTCCAGGCAAGAAGGAAACGGGGACCTGTGACTGCCATGTTCAAAACTTGTTGCCAAAAACCCATGCCCATTCCTCTACGTGCTGCACCGCAAGTAGCGCTGCGTTCTCAAGCAGGCCGGGATAGCAAAAGTTGTATCAAAGTGGCGTGCAGTTCTTTATAGCCAAGGAGTCTGGGAGTAAGCCGGGAAGAGACTGACAGTCAGCAGCTGGGAAGTTGGCGGATCCGCATCATCAGGACGGTTAGTTTTGATGGGCTCCGCGGGCCAGCTCGCCAAGGGTGCGGACTAGTAGCCGGCGCTCAACAAGTTTGATCCGTTCGTGGAGCTCTTCTTCGCTCTCACCCTCAGAAATAGCCAGGGCTTCCTGGGCGATGATGGGCCCGGTGTCCACCCCAGCATCCGCCCAGTGAACGGTGCAGCCGGTGACTTTTACGCCGTAAGCAAGGGCGTCCCGTACTCCGTGCGCACCTGGGAAGGCGGGCAAAAGTGCGGGGTGAGTATTGAGGTATTTCCCGTCAAAGGCGTTGATGAAGTCCGCCGAGACAATGCGCATAAACCCGGAAGAGACAACCACATCCGGGTTGTAAGCGGACACGGCTTCGGTGAGTGCGGCGTCCCAGCTTGCCCGGTCCGGGAAGGACTTGAAGTCCACCACAAAAGTAGGGATTCCGGCTGCGGCTGAGCGCTGGATGCCCAAGGTTCCAGGGCGGTCGGCACCCACTGCGGCAATCTCAACGTCCAGCTCACCGCTTGCCACAGCATCGATGACGGACTGAAGGTTGGAGCCGGTTCCGGAGACAAGGACCACAATGCGCATGCACCTACCTTATGCACAGCTACCGTAGGCTTGAAATTATGAATCCCCGCCCCGTGTCCCCCACTGCCAAGGATGTGCAGTTGGGACGCACTCAGCAGTATTTCCGCTTCTTCTTGATTTGTGTGCTCGGCACGTTTTTTGTGTTCCAGCTCAGCGTTGACTATGTGGCACTGTCTGCTCTGTTGGCACTGATCGGCGTTGTCCTGGGAGTTGTGGTGATTGTCCGTACCGTGCGGGCAAAGCAGTCTAAGTTTCTGATCTTTGGTGCAGTTTCAGGCATTGTGGTGTGCGGCATTTCTCTGCTGCTTGCCCTGTTTTGTGTCTTCGCCTTTGATCAGGTCAAAACACTTCAAGAGTGCTCTAAGTCCGCCCTGACTTTGCACGCAGCGCAGCAGTGCACCACGGACTTTGAAACCAGCATTATTGGTGTGAAGCGCTAAACGTTTCTTTGAAGCTGCGTAGTTGCCCGCGTTCTAGCCAGGGGCCGGCCGCGTAACCAATAACCACACCGATGCCAACTTCAATTGCTAGGTAGATAGCCAGCTGAACCGGGTCAGGGCCAATCTCAGTAAGGCGCCCAAGACCTGCTGAACCGCCGGCCATCCAAGCCATCACAAGACCCAAAATTCCTGCCACGGCACCGATTGCCAGGCCTAGAACCAAGGTGGAGGCGGCGGCTGTCAACCAGCGCGTTTTGATTTTGATGGAGAGCCATTCGTCAAAGTGGTTCTCTCCGTCGCGCAAAAACCACCAACCGGCCAAAGCCCCAGCCAAGACGGGTACCACCAGTGCCACCGCTCCAAAGGCGAGGTTGCCGGATGGAATGGCTGCCAGAACTGGGATCGCGGGGACTGGGCCCATGGCGGTTCCAAGGGCGCTGGCTGTTGAGCCAACACCAATGCTAAATCCGGCGCCGGAAAGCCACGCGAGTGAGAAGACTGCCATGTTGGGCAAGTAGCCCATCTGGGCGAGGGTTAGTACTGCCGCTCCCCAGGGGTCCACTTTGAGGGCTTCGAATACCGTAACAACGTCCGCCCAGTGAATCAGCAGGTCCACGCTGAGGAGTACCGCGGCGAGCGCAAAAGCGGTCAGGATCGCCACAAACCCGGCGCGAACCACTGACCACAAGTAGGATCCGGCCCAGCGTGAGTGTTGGCTGGTACGGGAAATCCAGTCAACAGCTTCCACGCCGATCAGCCGGCTCCACGAGCCAGATTCAAGCCGTGCGCCAATCGCCAAGCCCAGGCCCACAGGTATGAGTGGAATCAGCGTGGCGTAGAGCAAATTGACCCTTACGTCCCCGGTTTGGCAGACAAAAGCTGTGGCCAGACCAAACGCAGCATAGATGCCCCCTGCGCCGAGGAGTGCTTGCCAGAGCTGATCGGTGTAGGAGGCTCTGGCTAGTCTGCGGCCAGCGCGCCATGACAAAAAGAAGGGGATGAGCGTCAGGCCAAGGGGAACCAAGGAGAGTGTGGAACCAACGTTTTGTGAGCTGGCTTCTGAGAGGAAAACCCGCAGGCTTAAGGGAACACCATGAATGATGAGCCAGGCTTGGCCGCCAAGACGGGCCAAAACGTCCACACCGGAACCACTAAAACCACCGGAGAACCAAACGGCCAACAGCGGCACTAGGACCAATGCTGCTGAGATGACCGCGGCTTGCCCCGATTCGAGCGCGCCCTGAAGCCATAACGGCATGGGTAGTCCACGGTTTCCGGTTTGGTCGGCTTTGAGTTTCATCGTGTTCCATGTTGCCACGAGCCAGCCTCAGATCCCGGCTAAACCTAGCCGGAAGCGTCTAGAAGAGCTGGTAATTTGCGCCACCTAGGACAAATCCGTGGCCGGTTCGCAAATGTGCGCACGTCACCTGCTTGGTCTGCCGCTCACACACAATGTCCCCAAACCTTCCCACTTGCCCGGGATTCAGGGTCCTTCCGTTAAAGGCCGGGTTGCCCTGTGCCGCATCGATTTCCATGGGCGAAAGACCGTATCCACACAAACCATATTGTGCTCCGGACGTGGCGCTGACTACCGCGTACCCGCCAAAGTATTGTGTGCTTCCCGTGCACTGCCCTTTGATGTCTTGAGGTGCTGGCGGGACATTGTTCAGGAAATAACAAGCCGCTGCGTCAACATCCACGGAGCACTGCATATCATTGCTGGCTGAGCGGAATACCACCGGCATCCCGTTCATCACGGGCCGAGTATTCAGGTCCATCAGCATCGCTTCGGCTCGGTTTAGGGACGACACGCGGGCAGCGTTGTTGGTAGCGGTGGTACTAGGACTTTGTTGAGCTGCCGCCGGTGCCGGGGCCGTGGCCGTGGCACTTACTGTGGGAGTCGGCGTCGTACTGGCTTCTGAAGAAATCCCAGCCTGCGAAGTTGGCGCCGCCGCGGCGTCCGCCCGGAGTGTGACGCTGCAACCGCTAGCCCCCAGCACTGTCAGCACGCAGGCAGTGAATATTCCTGCCACTGCATGTATTCGGTGTGAGGGTTTGCGGGGGCTCATAGGCATAAAGTCCACCAGTAAATGTGCGAGTTGTCGTTGGGCAGAACTCCCCATCGGCGCGGATGGCGCTCCCCGTCTGCTGTTAACCAAAGCTTTCCTTGGCTGTCACGCCCTTTCTGCCGGGGGGTCAGACGCGGCCCGCACCTTGGAATGGTGAGGATCGCAATTGTTGCCGAATCTTTTTTGCCGTTGATGAATGGTGTGACCCATTCGATCCTGCGGGTGTTGGAGCATCTGCGGGAGCGGGGGGACGAGGTGCTGGTGATTGCGCCCTCGTCCACCGAGGCTGATGCGCCTGATGTGGTGGAGGGTGCGTTTGTGCATCGGCTCCCTGCAGTGCCGCTAGCCGGGTACACAAATGTGCGGGTTGCGATGGGCGGTGTAGCTCGGGTCAAGCGAATCCTTGCCGACTACTCCCCCGACGTTGTTCACCTCGCTTCACCGTTTGTGTTGGGTTGGCGGGCGGCGCAGGCAGCGCAACAGTTGGGAATCCCCACGGTGGCGATTTACCAGACCGAGGTGCCCAGTTACGCGGCCCGGTATGGTTTCCCGTTTTTAGAAAATTGGGCGTGGCAGCGCGTGGAGAACATCCATTTGAGCGCCACTCGAACGTTGGCACCGTCCACGTTTGCTGCGAATCAGTTACGGGGCCGCGGGATTTTGCGGGTGGAGATGTGGCGCCGCGGGGTGGACACTGTCCGTTTTAACCCGCAAAAGCGCTGCGAGGCGTGGCGGGCTTCGGTAGCGCCGAACGGTGAGCGGATCATCGGCTATGTTGGCCGGCTCGCGGTGGAAAAGCAGGTCCAGGATTTGAGTGTTTTGGCTGATGTGCCGGGCACTCGTTTGGTGATTGTGGGTGACGGCCCCCAACGCGCAGCCCTTGAACAAGCGTTGCCGAATGCCGTGTTTATGGGTTTCCAGGGCGGCGAGGATCTGGCCCGGACTGTGGCTTCCTTTGACCTTTTTGTTCACCCAGGTGAGCTGGAGACTTTCTGCCAAACCATCCAGGAGGCTATGGCCTCGGGTGTTCCTGTGGTGGCCACTGGGCGCGGCGGGCCGCTGGATTTGGTGGAAAACTCCCGGACCGGCTGGTTGTATCAGCCCGGCGATTTGGCGCAATTGCGTGCCCGGGTTGCGGATCTAACGGGCGACGACGCCAAGCGCCGTGCGTTCGCATCGGCGGCTCACGCATCGGTTCAGGGACGGACGTGGGCAGCGCTTTCAGCCGAACTCGTGCGGCATTACCACGAGGTGATTGCCGAACATCTTAACGCCCGGACCGCCTCTCCGTCCGCGCAGCGATCAACACAAACTTATAAGGAGTCAGCATGAAGATTTCCGTTATTGGCTGCGGCTATTTGGGCGCTGTTCACGCCGCAACATTAGCTTCGATGGGTCACACCGTGGTTGGTATTGATACGGATGCTGCCAAGGTGGATCACTTGTCGCGTGGTTTTGCACCGTTCTACGAGCCGGGTCTTGAAGAGCTACTCAAGGATGGCCGCCAGGCTGGAGCGCTGACGTTTTCCACTGACATGGCGGCTGCTGCTCAGTGCCAAGTCCACTTTTTGTGTGTGGGGACCCCGCAATCAAAGACTTCAGATACTGCCGACCTGAGCTATCTGGTCTCAGCCACCGAGGCACTGTTGCCGAATCTGGGGCCTGGGGCTGTTGTTATTGGTAAGTCCACGGTGCCGGTGGGGACTGTGAATATGATCGCCGCGCTGCTGAATGGACGGGCCGATGTTTCGGTGGGTTGGAACCCGGAGTTTTTGCGGCAGGGTACTGCGGTGAAGGATTCGTTGGTGCCGGACAGGTTGGTTTACGGGGCTGAAGGAGATTCAGCCGCCCGAGTGACTGAGGTTTTGGACGCCGTATATAGCCCCTTGTTGGCAGCGGGTGTGCCACGGATTGTGTGCAACTTTGCTACGGCTGAGTTGATCAAGTCCGCTGCTAACGCGTTTTTGGCCACCAAGGTTTCTTTTATCAACGCGATGGCGCAGTTGTGTGATGCTTCCGGTGCTGACGTCACTCAAATGAGCGCCGCTATGGGGTTGGATCCGCGCATTGGTTCACGGTATTTGCAGGCCGGACTGGGCTTTGGTGGCGGGTGTTTGCCCAAGGACATCCGCAGCTTTCAGTCTCAGGCCCGGGCGCTTTCGGTGCCCAGTGTGGATGAGTGGATGGCGTTGGTGGACGGGATCAATAAGGATCAGCGGTCCCGGTCGGTGCTGTTGGCACAGTCGCTGGTGGGTGGGGTGTTAGCAGGGCGCCGGGTGACGGTTCTGGGCGCTGCGTTCAAGCCCGATACTGATGACATTCGTGATTCGCCGGCCTTGGATTTGGCATTACAGCTCGCCGAGTCTGGCGCTCAGGTGACGGTGACGGATCCCAAGGCGATCAACAACGCCTGGATGAGATACCCACAGTTGCAGTTTGAGAACTCGGTTGAAGCAGCGTTGGAAGGTGCCGAGTTGGTGGTGTTGGCCACCGAGTGGGCGCAGTACCGGGAGCTGTCCCCGCTGGTTGCGGCTTCGCTAGTGTCCAGGCAGCTTTTGTTGGACACCCGTAACGCGCTCGACGCCGATGCTTGGCGGAGTGCCGGTTGGACAGTTCGCGGCCTGGGAATTGGGGCTACTGTTCCTGCTGAGCCGGGTGTTTCTTCCGATTTGAGCCTTCCCGCCCAGTTGCTCTCGGATTCTTCGGTGGGGCTCCCCGGAAACTAGGGGTTTTCGCCCTGCTCAGTGGGCTGGAGTGCCAGCAACTGGGCTGGAAGGTCGCTCCGAAGTGGATTTAGGTGCCCCTCGGAAGTCCTGCGAGCTTTTCGACGACGGCGAGTCCTGCTGGTGTACCTGGCCAGTGGCGGCGTAGCGCGTCCGGGCCGGCTGAGCGGATGACGGAGCGGAGCACCAAGGCCAGGATGATGACGTCGTCCGCGTAGCCGATTACGGGTAGGAAGTCTGGCACCAGGTCTATGGGGAAGAGTAGGTACCCCAGTAGTAGGACGAGTTTGATGCGGACGCCACGGGAGACTGTTTGGTCTGCCACGAGGCGGCGGAGGACTCTGAGCACGTCGGGCAGCAGCCGCAGTGCGTCTCGCATGCTCACAGTCTCGGGGTGGCGCCGCGCGTACATCCAGAGAGCTAGCAGTAGCACTGCATAGATGACCACGAGCCCCGCAATGATGCCTAGGGCAATTTCCCACCAATCCATGGTTTCCATGATGGTCTATGGGGACAACAAAAAGCAGGACCGGTCAATGACCGGTCCTGCTAATTTAGTGAAACTAAGCGGTGAGGCTTAGAGACCCTGGATGTTTACAGCCTGAGGACCCTTCGGGCCCTGCTCTACCTCGAAGGAAACCTTCTGGTTTTCTTCCAAGGAGCGGTAGCCGGAGGATGCGATCGCGGAGTAGTGTGCGAAAACGTCCTGTGAGCCGTCCTCAGGAGCGATGAAGCCGAAGCCTTTTTCTGCGTTGAACCATTTTACGGTACCTGTAGCCATGATATTTCTGTCCTTACTGAAGGGGGTGGAGGTGATCCCGACTTTCGGGCCTCCGGTGTGGGGTGTTCTCAACCGCTACTTCAGAAAGACACGGTCTTGCAACCGCGGGTCATACTGAATTACCAAATGCGCAACACAACAACAGTCTTCAGTCTACAAGGGGTTTGCCGAGAAAGCCAACCCCTTTTGAGAAGTTTCTTTCTTTAAGGTTCCGTTCACCTGAGGTTTAGTTTTTTGGCAGCGCATTTGGCCAGCTGGCAGTAGGGCGAAATTGGCATTAGTCCAGAGTAATACGTTGATAATTTTCCGGAAATGCCCGTGGTAAACGCATCCAACCACTAGTCCGACGACGGCAACAGGACCTAACGCCACTGGTGCTAGCAACCCTCTCCGTGGGGATTCTGGATGCAGTTATCCGCATAGTTCTTGGTGATGGAACGCCAGACCTGGATGGTTTGAGGTGCACTTCCTACGCTGGCACGCACATCGATAGGCAGAGGTGGGCCACCGTTCACCGAGTACGTACCGGTAAAGGAGGTAGTGACGCTGACGGGATAATTGCCCGTTGCCGTATAGACGTGGCTGGTCCGGGTTTTGGTTCCCCACTCGTCTTCCGGCAACGGTCCGCCGGAGACTGGCGTGGGTCCAAGCGTGGAGCCATCGCCGTAGTTGTAGGTGTACTCAACGGGTGTAGCTGTTAGGTGCACGGACTGGCCAAGCAAAGTGATGTTGAAGTCTTGTTTACTTGCTTCGGCATAGATGTTGGTTTCGGCGCCCTTGAGGGTGTGTGGTGCGGGTTGAACGGTGGCCGTTCCAGCCTTGATTGGCAGCGCTTGGAATTCCTTTAAGATGCGCTTAGCAATCAACGGGAGGATGTCCTCCGGGCGAGGGTCATAGAGACAAACGGCGCGGTCGCCCACCGGTTTCCAGTCCGTCCAGGTCGGATTCGGAATCGCCTTGGGAGCGTATTTCCAATTGACTGGCACCCCGGGTTCCTTGTCGCCAGGTCGTTTAGGACATTGCATAGGAACACAGCCAACTCCGTCAGCGTCTCGTTCGTCCTGGCACTGAATGAGGTAGGTGTACTGATTTGGATCGTCGTCAGTCACACCAGCAGGCGCCCAAGAGAATTTGCCTGCTTTTTCGTCATAGATCAATCTTGAAGCGGTGGCCTGAGTCGTTCCGTCACCGAATCCGCCCGTGTAGCTGTCTGTGGCATTCGCAACATCTGCAAGTACGACACCAAGGGTCGGCCATACCAGTAGGAGTACCAGCACAAGACTAATCGACCGGCGCTTCACCTATCCCACCAGTTTCCCAATATCGGTCATAGTCCACCCATTTTGGGTAAATTCGACGCTGGCGACATTCGCGGTGTTCGACACCGGAAACGGTGCGTGATGTTGACTGCCGTCCGAATTGCGCACGGTGATCTCCTTCTGGAGAACCTGGACAGCCATTTGGTGTGCCCCGGCGTCCGTCACTGAATGTTTTTGGGGCGTGACTGGCTCGAATAAGGCTCCTTGAACCCATTGCCCGTCTTGCCACATCTCGCCGACTACCTCAATTTGGCGGGAGCAAACTGCACAGTTAGGTCCAGATACGGCCGCAACTGGCTTCGTATCACCCGTCTCGTATGCGTAGCTGAGCAGCGCGAACCAGTACTTCACGAACGCCTCGGCACCTTCTTTGGTGTTCGTCTTTCCCACGGCTGGCAGAACGGGCAACGGCACGTTCTGCGCTTTGCCCTTCGCGGTGGCCGGCTTATACACGGCAGTAGCGGTAGGTGCCGCGGTCGGCGTCGTACTGGCAGTAGTAGCCGACGATGAGGAAGACGAAGAAGCCGAGGAGCCCGAACCAGACGGCGACGGTGCCGGGCTATTGCAACCAGCCAGGCCCATCATCAGTACAACAGCAGCGGCCCCGAGCGCCGTGCGCTTACTGGTCAATCCCTTGGTGAACGGTGCGAATGTGGTCATAAGAGGAGTCCCCCGGTCGTCGGCTCTGGCCTAGCTTCACTCAGCCTAATCAATTTGGAAAATCGATGTAGAAGTTATCCACAGGCTTCTTCGGTTGTAGCACGCCCTCGCTTGGGGCGAAAGTCACATGGCCTCCAAATGCCCCTCACTCATCTATGGCGAGGTCCATCATTTTCCATTTCGCGTCCACCAAAGCCAGATCAAAAATGAAGCCATAGAACCAAGGGGTTGTCTTCCCGCGCAGTTCACCACCCATTCATGCGCGCCTCACAAGCAGTCCAACCGGCCTCACTAGCGTCGAGAAGCATGGATAACATTTCTCGCAGATCCCTCCTGACCGTCGGCCTCGGTGCCGGACTCGTGGCCGCCCTTCCCGGCGCAGCAGTCGCCAATTCAGCTGCCACCTCAATCGCGGACGACGCCGGTCTTCGCGCCGATCCGTTCCTTTTGGGCATCGCCTCCGGTGAGCCTTGGCCGGACGGTTTTGTGATCTGGACACGCCTTGCCCTGGACCCACTAGCCGAGGATGGACTAGGCGGAATGCCCTCGCGCAACGTCGCCGTCGCCTGGGAAGTTGCCGAGGATTCGTCCATGCGCAGGGTTGTTGCCCGCGGTGTGGAGTTAGCCCGGATTGAAAACGCTCACTCGGTGCACGTGGTTTTGCGCGGTCTAAAGCCGGGGCGCGAGTACTTCTACCGTTTCCGCACCGGCCGGCACATCAGCGCAGTGGGCCGCACCCTCACCAGCCCTGCCCCACACGAAACCCCCGCAGCGTTGGCCATGGCTTTCGCCAGCTGCGCACAGTACGAGCACGGCTATTTCACTGCCTACTCGCGGCTGGCCCAAGATCATCCCGATCTTGTCCTGCACCTTGGCGACTATCTATACGAGTACAAAAAGGACAGCTACGTGATCCCCGGCGGCAATCCTCGCGATCACGCAGGCCCGGAGACCACCGACCTGGCCAGTTACCGTCAGCGGCACGCCCAATACAAGGCCGACGCCGATCTGCAAGAGGCCCACTCGATTGCACCATGGTTGGTGGTTTGGGATGACCACGAGGTGGACAACAACTGGGCCGACGAGATCCCGGAAAATGCGGACCCTAGCCAGTTGAATGACACCACCGCTCACTTCCGTCAACGACGAACTGCAGCCTTCCGTGCGTACTACGAGAACATGCCCTTGCGCGCCTCCTCAGTTCCGTCCGGCGTGGACATGCAGATCTACCGCACCATCCAGTGGGGTCAGCTGGCTAACTTCCACATGATGGACACCCGGCAGTACCGCGACGATCAGCTCGCCGGGGACGGCTGGCAAAAAAACGTCACCGAGCGGTTCGCCGAGAACCGCACCATTACCGGCGGCCAACAGGAAAAGTGGCTGCTGGACGGCTTCAAAAACTCCACCCAACGGTGGGACATTTTGGGCCAGCAGGTGTACTTCGCCGAGCGAGACCGTGCACAGTCCCTCACCGTGGACGACGTCTCAATGGACGGCTGGGACGGTTACGCAGCCTCCCGCCGTCGCATCACCCAAGGCTGGGTGGACGCGAACGTTCGCAACGCCGTCGTCCTCACCGGTGATGTTCACCGCAACTGGGCTAACGACGTCAAGGTGGATTACAAGGACCCGTCCGCCCCTGTGGTCGGCTCCGAACTGGTATGCACGGCCATCTCCTCTACCGGTGATGGAAACGGTGCAACCACTGATCCGGTGATGGCGTGGAACCCGCACCTGAAGTTCTACAACGACAATCGCGGCTACGTAAACACCAAGATCACTAAGGACGCGATGACCGCAGACTTCCGCACCTTGGACTACGTCAGGACGCCGGGCGCCCCGGTCAGCACCAAAGCCTCCTTCGTGATCCAGGACGGTGTGCCCGGGCTAACCGCTTAAGCCCAGCCGCGCCTGCCTTTCGCAGGCTGAATACACGACGACGGCGGGCGGCTAGCGCACGCTGGCCGCCGGCCGTCGTGGTTGGGTAACTCACGTTTATTGGAACATCGCGGTTATGCCGTCAAACTAGGTAGATGCAAACTTTCCTGCCGTACCCCGATTTCCGTCAGAGCGCTGCCGCTCTGGACACCGCCCGGCTTGGAAAGCAGCGTGTTGAGGCGTTGCAGATTCTCCGCGCGCTGACCATCCCCGAGTACGGTTGGGCATCTCACCCGGCGGTCCGGATGTGGATGGGGCACGTTCCCGCCCTGACCATGTACGGCTTGGCGATGGTGGACGAGTGGACTAAGCGCGGTCACCCGGATAACACTCGGGAAAACATCACCGAGTTCGCCCCACAGGCAGCTCACCCGGCCTATGTGGACAAGATTCCTATGCCGTACTGGCTGGGGGATAAAAACTTCCACCGCGGCCACCGTTCCAACTTGTTGCGCAAGGACGCCACGTTCTACGGCGAAGCTTTCACCGATGTGCAGCCGGATTTGGAGTATGTGTGGCCGGATCCTCGGATGGAGATCATTCCAGAGGAACCGGAGGAGGACTTTTTGTGGATTCTGCGCAACCCGCACCCTGAGGTCACCCCGGAAACACTGACCACCGTGGCGCTTCCGGCGGCTCGCAGCGCCCTGCGTGCACAGGCTGTTGCTGAGATCACCGAGGCTCAGCGTGATGCGAAACTTCAGGCGCTGGAAATTTCCCGCCGCCCTTTGCCAAAGGTTCGTCGTGGACCCAAGCCGAAGGAAAAGAAGCCAACGCGCAAGCGCCAGATCCAGAACGAGCAGTTCGCTACGCTTCCGGGCAAAACCACTTTGGCTGTCCCGTTCGACGACGGCGCCAAGTTTGCGCTGGGATTCGTCCACGGCCGCCCCATCACTTTGGAAGACGGCCGCTTTGGCCGGGATTTCACTGTAGAGAAAGTGTTTGAGCGCTCGGCGTTTGACCAGCCTGCACTTCTTCAGGACCCGCGCGTGTTCTTTAAGGTTCCCGCGCCGGAGCTTGGCTAGTCGCTTAGACCAAACAACAGGCCACCCCAGCATTGAATGCTGGGGTGGCCTTTTGTTGGGTGGCCTTTTTGCTGGGTGGCCTTTTGTTGGGTGGGCCGGTGAATCTGCGAGCTTAGAGCAGTGTTCCGCCGGAGGCTTCGATGCGCTGGCCGGTGATCCAGCCTGCGCCCGGCGCCAGCAGGGTGGCGATGGCCCCGCCAATGTCTTCGGGCAAGCCCACGCGGCCCAGTGCTGTTTGGGAGGCGAAGAAGGCGTTGGTTCCTTCGTCGTCGCGGACTCGCCCGCCACCGAAGTCGGTGGCGATGGGCCCTGGCGCAATCGAGTTGACGGTGATCCCACGCGGGCCGAGTTCTTTGGCCAGGTAGCGGGTGTAGTTGTCCACTGCTGCCTTCACGGAGGAGTAGATGCTGAAGCCCACTCCCACAAAGCGGTTCAGTCCGGTGGAGACGTTAAGGATCCGGCCGCCGTCGGACATTAGGGGAAGGAGTTCTTGGGTGAGGAACACCGGGCCCTTGAAGTGGACGTTGACCATGGCGTCGAAGTCCTTTGCGGTGGTGTTGCCCACTGTGGTGTGGGCACCGCTGCCGGCGTTGTTGACCAGAAAGTCGAAGGTGTCCCGGCCCCAGGTTTCCTGCAAGGCATCGCTCAGCGTGGTGGCAAAAGTTGGGAACGCGGCAAAGTCGGTGGTGTCCAGCTGAAGGGCCACGGCTTTGCGTCCGGCGGCTGTAACCTCGGCGACGACGGCGGCAGCTTCGGTTTCGTTGTTGCGGTAGGTGATAACGACGTCGGTCCCGGCTGCGGCAAGCGCCAAGGCAGCGGCACGGCCCAGGCCGCGGTTTCCGCCGGTGATCAGGGCGATGGCTTGTGTGTTCATGGCGTTGATGTCTCTTTCTTGGTCTGCGGTTGTTTCGCTCAGTCAGCCCGGCGGAACAGTGTTAACAAAACCATGAATCCATCGATAACGCAACAGTGGTAACACAATTGCGTTACCATTGATACATGCCGGAGCTAGAGAATGACCAATCACCCCGTAACCGCATCCTGGAGGCGGCCACCTCGCTCCTGCGCGAAAGCGGGCGGGATGCAGTCTCCACTAGGTCAGTGAGTGCGGCAGCGGGCGTTCAGCCGCAAACCATTTACCGCCAGTACGGAGACAAAGCCGGATTGCTTGATGCCGTGGTGGCAGAAGGATTCCGCGAGTACATCGCGTCTAAAACAGCCCGGCCACGTTCGGACGATCCGGTGGAGGACCTGCGTTCCGGCTGGGACTTGCACATTGCCTTCGGCTGCGAGAATCCCGCGCTCTACGTGTTGATGTATGGGGAGCCGGACGCCAGCCGCCCGCTGACTTCTGCCGGGCAAGCTGCTGACATTTTGCGTGAGCTAGTGGAAGCGGTGGCTCGGGCTGGGCGGCTCCGGGTTGACGTGGAAACAGCTGCAGCGATGATCCACTCTGCCGGCGTGGGCGTGGTCCTGACCCTTGTGGCGCAACAGTGTTTCGCGGTTGAAGGGCTCGCCGATTCGGTACGGGAGGCGGTGATCGCTGCGATCACCACCGATGCTGAAAGTAAGGGCGCGCGTGGCACAAGCGGTTCCGGGACCCATGCGCCAAACAACCGTGCCGCAAGCAACCATGCTGCAAAGCATGCCATCGCACTGCGGGCCAGCCTCGGGGACGCAGCGGACAGCCTCTCCCCCGGCGAAGCGCTTCTATTGGATGAGCTCCTGCGGAAGATTGCGGCTTCCTAGTCGCGTGGGACTTCCCTGAAGATCCAGACGTCTTGCGGGAGGCGTGGTGTGTAGTAAAAACCGCCGAGTGTGGAGGCAGGGTTGGCTGGAGCTTCTGGGTGATAGTTGACCACAAGGTCGTTTTCCCTGAGGTGCTTTAGCCATTCCTGAACGTCCACCTTGTTCTGAGGGTCTTCCTCTTGCCCGCTCAAGATTCGAAAGAAGCAGTTGATCAGGCCCGCCATGGCCGACTTTTGGTGCTGCTCAGCTACTACCCAAGGCAATTTGTGCACTTTAGTTTCGATCGGATTGTCCTTAGCCGCTTCCTCAAGTGCCCGCCACACAGCGGACTCGGTCACACCGTATTCTTGTGCGATATCGTGCAGCCGCCAGCCGTGCTCGCGGAGGCTCCGTAGGGTCTGCGGGTCCGGCATTTTTTCGGAATCGTCCGTGGGCTGGCTCATCAAGGCACCTTTCTAAAGTCAACTTCCCGGCTTGCGTCACGAACTTCTAGGTCCGTACACAGGATGCTACTGGGAGGGTCTGACATTGAAAGGAAGCACCGAATCCACGGAGGGCTACGTGGAGGACACCCACGCTTTGATGGCATATGACGATTGCTTCTCCGAAAATCCCTTGGTTTTTAGATGGTTTTTTATCTCAGTTTCTGAGGACCACGATTGACTAGCGAAGTCCCGGCACTCCAACAACGCTTCTTCATTCCAGCTGATCTTCAAACGGTCCACAGCCCAGGTGGCGTCTACCTCCGAAAACCCATCTTCCCGTACTGCTTTGATTAATGCTGCGCGGGAGTGAGGATGCAGACGCAAGGTGGATTCGGCTTCTAAAACCGCCATCAGTTGACCCGAGTTCTGCGCTGCATCTTCGGCGTCGGTTAGCGCTTCAGGGCTAATACGGCTCGGTGATTGCATCGAGGGGTAATCGGGCATTGTGTAACCGCTGCTGGCCGCAGGTTCCGATGCACTCTCGAACAGGCCTGAAAGTTCACGGACAGGCATGGTCAACACGCAGACCAGCAGAATTCCGAGGGTGGTCACCCTCGCCCCAACAATGTGGTCTTCGTATCCGGACAGTTCGCGGCCATCCTTGTCCGTAGTGACATTTGCAAGGAGAAAGAGCAGGTCTATCCAAACCCAAATCCCTAAGCCGCCCAGGGTCAGCAGCTTGAGCCAGCCGGTCCCGTACTTTTCCAAATAAAAGCGGTCGAAGCCTAGGAAGCCCACGGTGAGGGAGAGCACCCAAGCCGTCTTGAAATGCTTGTCACTATGATTTGTGCGCCGAACAAGTGAGCCCTGAGTAGCAACGTAGTGCCCAATGTCCCCGGTGCGGAACGGAGCCTGCAAAACCTGGATGCTTTTGTCGTCGCTCATGGGCGTCCTTTCGATCAACGCCCAAGCTACCCGGGAACCGTCCAGCCGTCGTGTCAACCGAAGATTGCCTGTGGATAACTGACAGCCGGGCCCGGCTGATGGGGCGTTGTTCCCATAGCCAACAGGCCTGTTGATGTGAAAGCATTCCCGGTGGGTGGTCATCTTTGCGCCCGGCCGGACAATATTGGGGGCACATGTTTTTCTCCGCGAAGAATTCACCAACCTTGGGAGCGTCCATGGCCGTTTTGGCGGTCGTTTCGTTTGCTTTGACTGCTTGCTCACCAGCAGAAAGTCCGACGCCGGCAGGCACCTCGAGCGGGGCCAGCACCTCGAGCGGCACGGCTGTGCCGCCGTCGGCCTCTGTGGCCGAGGCGTTTCCTAAGTACGACGCTTTGCGTACGGAACTGGTGGCCGCCCTCGAGAAGGAGATGCCGGGCATTACCTGGTCCGTGTTCAGCGCGGCCAGTTTGGCCAAGGTCGACGATGGGCGTTGCATCCTCCAGCCTGCCGTCATGAAAAGCAGCGCCGACATCGTGGAACCGTCCCATAGGTTCGAGGACGTCTTTGCTGTGGGCGATCCGATCCTGGCAGAGCACGGCTTCCCTGCTTTCGGCGGGCTTGATGACGTGCCGGGCGGTTGGATCGTGACCCGCAGCCAGGATGCCGCCGGTGCAACGGTGAGCATCGAGTCTAAGTTCCCGGCAACGTTGACGATCAGCGTCCCGGTGAAGTCCGCCAAGTGCGATCCTTCGGAAATCCCCAAGAGCTAGCGGGGACTTCTGCCCATTCCCCGGAGCACGCGCCACACATAGAGTCGTTGTGATTCATCCGAACTTTTGGGGGACGAACTAATGCCAGGATTCTACGGTGCGGACATCGGTCAGCTGCGGGTGCTCGCCAAGACCATGTCGGCTCACTCGACCAAGATCAATTCGATGTCCTCGGAGCTGACGCAGCTCCTGGCTAGCGCCAAGTGGGAGGGCCGTGACGCATCAAGTTTCCGGGCAGCATGGAACTCTGATCACCGGCCTCTCCTGAGGAGTATCGCCGCTAACTTGCAGCGTCAAGCCAAAGATTTGGCCAAGAACGCCGAGGAGCAGGAAAAGGCGAGTTCGCGCTCGTCTGGTTCGCCGTCGTCGTCGGACGCTGGCGATTCAAATCCCCCGGGCGACCCCGGTCCCATCAACCCGGATATGCCGGATGTTCCGGTCCCAGGCGACGTTCGAGATGACCCCGATGCCGGTGACCCTGAGGACATTCGCCAGGGTGCGATCGGCGATTGCTGGTTGCTCGCCGGACTGGGTTCCGTGGCTCAAACCTTGAAGGCCCAGGGCAAGCTGGACGAGTTCTTAGCCGAGCACTTGAAGCCCGTTGGCGACCCGCCCACGCATTGGACCGTGACCTTGTATGAGGATGGCAAGCCCGTTGAGGTGACCGTGGAGGCGAAGTCCACTGACGGTGGTGTTCGCGGCGCCGATGGCCAACCGAACTGGATGTCTATTTACGAGCGCGCTGCCGCCGAACATCGCGGCGGGTCTTATGACGATATCGACGGCGGTTTCAGCAGCGAGGCCATGGAGCTGATGACTGGTAAGTCTGCGGACAAGGACGGCCAGCTGGATTTGGATTCCATCGAGGACAAACTAGAGAACGGCCAGGCAGTTTCCGTGGGAACTGAGACCACCAGGGATGAGGACTTTGACTGGTTCTGGGAAAAGGATGAGGTCAACGCCAAAGATATTGTTCCGGACCACGCCTATGTTGTGGTCGATGTGAAAACCAACGACGACGGGGAGAAGGTTGTGGTCTTAGCGAACCCTTGGGGCCCTGACGGCGGTAGTCTGGCGGACGATCCGGACCACAAGGCCGGGCATCTGGAGCTGACGGAGAAGGAATACAAGGACAACTTTGATTCCGTGTATTCGGTAGATACGAAGTGAGGACCACCATGGACAAGCGCGTCACCGTAAAACAAGGAACACAGCCAGAATTCGACGGCGTCCGGGTGGGGATTGTGCGTGTGGGGACGCCCGAAGGTACCCCGGCCGTTCAGATGTGGATCGCTGCCGAGGGCAAGCGCACCAAGCAGGCGTTCCGCGAAGGCGGGTCCACGGTGCTGCCGAACGGCGGAATGTTGACGATTGCTGCGATCCGGCCAGCGGGTGAGGGAAGCGGAGAAGTGGATCTGGTTTTTGTGAGCGGGGACGCCCCGGCGTAAGTCTAAATAGTGGTGGCGCTATTTAGATTTCATAGCTAAAATCTAAATAACGATTCGCTTATTTAGACTTAGTTGGGAGCCTGATGACTGACGCGTGGCCTGCACACGGCAGTGAGGTCATGCCGTGGAAAGGTTCAGGACGGGGCCCGCGCGAGGACCGTGAGTTCACCGAAGTCGCCGTCTCAATACCCCCGATGATTGCCGAACTCTGGTACCAGCCGAGCCGCGAGTCGCTAGTCGCGATGGAACAAGCGGCAGCCGCTGTGGCCTCGCTAGACGCGGGTGCGGGCTCCAGAATGATCGCCATCAGCGGGTTCTTACTTCGCAGCGAGTCAGTTTCGTCCTCCAAGATCGAGCAGGTCGAGGCCAAACGAGACGACTACGCCCGGGCGATGATCGGGTTAAACGCCAGTGCCGATGCGCGGTCAATGGTCGCGGCCGCCGACGCCATTCAAAAGGTGATCGATGACGCTGGCCACTCCAGTTCGATCAGGCTGGCCGCTCTGTTGGCTGCGCACGGAATTCTTATGAAGGACGACCCCGTCGATTCCATGTACGCCGGAAAATTCCGCGATGTCCAAAACTGGATTGGCGGAAGCGATTATTCGCCTAGGGGTGCCGTTCACGTGCCGCCCCCTGCGGATCTGGTGCCCGAGCTATTGGATGACCTCATCAACTTCAGTAACCGTAAGGACCTCCCCGCCGTAGCCCAGGCTGCCATTGCCCACGCTCAGTTCGAATCAATACACCCGTTCACTGATGGAAACGGCCGGATTGGACGTGCACTGATCGGGGCCGTTCTCTGCAGACGGGGCCTCAGCAGGCAAACGATTACCCCCATCGCTTCGGCCATGGTGGCCGATGTGGACCTGTACTTTTCCTTGGTGAACAATTACCGCACCGGGGATGTGGACCCGTTCGTGCTGTATCTGTCCAAGTCCGCGGTACGCGCCTGCCAAGCCGCCGCTGATTCCGTCAAAGCATTGGACTCCTTACCTGCAATCTGGACAGAAGCAGCCAAGCCGAGGAAAGGTTCGGCCGATGCAGCGATCATTCCTTGGTTACTAGAGCGGCCGGTTTTCGAAGCTCACAGCGCCGCGATTGTGGCAGGGGTGGCGGAAAGTTCGGTATATGGGGCCTTGGACAGGCTCACTGACGCTGGCGTTATTACTCCGATCACCACCAGCAAACGCAATCGAGCCTGGGCTGCTACTGAGGTGCTAGACGAGGTCGACAGGCTCAATTCTAGGCTGAAGAACCCGTAGGGAGTGCGCCCCGAACCCTCATGCCCGGGGCGCTCCCTTCACGAATTAGAGTCCGGTCTTGCTGACTCCGTATTCGGCTTGCGCCGGCGTGAAGCCCTCGAAGAGGAGCTGTTCAACGAGGCCAGCGCGGGAGAACGAGGTGAACTCGAGGTAGCTCTTGGCTTTCTTGGCAGCCTGTTCATTCCAGTTGACCGTCACGTGATCAACAGCCCAGGTGGCGTCCGACGTCGCGAATTTTTCGAACTCAAGCTGACCAATGAGGCCTGTGCGTGAGAACGCCGAAAAATCAAGGTAACTTTCGGCCTTTCGCATGGCGTTTTGCTGGCTCAGTGTTCCCGCGTCAGCAATGGCTTTTGCTTCAGCGGCTGCATCAGCTTTGGCTTTCGCAGCAGCGTCGGCTTTGGCCTTTCCATCGGCATCCGCCTGCGCTTTGGCTGCAGCATCGGCGTCCTTCTTCGCTTTGGCATCTGCATCTGCTTGGGCCTTTGCTGCGGCGTCGGCTTCAGGCTTGGCTACGGCCGGGTCCACCGTTGCGGTCTCAGCGGGAATTGCCGGCGCGGAGACGGAGGGCACGTCCTTGGCGAAGGAAACAGGTTCGCTGGACGCGGCGGTGACTCCCCCACGTGCAGCGTTGAAAATGACGCTCAAAACCACCAGCGCCCCTGTGACAATCAAGGCCACCTTCTTGTGTTGGTTGTAGCCCTCCAGCGGAAGGCCCTGCTTGTCACGAGTCTGGTTGGCCAGAACTAGGATGACGTCGATCAAGACCCAAACGCCAAGGCCGCCAAAGGTGACGAGCTTGAGAATACCGGTTCCAATTTTGCCCAAGTAGAAACGATCCACGCCGAGCAGTCCGAGCAGAAGCGCGAGCAGCCAGGTCACCAAAAACGACTTTTGGCTCTGCTGGATGGGTGCGTAACCCGGCGCGGCCGGGTACGGGTTGAAGGTTGGGGGCTGACTCATGAGAGTCCTTTCTTAGGACAGCTGACCCACGTGCGATGAGAGGCACGCAGGTCTGGTGCGAAGATGGGCGCTTTCGCGAAGATCTTGCAGCTGGTCTTGTCCAGAATGAACGACGACGACAGTCGCCTTCCCCACCAGCCGCCCCGTGATTTCCGCGTAGCGTCACGATCTATTGAGACCGTGCATCGGATGCTACGGGGAGGGTCTGACAACGAAAGGTTGCGTATGAAGTTGGTTCACCAGCGCGAATGCACGAAAGTAGGCTGTCTGCCTAACGCCATTTAGTGGACGAGAGCCGTTTAAAGATGGACTGTCATCACGGCCCATAGGACGCATCAAACTTGTGTTCAGAGAGAATAAAGATGGAAAAGTCACAGGTCATTCTCGGAGCGGAAGACTTTTTGGTACCTGAATATCGTCAATATGTTCCTCCAATTCAAGAAACCACAACTGGTGTGAGCAGGCCGATCTGTGCTGAATGTGTCGTTTTGCATGACTCGGCTAGTCGCGCCGATTTGACCCCGTCGCAGTGCTCGCCAAGTCGGAGGCGCCGGGCACCCTCGGACCGTTTCTAAGGCATGCTCGTTAGCCAGACTAGGGCCCGCCGATCGGCAGCCGTCCGATGCGTTCCTCGAGACCGAACCAAATATCGTCGGTGTCGACTATGATTCAAATTCTGGAGAGAATTTTCGATTCGGGCAGCACAGTCGGCTGCCCTAGAATTCGGATAATTAGCTTCATTCAATTCGCACCTTTCATCCAGAACCGCCGTACTATCAGCTGGTGGGTTCGGAACTACTCAGTCGACTCGCACGACTGACGATGGTTAACTCACGACATGGGAACAATGAGAAATTTGCTGCCGCAGTAATGTCGGTCTAAGAACAACTTCGATAGATTCGCAGAACCTAACTGCAGAACAGAGCTCCTCCATGTCGCCACGTTTTTCTACTTCAGCTGATGTCTCCAACTCAGACTCCGCACTCGAAGCCGTATTCCAATGGTTCAGGGAAGCAGATCCTGATGGCTCACGATTCGCCCGGGTGTTCAGGCAGACATTCGACCAGTTATATGACGGGCAACGAACTGGACGGTATCGCTGGGATCAACTATTCAAGACTGAGAAAACCCATTACGGCACTCTGATCGAAATTAACCTTCAGCGCGAGTTCAAGTTTGAAGACGGCGACGTCATGGACTATAAGATTGCGGGTCATGAAATAGACTGCAAATACTCGGCTTCTGGTCAATGGATGTTGCCTCCAGAAAGCCTAGATCATCTAATTTTGGCATCGGTTGCGAATGACCAACTGTCAAGTTGGAGCATCGGTATTGTCCGAGCAACTCCGGAAAATCGCAACGCTGGACAGAACCGGGATCACAAGGGAAGCCTAAGCGCTGTCGGCAAGAGCCGCATCCGATGGCTGTTCAAAGACGCACCAATGCAACCGAACATTCTCTTGCAGCTGCCCGTGCACCATGTCACTCAAATTTTCTCACCCAATAGTGGTCAAGGGCGAGTTAATGAACTTTTTAGGTTGGCTACGGATATGCGCATCTCAAGAAACATCGTGGCCACAGTAGCGCAGCAAAGCGACTTCATGAAGCGAGTGCGTGCTAGCGGCGGCGCGCGAACTATTCTCCGCCCGGAAGGTTATCTCATCTTAGGCGGCGACTATGCAGGGCAAAAGGCCGTCGCGAAGGCACTAGGTACGGCGGTCCCCGAGGCAGGTGAGGTGGTTAGTGTCCGCGTTGGACCCATCGATCATAAAATCGAGAATTCGGTTGAACTCGACGGAATTACGTGGCACCGTGTGGGTCCCGATGAGGCCTCCGAGATTCCAGCGCCACTCGTCCCTGGACAATAACGCACCTTCGCGTGGCAGAAGACGCCCGAGGCCTTATGAACGGCTGCCCTTGACTAACGGAATTTGCGCTATACAAGCTTGCCTAGCTTGCAACTCTCAAACGGTTCCGAGAATCGAGGGAGTCGGCGACACGATTAGAAGCCTTCATTCCCAAAGCTGTCGCAATGGACGTGCCAATGGCAGCTGCTACGGGAGGTGGGAAAGCATTTCCGATTTGTCGATAGACAGACGTCTTCAGCCCCGAGAACTCCCAGTCTTCGGGGAACCCCTGGATTCGAGCGACCATGTGGTTTGTCAAACGCGGGATGTGATCAAAGGGTGTTTCCGGACCGGGAACCTCGTTTGCGATTCCTTTACCGTCTACGCCAAGCTGCAGCCACCCGGCTTTGGCGCGAGTCGGCCCCAGATCGGCGCCTCCATGCTTCTTTGAACCGCCAACGATGGTGGGCGCAATACTGTTCGCTTTTGCCGCCCATGCCTCTGCGCCACCCCATCCCCGACTCGCCATGATTGGGAGTAGGGCTTCTCCGACTGTGGGCGGGGTTCCCTGAGCCGATGGCCAAGCGAACCTCTTACCGTACTTTTCTTTGACGGCGACCAGAATAAAGCGCGGCCGCAGCTGTGGCACACCAAACTCACTCGAGTAGAAGAGCTGCCATCCAGGTAAGTAGCCCATTTCGCCGAGTTCGCGCATGATTTTCTCGCGATAGCCAGCAAATCGCGACGACGCCAGCCCCTTCACATTTTCCAACATGACCGCTTTGGGATTGGCTTCCCGGACAAGCCGAAGAGCCTCCGGGAACAAATCGCGCTCGTCATCAGCCCCAAGCTGTTTGCCAGCAACGCTGAATGGAGGGCATGGAACGCCACCAGCCAGCAGATCGATGCCTTTATAGTCGCGACCGTTCACTTCTCGCACATCGCCATGCCTTACGTTCCACGACGGTCGGTTCAACTTCAACGTTGCTGCCGCATCACGGTCGATTTCGACAGCAAGAGAGTGCCCGAAGCCCGCTTTCTCAAGGCCAACAGACTGGCCGCCAGCGCCAGCACAGATCTCAAGAGCAGTCAGAGTGCCGGTGGTATTCATATTCACTATCCTCTCACTTTGCGGTCCAATTCCTTGCCTCATCGGCGCAGGTTCGACAGTGCCATGGCCCACTGACATTTATTTACAAACGCTGGCCTGAACCCTAAATTTACGACTGACCCAACTTGCTACGGCGGTCGGCGTCAACAGCATCTCAGACGGTCTCAGGTTCGCTGACTGTACTCGAACCGGCTGCCCTTGGCGCCGCGGCGTAAATCAACGCATCCAGATTGCAGGTCACCCCGAGATCTCCTTGTAGCTGATACAGACCCGTTCCACTTGAACCACCAAAGCCGAAGAGTCGGTACAAGTGATACAGCTCTGGAGTGCGACGTGATGCCCTCACTTCCCCCCTACTTACGAAAAATGGGACGTCAATGGAGTACTTGGTCGTTTTTACCTCTATCAATTTCTCGCGACCAGTCGGGTCAAACGACAGCACGTCATAACCGAGTCCGTCACCCAAAGTCTGCGATACATGTTCAACTCGATCAGCCAATTTCGACTGCCCTGAGCGACGAAGTTTCTCTTGCTCCCTCCGAACTACCGCAAGCTCGCCGGCCAAACCTAGAGCCTGGTTCGCGGCTTCGAGGGCAAGGAAGTCTCGTCGAAACGGACGCGCAATTCCTTGCCCATGGAGGATGTCAGTGATGACTTGAGCTGGGGCCGTGGTCTCTCGGATTATGTCCACAGGGCCGAGAGCATCGGTTTTCGCTACCGAGTTTTCGAGGACTACATCCAGTGACGTCCGCCTCGTGAGCTCACCAAGAACGGCCTCAACTAGTCCACTCTGGTAATTAGCCTGAGGCGCAAGTCCCCTGAGGTGCGGGTAACCCAAGCCCACTAAGATGGCGCTGATATTGCTCATCTTCCGCCCAAAGGACTTGTCGCTTCTTGCGGGAAATCTTGACGATAAGTCACGGTAGACTGCCGCCTTGACGAATGCGATGCCCTGCACATCCATTTCGAGCATGTCAAAGTAGGTCGCGACGCACGCCTCGACCTCTTCGTCCACCCAAGGTTTCCCGGATTCCCCCATAGCCATTTGGCCAGGATATAGCACCCAGGCATTGTGTTTACCCCGACTGCCTCACCGCGAAAAACCGGATCCACCGTGTTCTCACCACATCGTCACGCTTGGTCGGCCATTTTTGTCTGTCCGGGTCCATATACTGATGTCTCCATCACTCGCCGGACCGCGTATATGCGTTCCCGCTCATAGCCCCGGGGGCATAGTTAAAAACTAAATTTATCGGAGCATGTTGCCTGACACTTGTCGTCGCCGGATGCTCAGCTCCAGTCACAGCGCCGGACGTCAGCGTTGCACCGGCAGCAGCAACTGAAACGCCAACGCCGTCGCCTACACCGACAAAAGCACCGACGAATGACCGCGGGAACATCGTCAAAAAAATCGGCGAGAGCGCATACCTCAGCGGCAAGGACGGGAAGCCATCGCCGTTCAGCTTCAAGGTCACCTCGATCAAGCCGGCGGTGTGCGACAACGGCTACCTGCCCGAGGCCACGGGGCAACTCTTGGCCGTTTCCCTTCAGGTGGTCACTACCACTGATTTCGTGGGGGCCTAGGAAGAAGGTGGTGTACCCGAGGCTTCATTCGACGCGTTCTATTGGCGTGGATATGCCGCGAACGGTACCCGTATGAATACACTTTCAAGTTCGGCCACCATTAACTGCTACGCAGACCAATCTAGGTACCTACCCAACTCAATTGGTAAGGCGGAGAAGGTCGTCGGCGATGTCATCTTGGACGTAACTAGCCCCAGCGGCAGCATCGCATATTCCATAGCGGGGTTCGCTGGCGGCGCATCCGGCTGGGAATATGCATACGCGGTGAAGTAAAAGGTCCAGATCGTTCGAATTCGAAATGACGGTTCGCGTCATGAATGTCGTAGCGTCGTGAAGCGCTGATCGGTCCAGACGTACTAGGAGCCAGCCGGATTCACTATCCGGCTGGCTCTAGGTGGTCTCAGGATTCAAACCTCCGCAGGCGCCCGCACCCCTTCAACGGAGCGAACGTCCACCCGCCGCCCCACCCTCTTGGCAACCCCCGCGCACACAATGAGCTGCATGGCGTGATACATAATCACCGGCAGGATCACCACGCCGCCCATCGCTCCCGGAAACAGGATCGCGGACAAGGGCAGCCCGGTGGCCAGGCTCTTTTCCGAGCCGCAAAACATCATCGCGGTGGAGTCCGCGTGAGAGAACCCCAGCTTGGGCCCAACCCAGGAAGTCACCCGCAGCGTCAGCGCCAACATCAACGCACAGATACAAGCCACAACCGCCAGTTGAACCAACGGGATCTTGTGCCACACCCCGCCAGCCACAGCAGCGCCAAAAGCCCCGTAAACCACCAACAGAATTGCCGCCCGGTCAATGACCTTCAGCGCGGCACCCCAGCGTTGCGTCCAGCGAAAAGTTAGCTTATGGAGCAACTGACCCAATACAAATGGCGCCAGAATCTGCAGGCAAATCTTCACCACGGAACCAGCGTTCATCCCACCAGCAGAGCCCAAAACCAGCGTCACCAGCAGAGGCGTTGCCACCACACCCAGCAGGTTTGAAATGGACGCAGCGCACACGGCTGCAGCAGTGTTCCCGCTGGCAATCCCGGTAAACGTCGTCGCCGTCTGAACCGCTGTGGGCAGCATGGTCAAAAACAGAATCCCAGCCACCAGCTCTGGGCTCAGATACCAAGAAGACCCAGCAGCTACACCCAGCCCCAGCAACGGGAACAACACAAACGAAAATGACACAATCACCAGGTGCAAACGCCAGGCTTTGAGCCCCTGCAACGCCGCAGACGGCGGCACCCGCAGGCCACTGATAAAAAACTGCACGGCAACCGCAACACTGCCAGCCGTTGAGACTACCGGGGCAACAACGTGACTCGGCGGAAAAACAGCCGCCACAACCAAAGTCAGCAGCAGCAACAGCACAAAGGGATCTACCCAGGTCCGCCACGAAGCAACCCTGCGCGAGGTGGCCAACGAATTTCCCATGTCACAGCATCCTTCGGTCGGCGCCTCAGCGGTTAGAACTTAAAGAATACTGTAGACAATCTACTGAAATCACTCCGTGTGTAAACCTTAGGTAAACTCGTCAAAACATTGAAACTTTGGCGGCTGTAGACAGTAGCCTGAGATCATGATCGTCCAAGAAAGCCTCGTCTCCCTCGCCACCACCGCCATCCGCACGCTCATTGTCAGCGGCGAGCTCGCACCCGGTGACAAGCTGAACGAACCGCCTCTCGCGGAACGCCTTGGCATCTCGCGCCCTCCCCTGCGCGAGGCCCTCCGCTCCCTCGAGAGCGAAGGCCTCTTGGAACAATCACCTCGCCGCGGCTACCGCGTGGTCACTATGACCCAGACGGACATCGACGAGATCTATTCGCTCCGCCGGGCCCTAGAAATGTTCGCACTCGACTTCCTCCTGGCAAAGAATGACCCCTCGGTATACGACGCCCTGGACCCCATCATGAAAACCATGCGCGCCGGGGCCAAACGCGCAGACCCCGCCGCCATTGTCCAGGCCAACATCGACTTCCACACCGCCATAGTGGACGCCGCCGGACACCGCCGTCTCAGCGACACCTACCGCTCGCTGATGATCCAAATGCAACTCTGCATGTCCGCCAATGTCCTCAACGAGGCCCGCACCAAAGGCGACCTCAACAAGGGCTGCGACCGCCACGCAGAACTCCTCGAATGCCTCCGCTCCGGAGATGCCAAACGCATCCGTCGTGAATTTGAAGAGCACGGCGAGCGCGACTACCTCGAAAAAATGGACGCCGGCAAAGTGGACGCCGGAACACTACAGGACAGTAAAACGGACGACGCCGGCGCCGCGGTGGCGAGCGCATGAGCACCTCGGTTTTGGCGAGCCTCAATGCCGGGCTGGGTGACGCGACTTCCGTCGCCGAAGCGGTGAGGGCCGGCGCTACGTCAGCGGCCGCCGTCGTAAGTTCTGCGCGGGCACTTGCCGAATCTGAGGCGGGGCGGGAACTCAACGCTTTCATTTCGGCGGACTGGGACGCCGCTGCAAAAGCCGCTGCCGCACTCGATGCCCGCCGCGCCGCCGGCGAAAAACTCGGCCCCCTCGCTGGTATTCCGTTCAGCGTGAAGGACGTCATCGCCGTGGCAGGATTCCCCATCACCGTGGGCAGCAAAGCCTTCGCGGACACCGTGGCCACCGCCACAGCTCCCGCCGTGCAGCGCTTCCTCGACGCCGACGCCATTCTGATCGGCAAAACCAACTGCCCCGAGTTCGCGTTCGGCATGACCTGCGATAGCCCCCTGACGGGCCGGACCACCAACCCCCGTTTTCCCCAAGCCACCCCTGGCGGATCCAGCGGCGGCGAGGCAGCCTCCCTTGCCGCAGGAATCTCCGGCCTAGGAATAGGGACAGACTTTGGCGGCTCCCTCCGCTGGCCAGCCCAATGCGTGGGGATCGTTGCGCTCCGCCCCGGCATCGGCGCCATCGCCGCCGAGGGCCAAGTGCCAGGACTCGGTGGAAACTTCGGCTCCAACGGTGTGATACCGGCGCTGACCCCCGGCATGCAAGGCTCCTTCCAAACAGTGGGACCACTCGCCCGCTCCGTCCGGGACTTGCGTGCCGCTTATGCGGTCATGACCGGCGCTTCCGTTGAAGTGGCCGCTCCCACCGAAACGCCGCTGCGCATTGTTTGGAGTGACGGCGGAGCCTTGGGCCCCGTTCGCCGGGAGGTCACCGCTGTTATGCAGCGCCTCGCGGACTCTCTTGCTGAAGCCGGCCACTCCGTTACCCAGGATGCCCGAATGTTTTCCGAATGCCTGCCGGCCTACAACACGCTGCGCGCCATGGACCCCATGGAGGACCATGCCGCAGCGATTACAGGCCGGGAAGAGCTCATTTCCCCGGTCAACGTGGAGACCATTCGCTCCTCCTTTACCGCTTCCCCCGCCGAGTTGGCACAAGCCCGGACTGTAGCCCACGCGGCCCGCGCCGGGGCACAGGCGCAACTTGCCGCCGTCGACTTTGCCATTTTGCCGGTTGCCGGGGGGCCAGCTTGCGACGTTGAAGGACGCTTAGAAATAGACGGGCGCACCATCCAAGGCTGGGAAGTTATGGGCGCATGCCGTGCCGTCACTCTCACCGGCTGTCCGGTAGTTTCCCTGCCCGTGGGCCTGTCCACCGAAGGCTGGCCACTCTCGGTTCAAATCGTCGCCGCACCCGGCGGAGAGCTGCGCGCGCTGGCCTTCGCCGAACTACTCGAAAGCCTGACCGCGGCGCCATAAACACCCGGCGGTTCCGCGCCGCCCTGGATCCGCCGTTGTAAATCTGTCTACAGAATTCACAATTTACATAGATGAAACGAATCATGTGACTTCCTGACACACGCGGCCCATAACGTTTTTCTTGTCAGCATCATCACTGGCTCTGATCACTGAAAGTGGGAAGCCCGCATGTTTTCACGCAAAAGCAAAGCCGCAGTTGTAGCCGCCCTGGCCGCCATAACCCTCGCCGCGAGCGGCTGCTCCGCCACCAGCTCAGCTTCCGCGGAGGCCGGGTCAAAAGAAAAGTTCACCATCGCCACCTCCGGCACGTTCCGGCCAATAACGTACTCCGACGGCGGTAAACTCACTGGCTTCGACATCGAAGTGGGAACGCTAATCGCAGAGAAGCTCGGCATGGAGCCAGAGTTCGTTGAAGGACAGCTCTCTGGCCTACTCCCTGGTCTCAACAGCGGAAAGTTCGACGCTGTTATGTCCGGCCTGATCATGACTGAGACACGTAAGAAGTCCATTACCTTCTCCACCCCTTACCTCGCTGACGGCGCAGTGGCAGTGGTCAAAAAGGACAACACCACCGTCACCGGACTCACCAAGCTAGATGGTTTGGTGGCCGGCGTAATTGGCGGGTCCGGAACCGAATCAGACGTCAAGGACATTGGCGGGTTCAAGGAACTCAAGGCCTACCCCGGCGCACCGGAAGGTTTTGCCGATGTTGCTGCAGGCCGCATTGAAGTCTTCGCAGCCGGCAAGATCGCAGCAGAGAACTTTATGAAGAACTCTCCCGTTGCAGCAGATTTGAAAATTGTTGGCGACGTCTACGGCATGAAGCCTGCAGGTGTGGGACTGCCCAAGAATGACACCGAGATGAAGCCCAAGGTGGACAAAATCATCAACGAGCTCATCGCAGACGGCACCATCGCCAAGCTCAACGAAAAATGGTTCGGCTTCACGGTTGAAATCCCCAAGTCCTAAGCACCCGTTCCCCCTCACCGACTCTTAAGAAGCTATGGATACCAATGAGTTTGGCTCAGTAGCAGCCGAATACTTCCCCATCTTCCTCTCCGGTGCGCTGACCACCCTGGGGATCGTGGCCGCAGCAATAGTCTGCGCCACGATCCTCGGGTACATCATCGCCACCCTTCGGCTCTCCCGGATCCGCGCGCTGCGGATCTTCGCGGCAACGTACGTCTGGTTCTTCCGCGGCCTGCCGCTGATGCTCTCGCTCTTCTTCTTCTACTACACCAAACCGTTTGGGCTGACTCTGGACGCTTTCACCGCCGGCCTTTTGGCGATGAGTCTCAACTCGGCGTCGTTCTTCTCAGAAATCATCCGTTCCGGGCTCAAATCCGTGAACATTGGGCACCTTGAAGCGGCCGATTCCGTAGGGATGAACCCGCTGCAGAAGTTCTTCCGGGTCACCGCGCCGGAGGGTGTGCGGTTGATGACTCCCCCGTACATCAACAACTGCATCATTATGCTCAAGGAGTCCGCGCAGATCTCCGTGATCACCGTCCCGGACCTGATGCTGCAAGGCCAAAAGGCGTACAACTCCACGTACAACGTGATGGAAACCCTAGGTGTAGTGGCCGTGATGTACCTGTTTATGACCAGCCTGCTGATGGTGGTCCAGATTGTGATCGAGAAGAAAATGGGCCGCAAAATGGGCACCACCAAACAACTCCGCGAAACTGTAGGGAGCATGGCATGATCGGCATCACCGGACTGACCAAAAGCTATGGTTCACGCCAAGTCCTCAAAGACGTTGACCTGCGCATCCTGCCGGGCGAAGTAGTGGCGATCATCGGGCCCAGCGGCGCCGGCAAAAGCACACTCCTGCGCTGCATCAACATGCTGGAAGTGCCGGACTCCGGACGCATTCACGTGGACGGGCGGCAGGTTTTCTACACCCCCAACGCCCGCGGCAAGCTCGGCCTAGTTGACCAATTTCGGCTCACCTGGTTGCGGCGGGAAATCTCAATGGTGTTTCAACAATTCAACCTCTGGCCGCACCGCACTGTGCTGGACAACCTCGTGGAAGGACCGGTCATTTCGCAACGCCAAAAGCGCTCTGACGCGGTGCCACGAGCGCTGGAAAAGCTTCGTTCCGTAGGCCTCGAAGAAAAAGCGGACGCCTACCCAAGCGACCTTTCTGGCGGTCAACAACAACGTGTTGCGATCTGCCGGGCGCTTATGATGGAACCCAAAGCGATCCTCTTTGACGAGCCCACCTCCGCGCTGGACCCCGAGCTTGTGACCGAGGTTTTGGACATTATGAGCAAGCTCGCCAAGACCGGAATGACCATGGTGATCGTCACCCACGAGATGAAGTTTGCCCGCGACGTTGCTGACCGCGTGATTTTTATGGAACACGGCGGCATTGTGGCTGAAGGCCCGCCGGCGGAAGTCTTTGAACATCCTCGCCTGCGAGGCTACGCCTCTCACTTGAGTCACTAAATGGCGTCCTATCTTCTCTCACGTGCGTCTTCGCGGCCAGACACTCGACCCGTTCTGACGTGTGCTTTGGTGCCCGGCGTAACTATGCCGGGGCAACTGATTGGCATCGGAGAAAACTACTGGCCAACGCCTGCCACTCCCGCAGAGAATTACAACGGTGGGAGGGCACTTCGCCGGGATCCTGGCCGAGTACCGCTCATCTTTGGGAAGTTTCCCGGAAGTCTGACGACGCACGGTGCGCCGATCATCCTCAATCCGGGGCTGAGCGGAAACGTGGTCTGCGAAGGTGAGCTCGCCGTCGTGCTTGGAAGCGTTCTGAAAAATGCCGCCACGGAGGAGGAAGCGCTCGCGGCAGTAGCAGGGGTGACAGTGGCCAACGACGTCTCGGCTAGGGATCTCCAAGCTGCGGACGTTCAGTCTGCGCGGGGCAAGAGCCTCGACACTTTTTGCCCCTTGGGAGCCGGAATCGTGACCTTGGATTCCATCCCCGATCTACAGTCACTTGCCGTGACTACGCGCATAAACGGCAACGTGGTGCAAGAATCATCTACCGCCTCCATGGTGTTCACTGTGGCGGAACTGGTGATGTTCTGCTCGCGCTTTATGACCCTCTATCCCGGGGATGTGATCCTCACGGGGACGCCTTGGGCAGAAGACGAATCGGTCCTCGTGTTGCACCCGGGAGACACTGTGACCGTGGAGATTGAACACGTGGGTATCCTCACTAACCCCGTCACCTCCTTTGAACCGTGACTTTCGCTTGCCAGCAACCTCGTATCATTCTGAGCGGCTATGCCGCAGCGCCGGCTTTGGTTGGCTGGAATCTGCAGGACGAGGCCGCGTTTCTGGCCGCGGCAGCTGAGCTGCCGCACATTGGCGGGTTTGAGATTCCGTTTTACGCATCCGGACAGCTTCACAAGTACGACGGCGATTGGTTTCTTCATCAACTCCGGCACATGCCAGCCGACTTCGACTACGTCCTGACCACCATTCCAGACACAATGGATAGGCTCGTCTCGCCTGCGTTTGGATTGGCATCTAAAGTGACGGCGGGCCGCAAAGCTGCACTTGCAAGAGCAGCCTCAGCCGCCGAGGCAGTACGGACTTTGAATAAGGTTCTGGGCCGCAAGGCAGTCCGCGCAGTCCATTTGTACAGCGCTCCCAGGCTCTCGGCTGAGGACTTGATTGACACGTCTCCTAGTTCAGTCGCCGCCCTGACCAGCTCGCTCCAACAATTGGCCGAATACGACTGGGATGGCGCGTTGCCCGTGTTGGAACACTGCGACGCAACATCCAATGCGCGGCTCCCTGTCAAGGGCTTCATGCAGTTTGAACAGGAAATCGAAGCCGTTGTTGCAGCTGATAGCGGCATTGGTGTTTCTGTAAATTGGGCCCGTTCCGTCATTGAAAATCGCGACACAAGCGCACCGCAACGTCATGCGGAACGAGCCGCCGAAGCGCGCGTATTGGCTGGGTTCATACTCTCGGGATGCTCAGACAGGGTCACTGAGTTCGGTGGCGCATGGGATGACACTCACCTCCCTCCAGCGCCGGTGGAATCATCATCGCTTCTGACATCTCGACACATCAGTTCCATAGCTACCATGCTGGAGAAACCCTTCCCCGAAGGGCAAGCAGTGCCGTATCGAGGCCTTAAAGTGTCTGCTCCCGCCGGATTCAGCGTGGAGCAGCGAGTGAAGCTGCTGGCTAGGTCTATCGACACTGTGCATGGAGCAGGGTTTTGACGGCGCCGATTCGTCACGCTCGTGGCGAAGGCACCAAAATTCATGATCTGCCACGCGGCGGCCCAGGCGCCGGTTGAGGTGATCAGCATCCTGACTCACGCGCAGCCGCAAAACTACCCCAAGTCTTGGAACCTAATGTCACCGCCCCGCCCGGAACCCCATCTCCCTCGAAATCGCAGCCGCAGTACCCTGCACAGGTTTGAGGAGTTCTCGCATTCTGTTCGCTGGCATGTACGGCGCGGTTGCCGAGACGCTGATGGCCCCAACAATGGACCCGGAACCATCACGGACGGGCGCAGCCACGCACCGGATGCCTGGCTCGTTTTCCTCCATGTCATACGAGTAAGCACCGTTACGGTAGTGAGCCATCCGGGCAACAAAGTCCTCTTCGGCTTTAGCCCCGGCCTGGCGGGCTGCGGGCGAAGCAGCCGTCTCATCCGCAGGAGTCTCAGAGCGCCAGCGCTCCACCCACGCGCCTTCGTCGTCGTCCAACAAAAGCGCCTTGCCAATACCAGTACGCGTGAGCGGCATCCGTAGGCCAACCCGCGAGCGCATCTCAGCGCCTCGCTGTCCCGGGATCTTCACCAGATACAGCACCGAGCCATGATCCCTTACGGCAAGATGCACAGTATCTAGTGCCTGGTCTGCCAACAATTCAAGATGCGGCGTTGCCACGGCCGCCAACGGATTAGAGGCCAGCGCACTAAATCCAAGCTCAATCAACGTTGCTCCAAGGGCCAGGCCGGCCGAGGTGTCCCGTAAGTAGCCTTCGCTTTTCAGAGCCTGCAAGAGCCGATGCACCGTACTTCGCGGCAGACCAGTAACCCGCTGCAACTCAGTAGCTTCCTTGGCGCCACCAGCAACAAGGTGAATCAGTGACAATCCGTTCAGCAGCGTTTGGGCGCCTTTGGGCGTCGACTCTGACTTTGGCATCAATTCCATACGTCCCACTATATGGGAACTGGTTGAACAATGTGGGACAGGACACCTAATTTCATTGCATGCATCACCTCGAATCTCCCGGACAGCCCGCGCTGGTGGCCCTTGACTGGGGCACATCCTCGCTCCGTGCTTGGTCACTAGACCAGGACGGAACCGTTCTATCCGTGACTACCTCACGCGATGGTCTCCGAGCAGTCGGCGAGCGCGCCATCACCAACGGGCATGAACCAGCGCAAGCCTTCGCCGAAGCTTTGTCCGCCGTTTCCGAACAGCTGGGTGCCTCCGGTGTACCCGCACTGGCCTGCGGCATGGTTGGCGCAGACGGCGGCTGGACAACCGCCGCTCGCCTTGACCTACCTCTGCCAGCTGATGCCATGGCCTTACAACCGACTGCCGTTCTCAATACCTCTCCCTCAGTGAGGATCGTCCCAGGCCTCAAAACGTCTCCGGACGCAACTGGAGCCTCGGACGTGATTCGCGGTGAAGAGACTCAAGTCCTCGGAGCTCTGGCCCGCCTAGGAAACCCCACGGAAGCGAACTTCATCCTTCCCGGCACCCACACCAAGTGGCTTCAAGTAGCCAACGGCAAGATCGTCGACTTTGCCACGGCCATGACGGGTGAACTTCATGCCGCGCTTTTGGACGCCACCATTTTGGGCGATCCCACACGTAGCGCCGGCAAGCTCCTGCGCACCACATCAACAACAGATTTCGGCGCTTTTGATTCCGGAGTAACGCACTCCTTGACTCATCCAGACCAGCCGTTCGCCGCCCGCCTCTTCAGCGCCCGCACTCGGTACCTATCCGGCGAAATTGCGCCCAGCAGCATCCCCTCATATTTGTCTGGCCTGCTCATTGGCGACGAGACAGCCGCCATGCTGCCCCGGACCCGGCCTGACTCCGGAGTACCTCTGGCGCTGTGCGCGGACGGTCCCCTCGGCAAGCTCTACCAGCGAGCTTTAGCAGCCCAGGGCGTCCATGTCCCGCTCCTCGAGGACACTGCCCTTGACGGTTTGCGCGCCATTGCCCGCGCCTGGGGCCTCTTGCCAAACAACTTCGCCAGCATCTCCGCTCACCTCGCATAAGGATCACAATGCCTTCCACTCTCACTGGCCTGATCGCCATTCTGCGCGGCCTCACACCCGAAGAAGCCCCCGCCGTGGGCCGTGCCCTCTACGAGGCAGGCTTCCGCACCCTAGAAGTCCCCCTCAACTCCCCCAACCCCTTAGAGTCCATCCGCCTACTCCGCAAAGACTTACCCCAAGACATTCAGGTGGGCGCGGGAACCGTCCTCACCCCCGCGCAGGTAGCCGACGTTGCAGCCGCCGGTGGCCAGCTCATCGTCTCCCCCAACGCCAATACCGAGGTCATCGCCGCCACGGTTGACTCTGGCTTGGCCAGCTACCCCGGCGTGGCTACACCCAGCGAAGCTTTCGCCGCACTCAGCGCTGGCGCCACAGCCCTCAAGATCTTCCCCTCCGAAACCGTGGGGATCGCCGGCATGAAGGCATGGTCTTCCGTCCTTCCAGCTGGCACACAACTACTGCCCGTGGGTGGCGTTGATGAGCAGACACTCGGCACGTGGCTGCAAGCAGGAGCCGCAGGGGCAGGCGTGGGCTCCTGGCTCTACAAACCGGGGCGTTCCATCGATGAGATTGCCGAACGTGCAGCTTCGCTGGTCACCGTTTGGACCACACACACGGCTGCCTAGCCCCCAGCCCTTCCGAAAGATGAGCTATCAATGAAGATCAAATCCATCACCACCTACACCGTCCCGCCGCGCTGGCTCTTTGTAAAAGTTGAGACAGACACCGGGGTCATCGGCTGGGGCGAACCAGTACTCGAAGGCCGCGCTGCCACCGTTGCAGCAGCCGTGAACGAACTCGCCGACTACCTGATTGGCAAGGACCCCCGCTACATCGAAGACCACTGGACAGTGATGTACCGTTCCGGCTTCTACCGCGGCGGCGGCGTACACATGTCCGCCCTCGCAGGACTAGACCAAGCCCTCTGGGACATCAAAGGCAAAGCACTCGGTGTCCCCGTGCACGAACTATTGGGCGGCAAACTGCGCGACTCCATCAAGGTGTACTCCTGGATTGGCGGCGACCGCCCTGGCGAGACAGCAGCGCAAGCGCGTGACGCCGTCGCCCGTGGTTTTAGCGCCGTAAAGATGAACGGCCCTGAAGAACTTCAGTACGTAGACACTTGGGACAAAGTTCAACGAGTGGTCCATAACGTCTCCGAAATCCGCGAGGCTGTTGGCCCAAACATTGGCATCGGTGTGGACTTCCACGGACGAGTCCACCGGCCCATGGCGCGCGTACTACTCAAAGAGCTGGAGCCGTATCACCTGATGTTCGTAGAGGAACCAGTCCTCTCCGAACACGTTGACGGCATCGCTGACGTATTGCGTGAATCCTCCACTCCCATCGCTTTGGGCGAGCGCCTCTTCTCACGGTGGGACTTCCGCCACGTTCTCGAGTCAGGCGTAGTGGACATCATCCAGCCCGATCTCTCACACGCCGGCGGGATCACAGAAGTCCGCAAGATCGCAGCAATGGCAGAAACGTACGACGTCGCACTGGCACCTCACTGCCCACTGGGACCTATCGCTTTGGCCGCCTGCCTTGCTGTGGACGCCGTCAGCTACAACGCGGTGATTCAAGAACAAAGCCTAGGAATTCACTACAACAAATCCAACGACCTCTTGGACTACATCAAAGACCCCAGCGTCTTTGACTACGCCGAGGGCATGGTCAAGATCCCTTCCGGGCCGGGCCTAGGAGTGGACATCAACGAGGAATACGTCAAGGAGCGGGCCAAAGAAGGCCACCGCTGGCGCAACCCTGTATGGCGTCACGCTGACGGCTCCTTTGCGGAATGGTGACCCAGCTTTAACCGCTTTCCCATCACACAATGCGTTTCCCAACTTCTCACAACGAGGTGACTTAATGAGTGCAACCCTCGCGCCGTCTATTCTGCGCAAACTAAATTTGAAGATCATCCCTCTGGTGATCATCTGCTATTTCATCGCCAATCTGGACAAAACGAATATCTCCATCGCGGCCCTCCAGATGAACGCCGATCTTGGAATGACTGCCACCATGTACGGCGTTGGTGTCTCCGTCTTCTACATCACCTACCTGATCTTCGAAGTGCCCTCCAACCTGCTGATGACCAAAGTGGGTCCACGCATCTGGATTGCCCGCATTATGATCTCTTGGGGCCTGGTCAGCTCACTGATGTGTCTGGTCCAGGCGCCGTGGCAGCTCTACACCCTGCGCCTACTTCTAGGTGCAGCTGAAGCCGGCTTCGCGCCGGGCATCATCTACTACCTCTCGCAGTGGTTCCCGCAAGCCAACCGTGCCCGCGCAATGTCCTTCTTCTACATGGGCTCCGTGGGCGCCTCAGTCATTGGCCTCCCGCTGGGCGGCGCCATCTTGAACCTGCACGGAATCCTCGGCGTCAGCGGCTGGCGCTGGCTGTTCCTCATCGAAGGTATCCCGGCGGTGATCCTCGGCGTCGTAATCCTCTTTGTAATGCGGGACAACCCGCACAAGGCTCCCTGGCTGTCCCATTCAGAAGCCGATGACCTCGTTGCAGTGCTCGACGCCGAACGCGGCACCGCCACCATTGGGGTCCACGTTCCTTGGTACAAAGCCATTGCAAACCGCACCGTACTGGGACTCTCCGCGGTGTGGCTGTTCCAAGCATTCTGCACCATTGGCGTCACACTCTTTATGCCGTTGATCCTCAAGGGCATGGTCCCCAACTCAGGCAGCGTCCTAGTGGGTGTGCTTTCCGCGGTACCGTTCCTGGCCGCTATCGTTTTTATGTACTTCAACGGCCGCAGCTCAGACAGGACCGGGGAACGTTCCAAGCACCTCGCATTCCCCCTCATTGCAGCCGGAGTGTGCATGGCTCTTGCCCCCTACACCCCAGCCCTGCTGGCGTACATCTTGCTAATCCTTGCAGTGGGCCTCACCTTCGCTCTGACCCCGGTGTTCTGGGCAGTAACCACCGAGAAGATCGTTGGCGTTGCAGCAGCAGCCTCAATCGCCGTCATCAACACCGTGGCGCAATTCGCTGGACTTGGCCTGCCACCCATCCTCGGCTCCATCAAGGACAGCACCGGAAACTACAACGGCGGACTACTGCTCATCGCAGCAGCCCTCATCCTCGGCGGCATTCTGGGACGCATCATCACCCGCAACCACCGATCACACAATCAACCAGTTGTTCCAGTTGATCTGGACTCACACGCTCAACTCGCCACAGATGAGGTATCTAAGCGATGACTCCCAACACCGGTGCCCTTCCCCTCGAGGAAGGGCACCGGGGCCCCCTTCTCCAACACGCCCCCGTCCCGGACATGCTCCTCGAGGCGCTCCGCCAAGACCACGAAATTGTGGATTTTTATGCCCTCTCCCCCGCTGACTTCGAAGCCCGTGCACCCGAATTCCGTATCCTGCTCACCAACGGTGAGGACACCGTGTCACGGGAGCGGATACAGTCACTGCCGAACCTGGCATTGATTGCGAATTTTGGTGTGGGCTATGACGGAATCGATGTGCTGGCAGCGGCCGATCATGGTGTCCAAGTGAGCAACACCCCGGAAGTTTTGACCGAAGACGTGGCGGATTTAGCAATGGGGCTGCTGCTCTCAGTCTCGCGCCAGATCCCGGCAGCTCAGCGGTTCCTTGAGTCCGGAGCGTGGACAAATGGTGGCTTTGCGTGGACGCACAAGGTGTCCGGCTCGCGGCTAGGTATTGTGGGGATGGGTCGGATCGGCGAGGCGATCGGACGCAGAGCTGCGGCTTTCCATATGCCGGTGCGTTACTACTCCCGCCAGCCCAAACCTTCCGTTGACTACGAATTTGAGCCATCGCTCGTGGAGCTGGCGACTTGGGCTGACGCGCTAGTGATCTGTGTTCCAGGCGGCGCCGCCACAAAGGACTTGGTCAACGCAGAGATCCTTCGCGCCCTCGGCCCCCACGGCTTTTTGATCAACGTGGGCCGGGGCTCGGTGGTGGACGAAGCGGCGCTGATTAAGGCTCTTCACGCTGGCGAGCTCGGTGGAGCGGGGCTGGACGTTTTCGCCAACGAACCCCACGTCCCAGCCCAGCTGCAAAATCTGCCCAACGTGGTCATTACTCCCCACATTGGCAGTGCCACGTGGCAAACACGTGAGGCCATGTCTCAACTAGTGGTGGCGAACATTCGGGCGTTTGAGGAAGGCCGGCCACTGGTCACTCCAGTGGGTCACTAGCGCAAAACCCAACAACGGCGGGCCAGGTCCCCACCCAACCTGGCCCGCCGTCGTCGTTATCCCTTCAAGGCAAAACCAAAACCAAACCCTACGGGTGCACCAGCACCTTCACCGCTGTGTCCTTGTGGTTGATCAGGATGTCGAAACCCTGCTCCACCAGGTCATCCAGCGCGATCCGGCCGGTGATAAACGGTTTGAGGTCCACCTTGCCGTCCTGCACCAGTTTGATCACCGCGGGATGGTCGCGCACATAGGCGATGGTGCCGCGCAGGTCGATCTCCTTGAGCACCAGCTTCTGCATGTCTATGGTGGCCGGGGCACCCCAAATGGACACGTTCACCACCACGGCACCGGGCCGGACAGCATCCAACATGGTGTCCAACACGGCATTCATTCCGGCGCATTCGAACGCCACATCGGCACCCGTCCCACCGGTCAGATCCCGCACCCGCTCCGGCACGTTCTCCCTGCTCGGATCCAGCACATAATCGGCCACACCACTGGAGAGCGCCTTCTCCTTACGAGCCTCACTGATCTCGCTGATAATCGTTGTCACGCCCATGCCCTTAAGCACCGCGGCGGTCAGCAGCCCGATTGGTCCCGAGCCACCCACTAGCGCCGTGTCACCAGCCTTCACACCGCTGCGCGCCACCGCGTGATGCCCCACGGACAGCGGCTCAATCAGCGCAGCCTCATCCAGCGGAATGTCCCCAATCGGGTGCACCCACCGCGCATCCACCACGATCCTCTCGCTGAGCCCACCGCCACCACCGGAAAGCCCAATGAACCCCATCTGCCGGCACAAGTGATAGCTACCTGCCTGACACATGTCACAGTCACCATCCACAAAATACGGTTCCACAACAACGTTCTCACCAACGCTCAGACCCGTCGCCCCTTCCCCGACCTCCGTGATGGTCCCGGAAAATTCGTGCCCCAAAGTCACTGGTGATTCCTCATGAGTCAGCGGATGAGGATGCCCGGGCGCCGGGCAGAAAATGGGGCCTTCCAAAAATTCGTGGAGATCGGTACCGCAGATACCGCACCACGCAACGCTGATCTTCACCGCCCCGGGCCGAAGTTCCGGCTCCGGGATGTCCTCAATACGAATGTCCTTGCGAGCGTGGAAACGTGCTGCCTTCATGATGTTTCTTCCTTCTAGCGGGGGACCCATCTGGCAGGGGTGCTGTGCGGAATCCACAACGCTTTGGCCCTGCATGGTTTTCACATCCTAGGCGGCTAGCTTGACCAGGGACTAGGGTCTTTTGGCACGGTGGGAACCCGGGGAACAGCTCGCACTCCAGGGAGCTGCTGTCCGGCAGCTGACTACTCCACAGTGAACGTAATTTGGTGCCATCCGCTGGAACCGTCTGGCTGCGGCGGCGCCTGCTTCTCTTCCTGAAGAGTGCCGTCAGCGGCGTAAGCGCGGACCCGCACATTGTGCGAGCCTGATTCAGCACCATCCCACTGGTAGGACCATTGACGCCAGGTATCTACCGACAGCTCGGCTGCCAGCGTTGCCGTCTCCCACGTCCCGCCGTCCAGCTGAACTTCCACCTTAGAAATTCCTCTACGCTGCGCCCAGGCGGTGCCACCCATACCCACCTTGCCCGCCGGTACTCGGCCCAAAGCCTTAGGTACTTCAACACGGGCGGCAGTTTTGATGGGTCCATGATCAGACCATCCGCGCGAGGTCCAGTACCCTTCCTTTTCAGCAAAGGTGGTGACCTCCAAGTCCACTACCCACTTGGTTGCCGAGACAAAACCATACAAACCCGGCACCACCATACGAACCGGGAAGCCATGCTCCAAGGGCAACGGCTCGCCATTCATACCAACAGCCAACATGGCATCCCTGTCATCCTGAAGTACCGGCAGCGGCGTTGACGCGCTGAAGCCGTCCGAGCTAGTAGAAAGCACCATGTCCGCGCCGTCCTTGGGCTTGGCACGGGCCAGCACTTCACGCAGCGGGTAGCCAAGCCACTTAGCATTTCCGGCCAAGTTTCCACCCACCACATTGGATACGCAGGTCAAGGTCGCATAGGACTCCACCAGATCGGTGGCCAGGAGCTCATCAAAGGTCATGGTGAACTCGTTCTCCACCATCCCGTGCACCCGCAACTCCCACGTACTCGGATCAAGTTCCGGGACCACCAGTGCAGTATCAATGCGGTAAAAGTCAGCGTTGGGTGTAACAAAGGGCGTCACACCCTTCACGGGCGCCTGCACACCTGCCGGCACCGCCTGGGCCGCCCGCTTTGCGGCCGGAAGTTTCAGCGCGTCCCGCACCTGACGGGCGGCATTGCGGGCAGTGGCCAACAGATTTCCACCAAAACCAACGACGACGGCGGCACTCGCCACCATGGCCGACCTTACGAAAAACGTGCGTCTGCTTGGCTGCAGAACCGCAGCGCCTTCAGCCTGGATTTTCGGGGTACCAGCAGAGTTGCTCGTTGTTGAGATCTTGGCGGAAAGCGCTCGAATCAAGTAACGCAGCACTGCTAGTCCCACCACGGTTCCCACCAGCAGCGGCAACAAGTCCGTCAGCATGGCACCAGCGCGGGTGATGATGCAAGTACCCATCACCGACGCGAAAGCCACCACCATTCCTGCCCCGATGACCAACCGCTTCACGGCAAAAACGCCTGCAACAGCGGCCAGAATCACCACCACGATCATCATGGAGAACAGCAGCACCGCTTTGTCATTGGTGCCAAACGTATCGATCGCGAAGTTCTTTAGCCATGCCGGAGTGAAGTCAATAAACGCGGCCCCCACGGCAGTGAGTGGGGAGGAACGTGGCCCCACAAAAGCCGCCAAAAGTTGAGCCACAGCAAAGAGCGAACCGGCAGCAATAATGCCACCAAGACCCGGCCACAGCTTGCCCCGAACACGGGTCCAGAAATGGCCGTTTGTGGGGTTGTTATTGCGCGTTCCCATCACGTGCTCCTCGCCAAAAGTCAGATGCCGCCCCGTAAAAACGGAACGCTTTATTGCTCTGTACTTCGGAACCGGAAGCTCTGCGGATTGGAATGGGGCGCAGCTTCTTTAGCGCCGCTTCTTTAGCGCAGGTTCAAGCAAGCAGTTTGGGACTAAACCGGCTGCAGCAAAATGGGCGTGGTGGTGGGCTGGACCGAACCGCCAGCGGGCTCCACCGTAATACCAATGTGCGTGGCACCGTCCAGAGAACCGTCCAAGATCTGGAAGCTTGACGCGCTACCAGAGTCCTTCATCAAACCCGCAGCCACGGCACCCTTGTCGCTAATAAACCACAGCTCGTAGGCTTTTCCTTCAGGCGGAGCCGGCATGTTCTTGACCATCACCCCGGCCCGGTTCACTTGCCCGGACGTAGCTACTGTCACTAAAGTGCCTTGCCCCACTTTGGCTGTGGAAACCTTCGCATCTTGGGCTCCCATAATGGCCAGCATTGACGCCTGTTGCTCTTGTTCAGAGGCCAAGCGTTGCTCCAGAGCCTGCTGGTCTGCACTCGGTCGACCAGTGTTGTGACCGATCACCCAGCCACCCACACCGGCACCACCGAAAACCACCAAAGCGGCAGCAGCCGCTACCCCTGGCACCCAACGACGGCGAGGAGCACCGGAAAGCCGGGAACTCGGCGTCGTACCTTTCCGCACGTCACCGCGGAGTACGGACTCACGCTTTGTATTGAGGTCCGGAACAACGTCCGACGCCGACAACTGAGGTGTGTTGCGGATGGTCGCCATCAGCGTGGCTTTCAACTCCGCAGGCGGAGCTTCGGCCGGTGCACCGTAGGCCAACAAGGCGGCAGCCTGGCTGAGGCTGCGAATCTCTTCTTGCGTATCCTCATTGGCCAGCGCGTGGCGTTCAAATTCTTTGCGTTCGGTGTCAGAAAGGGCATTGAGCGCGTACGCCCCGGTCAGTAGATGTAATTGTTGTTCCATTACGCCACCCCTAACCGGTCTCGTAGCCTGATCATGCCGTCACGAATTCTTGTTTTAGCGGTTCCAACCGGAATGTCCAGAAGTTGCGCCACCTCTTGATGCGTATAGCCGCCATAGTAAGCCAGGCGGATGGCCTCTTGCTGTGAATCCGTCAGCGTCTCGAGTGCCTGCTGGACGCGTTCCGCCTCAAGACTATTTTCAACCGTGTCAGCGACGTCGTCGTAACTCGCTTGATACTCCTTAACGCCTTCGCGGAGATCCCGGTCCCGGCTTGCTTGGCTTGCACGGACTCGGTCAACCGCCTTCCGGTGGGCAATTACCAAAATCCAAGCCATCGCTTTGCCACGGTCTACGTCGAAGCGTGCAGCCTGAGTCCAAACGTCCAAGAAAACTTCTTGAGTAACCTCTTGGCTCTGTGACGGGTCCCGAAGCACCTTATGTACTAGGCCATAAACTCGGGCCGAGACCGCGTCGTAAAGTTCGGAAAAGGCCGCCTCGTCGCCTTGGGCGACGAGGCGGATAAGTTCTTCGTGCGACGGTGGGTCCAGAGGCTCCACGGTCCGCAGCCAGGGCACTCGCATGACGTCTACTCTGTCATGCTCTGAGCCCATGTAACCATCCCTTGTTATCCGTGTTGCTGGTGTTGTTACTTCATTGCCGGGGGCATCATGACGGAGTCAATCAGGTAAACCGTGGCGTTAGCGGTCTTCACTCCACCACAGATCACCTTGGCGCCGTTGACCATGATGTTGTCACCGCTGCCGGTAACTTTCAGCTCGCTGCCCTCGGCAGTTTTGTGGGTACCATCAACCTGGCTCGGGGAAAGCTGGCCGGGCACTACGTGGTACGTCAAGATGGACGTCAAGGTCTTGGAATCGGTCTTGAGACCATCGATGGTTGCCGCAGGAATCTTGGCAAAGGCGTCATCAACAGGTGCAAAGACGGTGAATTCGCCCGAGTTCAGGGTGTCCACAAGATTGACATCCTTGTTCAACTTGCCGGAAACAGCTGCGGTCAAGGTCTTGAGCAACGGGTTATTGGAAGCTGCAGTGGCTACCGGGTCAGCGGCCATGCCGGCTACAGAACCTGAACCTGAAGGGACAGCAGCGGCGTATGCAGCACAGCCCGAACCAACCATGTCGCCTGCGGCGGCCATGGGAGTGGTTGCGTCAGAAGTTGCAGCCGGTGAGGATGCAGCAGATGAGGCTGGGGCGCTCGACGTCGACGGTGAAGTAGTGGTGCTACCGCCACAAGCCGTGAGGCTCATTGCCGTAACTGCGAGAACTCCCAAACCAAGGCTGAGGCTCTTGCGGGTGGTGGAAGACTTGAAAACGTTCATAACGATTCTCCATATGTGGAAAGCGGAAGGTCTCCGCGGGCTTCCCTTGCCACCGATTCATAAGTAATAGTTTCGGGGGCTGTTCGGGCTGTCAGAAAGTAATTCGGAACAACGGCTGGTGTGGATTGGAAAGATTCAAAAAACTTTAATCGGATTAGCTGCGCGATTAGATTTGTTTGATTTAGTGATGGTGACCAGAATTGTTTAGCCGTTCAAGATTGCTGGTGCCGTGTTCCCCGCTGGTGCCGTGCTCGCCGTGCGGGACTGCGAATTCCCCAGCGGTAGATGCCGCCAAGCCAACAGTGGTTACAGATGCCACCACAATTGACGCCACGAACATCACTCCACGCACCACAAACGCAGGTCGATTTCGGCCATTATTGGATTCACGCGATAGCCGAAAGGTCCTATTACGTTGCCAACCGATCACGGCCAACAGCGAAAGTTCCAGAACCAGCAGCGAACCCACTGTTATGTCTAAGTGCCGTGACCCATCGGCCACTCCCCAGACGCAAACAACAAGTGTTGCCAAGTGAACAACAGCAGCAAATACCAATAACCGGAGGGCCGGCACAATTTGGGGAAGGCGGCCGCTGCGAAAAACGGCTACCGAATAAATCCCGGCGGCTACCGCCCAAACTGAGGCCAGTATCGCCGCGGTCCACCCCCACCACGCCGCCGGACCGTCCGCACGGACGGCGCCGGCAGCAAGACTCGAGGCTGCGGCAAACCCCAAAGAAGCCACACCCACAGCAGCGAGGCCTACATACATGCCGGTCAGCTCGCCGCGGTTCTCTGAAGATTCACGGGTTCCGGAGGAGTCCTGGTCTTTAGAGGCGTTTGCCAGTGGCTTTGCCGTGCCAGCCATTGCACCGGCAGCGTGGAAGGTAGTCATCTCTAGGCTGTGCGAGCTGCTACGGCCCGGTCCTGAGAGAGACCCACCGCCAAGAGCAGGAGTGCGCTAGCCAAGTGGAGAACGTTGTCCGCCCCGTTGAGCGCAATGATGTTCAACGCGGAGGAGGTCAGGAACAGACCAACAATTCCAACCAGCAAGTAGACGGCACCCACGGTGGTGTTAACAGATTTAGCAACGGCAACGGAGGTCATTCCTGCAAAAAGCAGAGCACCGCCGATCGCCAAGTGGATGATGTTGTGCAGCGGGTTGACCTCAAAAATGATCAGGTTCCGGCCTTCTGTGGCAAAAAATCCGATTCCACTCGTGACAAAAAATCCGAGAACGCCCACCAACAGGTAGACGGCGCCGAAGATGGTCGCCAGCAAGCGGTTGGGTGAAGTGCGCATGACGTTTAATCCTTTTCCGTAGTGCGGAGTACCTGGTCCGCATCGACTCACGTGATCCGGAAGGACCTCGCAAAAGACATTCGTAACCGCGCTCGGAATGGATTGGTGTTTTTCTTGAGTGTTTCCCACCCTCCTTGAATGGTGCACTTGGCCGTCCAGCCCAGTTCCTCGGAGATTTCCGTACCACCGCCGCAAAAAATCCCCTAGATTCCAGGGTTTAGGGCCGCAGAGTTTGGGCGGGAAGGTCAGCAAGTGGGCAGGAAGGGCAGCAAAACGTGAGCGTCAAAGGTGCTGTGTGGTTGCCGGGCTGTAGATCCGTACGCTACGCAGACACTGTCACCGTCACTGTCACTGTCACTGTCACTGTCACCGGACCATTACTTCGCATCTGCTAGTGCGCATCGGCGGGATGCTCAGTGTTTTTGTTTGCCCGACGACGGCGGGCGGGTAACGCCGTCGTCCCAGATCACTGGGGCACTAAAGACTGCTGGGGCACTAAGTACTGTGGCGCTAAATACCGTGGCACTAAAGTCTGCTGCGGCGGCACCGGGTGCGGCTACGGCAGGACTTAGACTCCGCCGTCACCCCGTGCCTTCTCCAAATGCTCCTTGGCGGCCTGCTCAAGGTGCGCCAAATCGGAGGCCACGGAGGTGAACGTGTACCCCTGGCTCAAGCGCTTCGCGGCTACCTCACCGGACAGTGTGTGAATGCCGGCGGCAATACCCGCAGCCTTTGCAGCGGCGGCAATCCGGGCCAGAGCCTCGTTGAACACAGCCTCCACCGCAGGGTCTCCGGGGAACGCCCCACCCACCGCGATCGCCAGGTCCGATGGACCCACATAGATTCCGTCCAAACCGGGAGTGGCACAGATTTCCTCAACGTTCGCCAAGCCATCCGGGGTCTCGATCATCGCAAAAACCAGAGTGGCAGCGTTCGCTTCAGCCGGGACTGGGCCGATCCGCAGGGCTGACCGCACCGGGCCATAAGACCGCCCACCCAACGGCGGATACTTTGCCGCAGCCACAGCCGTGGCGGCATCCTCAGCCGTATTGATCAGCGGCACAATCACACCCACGGCCCCGGCGTCGAGCGCTTTGCCAATAGCTGTGAGGTTATTCGCTTCAACCCGCACCATGCCCAGAGCCGCAGCGCCGGCGTCGATAGCCATCAGGCCGTGGACAATGCCCGAATAATCCAACAATCCGTGCTGAGCATCGAGGGCAACATAGTCATACCCCAGCCGGGCAATCCGCTCGGTGGCCGCTGGTGCATCCAACACCACCCAGTACCCCACCACCTGTTCGCGTGCACGGATCTTTCGAGCAAACTCAAGCGCCAGCGGGGAAGTCATAGCTGCCATTCAACCAGTGCCCCACCAAAAGCGACACAGCCAGCTAGCCTTAGGCAGCAAACGGTGTGGAAACAACTGGCTCGCCCCGCATCCAGATTGGAACGTCTCATGGAAATGATCTAGGAGTTCTACACCAAAATCACGTGGGACATTACCCCCGTGGGCGATTCCTGCCACTTGGTCCTCACCCACAGCGAATTGCGCGCGGACGCAAATAACCAGCTCTACGGCGGTTGGTCCATGATCCTCTCGGGGCTAAAAACCTGGCTCGAAACCGGTGAGAAGCTCACGACTCCCGGTTCGCTAATGTACGGCTAAGCGCCGCTAGCATCCTTAGCTGCGAGGGCAAGGTCAGCAAGTCCGCGCTCAAAATCGCCGCCCACCAACTTGTCCATGTTGATCAGCTTGGCGAACAACGCTGAGAATCCCTTGTTCTCCCCCGTCATTCGCCACGTGACTTTAGTCCCGCCGTCTGCAGGTTCAAAGGTAAAAGTTGTGGGATTCACGGCCCTAAAGGGCTTGGTAAATTCCAGCCGGATCCGGATTGTGGTCGGCTCAGTAGACTCCACAATTTCCATGGTCCCGCTGCCGGCTTTACGGTTCCCACTCCACGCATACTTGGCACCCACACCAACATTCGTGCCTGAAAATTCGCGGCGCATCTCCGGGTCCACCTTCTCCCACGGCGACCACTTGCTCCACTCATAAAAGCTGTTCACCAAAGGAAAAATGACCTCAGCAGAGGCGGGAATTAGCTTGCTGCGGCTCACTTCGAACGTAGACATGCGCCCATCATAAGCTCACCCCGCCCTAAGATCGATGGGGAACAACCAACCAGGTGGAGGCAGGCATGGACTTTCAGCACCTTATCGAGACCGTGGGGCGCTTGGTGGACTTCGCCGGTGTGGCGGTAATGGTCCTCGGAGCGATCGTTTCCATCCCCATGGCCCTGCGCGGTTACCGTCCCGGCAGGCTCGCAGCCACCCCCGGTTCTAGCCCACTCGGCTTCTACCGCCTCTACCGCCAGCTCCTGGGCCGCTCCATCCTGCTTGGCCTTGAACTGTTGGTTGCCGCGGACATCATCCGTACCGTCGCCGTCACCCCCACCTTCGAAAGCGTCGGCGTCCTGGCCATCATTGTGCTCATCCGGACGTTCCTCAGTTTCTCCCTCGAGCTGGAAATCACCGGCCGCTGGCCGTGGCAAAAAGCGCCAGCCAACCCGCCGTCGTCGAACTCTTAAGCTTTTCCCGAGGCCTTCCAGCCCACACCGACGGCGACACTCCCGGGCGTCCGGTGACACGCCGACGTCGGGCCCGTCCTGACGCCGAACCGCACCCACCGCCCATTGTCTCGATTTGATAACGACGGCGACCTCCCTTACCGTTGATGGATACCCGCAAAGCGGGAAACACAAAGCTGCCGAACGGGCCGGACTCGTGAAATCACGGGCCGGCAGCCGGTAGTGACATATGCCAGGTTCCGCCACCACCAGATACTGCCCGGCCGGCGGAAACCGTAAACATGACCTCAATTTGTCAGAGGCGGGCAGTGGCGCAATGACGTCCGGGGACGGACCGAGCGCAGGTGGCCTTTCGGAGCATTTTTTAGATGAAGAAGACAACTCTCCGCACTGCCGCACGCCGCTCACTTGCTGTAGCCGCAGTCGCAACCGCAGGCGTAGGACTGGCAGGAACTGCCGCCAACGCCGCAACCCCCACCAACACTTGGGACCAGATCGCCCAGTGTGAAAGTGGTGGAAACTGGTCCATCAACACCGGCAACGGTTACTCCGGTGGACTCCAGTTCAGCCCGGAAACATGGGCCGCCTACGGTGGAACGGGTAACGCCGCTGACGCAAGCCGCGAGCAGCAGATCGCTGTAGCAACCAAGGTTCAGGCAGCACAGGGCTGGGGCGCATGGCCTTCCTGCACCGCCCAGCTGGGAATTAGTGGCGCAGCTCCTGCCGCTGGCACCGCACCTGCTTCCACCACCACCGTACAGAGTGCACCAGTACAGAGCGCACCAGTACAGAGTGCACCGGTTCAGCAGGCTGCTGCACCGGCTCAGGCTGTGGCTCCCGCCCAGTCCGCAGTTCAGGCTGCACCGGCTCAGGCCGCTAAGCACGTAGCCCAGGTTCCGCTCAGCGGAAAGACCTACACACTCAAGGCTGGCGACACCCTGTCCAAGGTTGCCGACAAGCTTGAGATCAAGGGCGGCTGGCAGCTCCTTGCCGACGCTAACGCAGACACCATCAGCGATCCCAACCTGGTCTTCGCTGGTCAGGTTCTGCAGCTCCCCGCAGAGTAATTTCCGCACAGCCTTTTAGGCTTGGCCTTTGAGGCTCGGCGAGGCAGTGAGAACTGCCTCGCCTGCATCACCAGGCACGCCCCGTGGTTGACCGTTTTCCCCTTCCGGTCAGCTGCGGGGTGTTGCTGTTTAAGCTGCCGTTTCCCCGAAGCGTTAACGTCAGCGCTTATTGGGAACGTCAGCGCTTATTGGGCCGGCGGCCGAAGAGGAAGTAGCTCACTGGGCCCACAAAGTTGATCAGGCAGGCGGCCCGCCACGCCCAACGGTTGCCCTGGATTTCGGCATCGCTGCGCTGGCTAATGTCCTTTTGAGCGGCAACAAACAAAGCGATTTGCGCGCCTCCCATCACCACAACGCCGGCTCGTTGCAGCGCGTTCAGATCTTTCCACGCCTTCTTTTTGCTCCGTGACCTCATGGCAATTCCTTCCATTGATGGTGCGTTTTACGGCTGGTTTGTGACCGGGATGGCATAGGAGCAGCTGACCGTAGCGCCAGGCCCGGCGGCTGAACTCAGCCTACGGCAACGTCACTGGGCGGGAGCATCTGAGTTGTTGCGGTTTTAGTTACTGCATGGCGAAGCGGTACTCGGCCGGAACGGGCACCTGGGGGCAAACTTCTTCCCACAGCTCCGAGATTGCGTCTTCGCCTTCCCGCAAGTCCGGGATCTGAACGCCGTCGCGAAGAATCTGAGCCGCCTTGGCCGCTTGGCCAAGGCGCGCCAAGGCAAGTGCTTGAAGGAACTTGGGCCGCCCGGTCCCGCTAAGGTCCGACGGCGCCCGTTCAGAAAGTGCCAAAGCCACCTCGGGCCGGAGGTGACGAATGCTCAGTGTCATCGCCTCAACAAGCAACGAGGCATTTTCTGGCTCCACCGTGCACGCAGCCTCGAGCTGAGCTAAACCTTCCGCTATGCGTTCCGCCGCTGCCGCTCCTTCCGGATCCTGAGCGGCCAGACCCAGTAACGCCACTCCCCTGCCGCGCAACGCCAAGGCCTGAGAGCGCCGGGACAACTCCTTCAATTCCAATGCCGCACCGTAGGCCTGCACTGCGCTGTGTATCTGAACTGCACTGTTTATCTGAACCGTAGTGTCCAATTCCTGCCGGGCGTGGCGAATTATTGCCACATGGAACATTGCCTCAGCACTACCTTCCGCCAACAACAGCTCTTCCCAATCGCTGCCGCAAACAAAACTTGCCGCCCCAGTAAATCTTGGCTCGTGGGCATCCAACTCCGGGGAAGCAACTTCACGGGAACTACGCAAGAGCTGCAACCATGGAGCCGCCTCGTCATCAGCATCCACGTCACCAAACGGTGTACCGGATTCGTTCACCCAGGCCCGGCCGCCGGAAGCCTCGGCCCGCCGTTCGCGTTCAAGCGCACCCCAGGCATTACCGCGCAGCAACATGTGCGTGGGGGCCGTGTCAAAGCCAGCTTCCGCTTGGGCCAACGCAGCTTCCATCGAGGCACTGGGCATCAGCGTTTCAAGCCGCGCACTTGCGTGCTCCACCGCTTGGTTCCAATCCGCCGAATGCGCGGGCACAGATTCCAGCGCAGCGTTCCCAAAGGCCTCCACCCAGGACCACGAACTGTGCGCGGGCAAGGACAGGTGCTCAAATTGTGTTTGCGCCAACCCTGCCTGAATCTCCGCATACTGGCCGCCACTTGGGCTAAGCCATTCCTGCCACCGTTGACCGCCGGAACCCTGCCCCCAAACGAACAACTTTTTGCCCCTCAAACGGCCAGTTGAAAGCATTGCCAGCCCGTCGCCGTCGTGATCAACCGCGGTAATCCAGTGCCGGCGCCCGGGCGCAATGTCAAAGAAATAGTCCGCGGCGTGTGGGCTGTTCTGCGGCCACGTGGCGTCCCCAAAGTCCATCTTGGTAGGCGTCACACGTTTTATATCAGTGCTGTAGTCACTGCCGTAGGCCTCAACGGCCGGGGCGATCACCCGGGTGCTTGCGGTCTGCGGAACCGCTGCGTTGCTCCACCAATACATGGGCACGTTGTGGCCGTTCGGGTTCTGAATTCGGACAGCAGAGAGCAACACTTCCGAGTCCTCAGGCAGCCACAATTCCACTTGAAAAACCACTTCACGCAGCCGCTCAAATTCCCACATTCGCAGCACGTTCCGGCCATCTGGCAACTCAACGATCGCGGTATGTAGCGTCTGACACGTGCTCGGAGAATGGCCGCGGGTGCCGATGTTCCATTCGATCCCACCGGCAAACCAGCAATTACGGAGGGCCAAATTAGCGAACTGAACCGTATCTCCGGTGTGCAGCAAGTGTTTGCCGCTGGGCTTGTGGAACAGCTCCCACAAGCGTCCGCCCAGGGTTGGCAAAACCACCGCACGCAAGTACTTATTTTCAAGAACGACGGCGGGCACGTCACGGGTGTGAAGTTCCCGGCTATACCCGCTCTGCACAGAATACGGGTAAATATTTGCCACCCGCCCGTACTCGGTGGCCTCCCTCAACTGCGCCGGCACACCGGTTCCGATCCGGTATGGCTGAGCCAAAGCAGCTTGCACAGGCGGCAACGGATTTGCGTCACCCGCGTCCGGGATCCGCAAAGAGACACTGGTAAAAGTGACGTTTCCGTTGCTCGCCACGGCCGTATTACCTTACGGACCCTGCGGCGTCCACGGCGGCGCGTGCCGCCCGGACAACTTTTGGATCGGTGAGCATATAAGCCGTGGGGTCCTCCCCGTCCGCGGTGCCCAAGGACAACGCCGAGTTCCGCAATGTGGAGGAAATCCGTTTCGCTGACAAGTGAACTGCGTCAACACCAGCCCGGTGCATCAAGGGAATGTCGGCGACCTCCAGCCCACCGCCAGCCATAATTTGCAGCCGCCCTGCAGCCCGACGCACCATCCGCTCATGTGTGCCGACACCGTCGCCGGCCTTAGCGGCATGTCCAGAACTCAATACCCTGGTAAAGCCCAAGTCAATGAGTGTTTCCACAGCAGCCAAAGCATCTGGTGACTGGTCAATGGCCCGGTGAAACGTCAGTTCAATGTTCGGGTTCACTGACCGCCCAGCATCGGCGATAGCTTGCACTGATTTCACATCCAAGAACCCGCTCGGCGCCAGTGCACCAATCACCAAACCGTGAGCGCCCTGGCTCGCAAGTAGGCGAGCCTCGCGCTCCATAGTGCGGACATCGTCAGCCGAATACAAAAAGTCTCCCGGCCGGCAGCGCACCAAGGGGTGTACTTCCGTACGGGTGCCTACTTCTTCGAGGGCTGCTTCCATTAGCCCGGCCGACGGCGTGATCCCGCCACGTTCGAGCACCGTGCACAGTTCGATTCGATCAGCTCCGCCCTCAGCCGCGATGCGTGCACCTTCGGCCCCGATAACGGCAATTTCAAGCTTCATGTACCAAGCCTATCCGGCACGCCTGTTGAATACAGCCACGCCGGATAGGTCAAGAGCTTAGCTGCGGACTGCGGTGGAGTCGTCCACAACCTCGTCCTCAACATCAGCCCCAGCGAATTGGGACATGTAGAGCCGGTAGTAGGCGCCCTTCGCGGCCAAAAGAACCGTGTGGTTGCCCTGCTCCACAATCTTGCCGTTCTCCATGACCAAAATGGTGTCAGCATCGCGAATGGTGGAAAGCCGGTGCGCAATCACAAAGCTGGTCCTGTCAGTGCGCAAGGCCGCCATGGCTTTTTGAACCAACAACTCTGTACGCGTATCCACCGAGCTGGTGGCCTCATCCAAAATCAACAACGACGGGTTAGCCACAAAGGCCCGAGCAATGGTGATCAACTGCTTTTCACCAGCGGAGACGTTGTTGCCTTCTTCATCAATGATGGTGTTGTAACCATCCGGCAAGGCCCGCACAAAACGGTCAACGAAGGTTGCCTCAGCTGCAGCCATCACCTCAGCCTCGGTGGCGTCCAGCTGGCCGTACTTGATGTTGTCGTAAATCGTCCCGCCAAAAAGCCAAGCGTCTTGCAACACCATGCCCACTTTGGAACGCAGCTCGGCTCGGCTGAGGTGAGTGACGTCCACACCGTCCAGAGTGATTGCCCCAGAATTCAGTTCATAAAACCGCATCACTAGATTCACCAAGGTGGTTTTACCGGCACCGGTTGGCCCCACAATGGCCACCGTGTGACCGGGCTCGGCGTTGAAGGACAGGTTCTCGATCAACGGCTTGTCAGGGCTGTAGCTGAAGGAGACGTTCTGGAATTCCACATGCCCGTCAGTCTTAGCCGGCAACTTCTCTGTGACGGTCTCCGGATCTTGCTCATCAGCATCCAAGAACTCAAAGACTCTCTCAGCTGAAGCCACACCTGATTGGAGCATGTTAGCCATTCCGGCCATCTGGCCTAGAGGCTGGCTGAACTCGCGCGAGTACTGAATAAAGGCCGTGGCGTCACCCAAGGACATGGAGCCAGAAGCAACCCGCAATCCACCCACCACGGCGATTCCCACATAAGAGAGGTAGGAGATGAACTGCATCACCGGGAAGATCATTCCGGAGACAAACTGCGCACCAAAGCTAGCCTTGTAGAGCGACTCATTCTTCTCTTCGAAGTTCTTAAACATGTCTTCATCGCGGCCAAACACACGCACCAGATCGTGGCCGGAGAAAGACTCCTCAATCTGGCCGTTGAGATCACCGGTGTTCTTCCACTGGGCTGCGAAGAGCTTCTGGCTGCGTGCTCCAATAATCCCCGCAGCAACGCCCGAAAGCGGCAGGGCAATGAGGGCAATCAGAGCGAGTTGCCAGGACACAATAAACATCATGATGGCAATACCAATGACCGTCAGAACCGAGCTCACCAATTGCGCGAAGGCCTGTTGGAGTCCCTGCTGAACGTTGTCGACGTCGTTAGTTACCCGAGAAAGCACGTCACCGCGCTGGCGGGTATCAAAGTAGTTCAGCGGCAAGCGATTAAGTTTTTCCTCGGTCCGATCGCGCAGTTCCCGAATCACTTTCATCACAATCCGGTTCAGCACGTAGCCTTGCAGCCACAAGAAGATGTTGGCCACAAAGTACATCACCAACACGATGGAAATCAGCATGGTGAGCTTCTGGAAGTCAATCCCAGCACCAGGAACAAGGTCCATCTTGGCCAGCATGTCCGCGAAGTTGTTATTGCCTTGAGCCCGTAGCCCTTCAACCACTTGGTCCTTGGAGGCATCGGCTGGCAATTGCTTTCCAATCACACCGCCAAAGATGACGTCCATGGCTTGGCCCAGAATCTTCGGGGCAATCACGTTGAGCACCACCGAAACCACCACTAAGCCCACCACCAGGTAAATCCCCATGGCCTCAGGCTTGAGCAGACCCATCAATCGCTTGGCAGAGGGCCAGAAGTTCTTGGCCTTTTTGGCCGGAACATCCCCGAACATGCCGCCGTCGGCCTCTGTGGGTTTGTACTCTTCCTCTTCGAAGTCCTCCTCGGAGGGGACAGCCGGGCTGGTGGTTGCTTCAGGATCTACGGAGGTCACGGCGTCCTTCTTTTCCCCGCTCATGCTGCTTCCTCCACACTCATCTGGGACTCAACAATTTCTTGGTACGTTGGGGAGGAAGCCAATAGCTCTTGGTGCGTGCCGCGATCTACGATTTTGCCCTTATCTAACACCAGGATCTGATCCGCCTCTGTGATGGTAGAGATTCTCTGGGCCACAATGATGGTGGTGGCATCCGCGGTGTTGTGCTTCAAAGCAGCTCGCAAACGCTGATCCGTCGCCACATCCAAGGCGGAGAATGAATCATCAAAAATGTAGACCTTGGGCTGCGTCACTAGTGCCCTAGCTATACACAGGCGCTGCCGTTGGCCACCGGACACATTCGTCCCGCCCTGAGAAACGCGTGAGGCCAGACCATCCTTCTTTTCCCGGACAAAACTCTCACCCTGTGCCACTTTGAGAGCCGCCCACAGCTCCTCATCCGTTGCCTCGGTTTTACCAAAACGCAGGTTGTGGGCGATGGTGCCCGAGAACAAATATGGCCGCTGCGGCACGAGTGCCACTCGCTTGGTGATCTCCGCACGATCCAGCTGATTTACTGGAACACCGTCCAGCAGCACCTCGCCCTCGGCAACATCGTAAAGCCGAGGTAGCAGCGAAATTAGTGTGCTCTTCCCGGCCCCGGTGGCACCAATAATCGCCACCGTCTCCCCCGGTTTGGCCGTGAAACTCACGTTGCTCAACACAGGCTCCTCCGCACCCGGGTACGCAAAGGTGACGTTGCGGTATTCCACCACCCCCTTCAACTGGGCCGGAGTAACCGGCTGTTCGGGATCATGAATGGAAGGCTCCACGTCCAGTACCTCACCAATTCGGTCCGCACACACGGATGCGCGTGGGATCATCATGGCCATAAAGGTCCCCATCATCACTGCCATCAGGATTTGGAGCAGGTACTGCAAAAACGCTGTCAGCGAACCAACAGCCATCTGTCCTTCATCCACTCGATGACCGCCAAACCACAGAACAGCAGCAGTGGACAGGTGCAGGATCATCCCGATAGCCGGGAACATCAGGACAAACAGCGAACCGATCTTCAGCGAGACATCTGTCAGATCCTTGTTGGCCGCGGCAAACCGCTTGGTCTCATAGGGTTCCCGAACAAAAGCACGTACCACTCGGATACCAATAATCTGCTCCCGCAGCACCCCGTTGATTCGGTCAATTTTGGTCTGCATAGCCCGGAAAAGCGGCATCAATCGAACCACAAGGTAACCCACCACGGCCACCAGTACCGGCACGGAGACCCATACCAACCAGGACAAACTGAGGTCCTCGCGAAGCGCCATGATGATGCCACCGATGCACATAATCGGTGTGGAGACCATAAAGTTCAGGCCCATCAAAACCAGCATTTGCACTTGTTGGACATCGTTAGTGCCACGGGTGATCAGCGTTGGGGCGCCAAAAACGCTGACGTCCTTCGCCGAAAAACTTGTGACCTTCCGGAAGACGCCGCGGCGCAAATCCCGCCCAACCGTCATGGCAGTCCGGGACCCAAAGTACACTCCGGCAATGGCGCAAGCTACTTGGGCGAACGCCACCAGAAGCATCACACCGCCTGTGCGCCAAATAAAATCTGTGTCTCCTCTGGAAACACCTTTGTCAATAATTTCAGCGTTCAAGCTGGGAAGGTACAGGGCTGCAATGGTGGATGCCAATTGGAAAATAATAACGGCGGCAATAAATCCGGCATAAGGCCTGCTGTAGCCCCGGATGAGAGTGAGGAGCATAGGAATTACTCTAATGTCACCCGCCGACACTGGATACGTTTTTCCCGCACAATCATCCGTACGAATGAGCCTGCGCGGTGCGTGGCTGTCCTCAAACGGTAGCTGTCCGCAAACGCAACAGTGCCCGGCAGCGGTGCGATCCGCCGTCGGGCACTGAATGCTTTTTAGTTATTCACGCACACTAGTCAACTGGCGTGTGCGGCACATCCTCAGCACGCAGGGAGTGCTTGCCATTGCTGGTTAGGTACAAAGCCGCAGCCTGCTGAACCTTGCGCTCCTTAGCCAGCTTGCGCTTGACCCGGCTCAGCTCGGCGGCCGTCGCTTCCTGCTGAGCTGCAACTTCGCGCTGAACGCGCAACTGGTTCTGAACCTCGGTCATCAGATTGCTCAACTGCAGTTGCTGGCGGGCCAGCAACTCCTGGGTCTGCTGAACGCTACGAACCAATGCCTCGCTCGCAGCAGCGGAACCAGCCGGTTCCTTGGTTGCGGCAGGGGCCAAAAGTTCGACGCCGGAACCACCCTGAGTGGGCAAGTCAGCGAAGCTGCGGGCAAAGTCCCGGTCGAAGGGATCAGAGTCCAAGTCAGCAGCAGAATCAAAGCCACTAGCGTTCCCCACTGCGGGGAACTGACCGGTAGACAGGTTCTCCGTGGGTGAAACCATTCCAGCTTCAGCAGCCGAGTTGGCCTCCAACGAGCCCTCCGGTGTAATGTCCACCGTCCGGCGCAGTGGCTTCTCCTTGATAAAGAGCACGGCAATAAGAGCAACGACGGTAATGATCGCAGTGATCGTAAAAATCAACGCTGTGGCGTCACCGTAAGCACTACGCATCACCTCGGCAACGGGCGCAGGCAAGTCCTTCATGTCCAATGTTGAGCCAGCGCCGCCAGTGTTGTGAATCCCCAGCTTGGCCAAGCCGTCAGTAGCCAAATCCTTGACCTGATTCGACATCACGGCACCCAAAACTGACACACCAATCGCGCCACCGAAGGAGCGGAAGAACGCTACGGAACCACTGGCGGATCCGATGTCCTTGGCTTGAACCGTGTTCTGCACAGCCAACACCAGGTTCTGCATGAGCATGCCCAACCCCAGACCAAACACAAAGGTGTAGATGCCCACCAGCCACAGCTCAGTGGTGTGATCGATGGTTCCAGCAAGACCCAGACCACCCATCAAAAAGAGAGTTCCGGCAATCAGGAATCGCTTCCACTTGCCGTACTTACTAATCAATTGGCCGGAGAAAACCGAACCAATCAAGTTTCCGGCGATCATGGGCAAGGTCAGCAGACCTGCCTCAGTAGGCGTGGCACCACGGGCCACTTGGAAGTACTGGCCCAAATAGCTCGAGGAAGCGAACATTGCCACACCCACGGCGATCGAAGCGATAATAGCCAAAGCGGTGGTGCGCTCAGAGATGATTTTGAGCGGGATGATTGGCGCTGAGACCTTGGATTCAACCAAGACCAGCAGGGCAAGCAGCAAAACGCCGCCACCAACCATGACTGCTGACTGCCAAGACCACCAGTCGTAATAATCGGCTTTGCCTGCGAAGGAAACCCAGATCAGCAAAATGCTCACGCCACTGGTCAAAAGGAGTGCCCCCAACCAGTCAATCTTGGCCGGGCGCTTCACGTGCGGAATCTTCAAGGTGATCTGCAGCAGGATCAAAGCCACTACAGCCAGCGGGACACACACAAAGAACGTCCAGCGCCAGCCTAGGGAGCTGTCCACAATAAAGCCGCCCAAAAGCGGGCCGCCGGCGGTACCAACAGCCATCACAGCACCCATGTAGCCCGAGTACTTGCCGCGCTCACGCGGCGGGATGATGGAACCGATGATTGCCTGAGCCAAAGCGGTCAGACCACCCATGGCCACACCCTGGATCACACGTGCGGTCAGCAGGAACGGGATGCTCTCGGAGAACCCGGCCATCACCGAGCCGCCCACAAAAATCACAATGCTCAGCTGGACCAGAACTTTTTTGTCGAACAGGTCAGCGAGCTTGCCCCAAATGGGGGTTGTGGCCGCGTTGGCCAAGAGGGCGGCAGTAATAACCCAAGCGAAGTCCGTCTGGGTTCCCTTGAGCTCGGACATAATCGTTGGCAGCGCGTTGGCCACGATGGTGCTGCTGAGGATGGCAGTGAAGAATGCGGCAAGGAGCCCGGTGAGGGCTTCCATAATCTGCCGGTGGGACATGGGCGCTCCGGGTTCGTGGCGTTTTGATTGCCGCGATTCTTTGGCACCGGTGCGTTCGCGCTCGTGTTGCGCGGTGGCGATGACGCTAGCCATTGATGGACTCCTGCAAGGTGTTGGATTCGTGTGTGGTGCCTGACTCACGGTCCTTAATGGACTTCCGGAGTGAGGCGGTAAGTTTGCTGATCATGGCGCCGGTTGACGCGGCGTCGTCCTCGTTCCAGTCCGCGAGGTAGGAGGCCAGTGCTGCTGCGCGACGCTCCACCAGGTAGGCAAGTTTTTGCTCGCCTTTAGGTGAGAGTCGGAGCAATTGGGCGCGGCCGTCGGCCGGATCTGGGGTGCGAATGACTAGTCCCATGTCCTCCAGCTCGGCGATGTGCCGGCTCAGAACTGGAGCACTCACACCCAACCGCTCGGCCAAGTGCGTAGCGCGCGTCTGGCCCTCGCCAATAAACTTCAGGACACCTTGAAGTGCCAAACCGGCTTCTTGCCCCTTGGCGTTTTCCATGGTGACGCAACGCAGGGCGCGCTGAAGATCAAAGATCTGATTGACGAGCTCGGCTGCGGTGGCTGGTGCGACGGACATGTTCCCCTCAATGAGTTAGTTGCTATAAGTAACCATATCTCAAAATAGTTGCCTAGGGAAACAAAGTGTTAATCCTCACAGAGCGCAAGTCTCCGGACAGTGTGCACGGCAGCTCAACTTTCACGATCCCCAAAAATCCTCCGCCCCGGAATTCAGGGGATTTTCACCACGGTTCCGAAGGACTGGCCCTGAAAACTGAGCTGCGGTGCACACAAAAAAGCCCTCCGGACTTCCGCTGGGGAAGTTCCGGAGGGCTGAAATTGATACGAATCTAGAGGTGCGTGGGTGCGAACATCTTGAGCAGGGTTTCAACTACGACGACGTTAGGGCCATCCGCTGCAAAACCGTCCTTGAGCGCCTGGCCAACATCCTCCGGGGCCACCCGGACGGCCGGGACACCAAAGGATTCAGCAAGTTTGACGAAGTCGGGGCGGGCTAGCTCAGTGGCCGTTGCCTGCCCAAAGGCACCCACCATGTATTCGCGCAAGATGCCGTAACCGCCGTCGTCCACAATCAGCCAAGTGACCGGTACATTGTGCTGCTTAGCCGTGGCCAACTCGGAGATGGAATACATGGCCGAGCCGTCACCGGAAACCGCCAAGACTCGCGAAGGCTTCCCCGTAGTCTCCAAGCCCACCGAACCACCAATGGCGGACGGGAAGCCAAAGCCCAAACCGCCAGCACCCTGGGCCGAGTGGAACTCACCCTCACGGGCGTCCCAGCAGCTCCAAGCCCAATAGGCCGAGATGGTCATATCCCAGAAGGTCTGCATATCCGCCGGAACAGCCTCGCGAATATCCGCCATAAACTTCAGTTCCTTGGCAAGGTCCTGAGATTCTAGGCGCTCGTTCACCAGCTTGAGCGAGTCAGCTACCAAGTCTTGGGCGCTTTGGCCGTGCCAGTCCGCGGTGGCCGGTTCCACGCCGTCGAGCGCTTCAAGCAAAGCGGATAGCGCCTGGCCAGCGTCGGCACGGATGCCCAAACCGGGGCGGTTGGATTCCAACACCCGGGGCTCGGCGTCGATCTGAATAATCCGGCCGCGCGGCTCAAAGGTGAAGTAGTTCGAGGTGACCTCACCGAGCGAGGAACCAATCACCACCAGGACGTCAGCGTCTTCTAGCAAGTCAGTCATGTGGCGGTCCTCCACCCATGACTGCAGCGAAAGTTTGTGGTTCCACGGGAACGCGCCATTGCCGCCGGGGGTACAAATAACCGGGGCGTCCAGCTTCTCGGCAAGCTTTAACAGTGACGCCTCGGCACGGCCGCGGCGGGTTCCACCACCGGCAATGATCGCCGGGCGCTTGGCCTCAGCTAGCCACTTCACTGCCTCGCGGACCAGCTCGATGCGGGGCGGGTTGTCGGCAGCTTCAGCGAGCGCATCTTCCACGGGCGGGACCATAATCGGATCCAACAAAACGTTCTGCGGGACCTCAATCCACACCGGTCCCTGCGGGGAGGAGATCGCTTCAGTCCACGCATCTTGGATGGCGGACGGAATACCGGAGGCGTGCTGGATGAGCCGCTGGCTTTTGGTGACGTTCGCCGCCGAAGCCTTTTGATCATCAAGCTGATGCAACATTCCCTTACGGCGAGCGCCGAGGCCCTCGAGCGGGATCTGGCTGGCAATAACCACCATGGGAACACCCGTGGCGTATGCTTCCTGCAAACCGGCCAAAGAAGTGAGTGCACCGGGGCCAGTGGAGAGGAACAAGACGCCCACTTCGCCGGTGGCACGGGCATAACCGTCCGCGGCGAACGCCGAATTGTTTTCCACCCGGCTTGAAACGAAGTGCAGATTTCCGCGGCCCATAGCGTCAAAAAGACCTAGGGCGTGCTGGCCTGGGATACCAAAAACGGTTTTGGCACCAAGGGCTTCGAGAGTTTCGACGACGAGATCGCCGCCGTTACGCTGATCGCTCACTTGGCACCACCCAAAGCCTGTGCCGCATAGCCGTTGGGGGTTCCGTGACGGTCCCCTTCCACAGCGTTATCCGCCATGAGGGTTACTAGCTCGTAGGCCACGTGGCTCGCAGCAACACCAGTGATATCGGCGTGGTCATAGGCGGGGGAAACTTCCACCACGTCCGCGCCCACCAAGTTCATGCCGCGGAAGCCACGGATGATTTCGAGGAGTTCACGGCTGGTGATCCCGCCAGCTTCAGGAGTTCCCGTGCCGGGCGCGTGCGCGGGGTCAAGGACGTCAATGTCCACGGAGATGTAGAGCGGACGGTTGCCAATTCGGTCACGGACCTTCGCAACGGTTTCCAGCACGCCTTGGTAGTAGACATCTGCTGAGGTGACAATTCCGAAGCCGAAGCGGTGATCATCGTCGAGGTCTTTTTTGCCGTACAGCGGACCGCGGGTACCAATGTGGCTAATGGCTTCGGTGTCCAGGATGCCTTCTTCTACGGCACGGCGGAACGGGGTTCCGTGGGTGTATTCGGCACCGAAGTAGGTGTCCCAGGTGTCCAGGTGCGCGTCAAAGTGCAGCATGGCCACGGGGGCACCGGCGCGTTCTGCAGCTGCGCGGAGCAAAGGAAGCGCGATGGTGTGGTCGCCACCGAGGGTTAGCAGCTTGCTGCCGCTCGCGGTGAGGTCTAGGGCGTTTTGCTGGATGGTTTCGATGGCCTCGTTGATGTTAAACGGATTGACGGCCATGTCTCCGGCGTCGGCCACCTGAATGTTTTCGAAGGGGCTCACGTCCCACGCGGGGTTGTAGGGGCGCAGCAGACGGCTGGCTTCGCGGACGTGGTTGGCGCCGAATCGGGCGCCGGGGCGGTATGAAACACCTGAGTCAAAGGGCACGCCCACCACTGTGACGTCGGCTTTTGTGACCTGATCCAAGCGGGGCAAGCGAGCATAGGTTGCTGCTCCCGCATAGCGTGGGATCCGGGCTGAATCGATGGGACCAAGGTTGCCGTTGGTCTCGATGCGTAGCTCTTCCAAGGAACGCTTCTCCTTCGCGTTTGCTTTCGCGTGTGCTGTGGGATCAAAGCGTCGACCACAGTCGGTTGTGATTGCCATCATACAGCTCTTGTTTTCAAATGTGCACCAAAAGTTTACGCGTTCAGCTTCCCGTGGGCCCGCACAACCGTTTCCTCAATGCCCGCACAAAAAACGACGGCGAGTGGTCCCCCCAATCGTGACCACTCGCCGTCGTTATGAACTGGCAGTTTTACCGGTAACTTACGCTCAACAACATCGCCTTGAGCTGCGCGTAATCGGAGCTGCGCATCCACGCCTTGACCGCGCCGTCGGATGACAACCCGGAGGCCTTTACATTGGCGCGGAAGATTCCCACACCATTGGGCAGTACCAGCTGACCACTGCCGCCACTAGTGCTACCGTCCTGAAATTCAGCGGCCGGGCGAATGTCCATCAAGAGGTTCTCTCCCGCACCTGGGACGGTGTCACGCACAAAACCAAAACTAGGTTCCCCGCCAAAGTCCGCCAAGCCCGGGACCGGTGCAGAATCAAAAACGTGGCGATCAACCGGACCGGCAGCCCCGTCCCCATAAAAACCGCTGACCATAAACGCCATCTCCTTGCCCCGCTGATCAGTCAACACCGCCTGATAACAATCAAGCGGACCACCAGGAATCGTTGGACCAAGTTCCGCCCGGACCTGCCAATTCGCCGGGAAGGCAAAGGAAATATGACCATCCGGGAAGGTATACGTCTTCAACGCAGGTGCCGTGGGTTTCTGAGCTGCGCTTGCCACGTTTTGAGTGAGTGAAGTTAAGGTGAGCGAGGAGTCAGCGGCGACCTTCGCCGTCGAACGCGCCGCCCCCGTGGCCGCAGACCCCGCAACCGGTGTCTGCGAACAAGCTGTGGTAGCTGCCAGCGCCAACACCAATGCGGCCCCCGCCGCGGCCTTGGTGAATCCTGTCTTGGTCAGCCCCGCCTTTGTGAATCCTGAAGCATGCATGGTGATTCCCCAATCCTGAACATCGTGCTTTGTGGATGCCGAGGCGCCTCTGCCCCGTCACCCTCTTAGTTGTCTGACGCACCGCGATTTTTACATCGGCTTGAAAAAATCTTTTCAGCCTTGCGGAACCCAACGGAATAACTGCGCGTAAAGGTTCCATAAAAACCGGGGATTCTGCGCGTGAACTGGGCCTACGCTCCAAGTAGTAAGCAACACTCACGCACTCGAAAGAACCCTCGTGACCACCCTGACCCGCCCACCAGCCGACCCTTCCCAGTACGGAGACAAAAAACTCCGCTTCCGCAATTGGCTCCTTGAAGGACTCCCCGATTCCGGACGGAAGGGTCAAGGCCCACACGGCAAACCCGAGCACGTGGAAAAGCCCCAGACTTGGTGGAAAGTGATGTGCCTGACCGGCTTGGACTACTTCTCCACGCTCGGTTACCAGCCGGCCATCGCAGCCCTCGCTGCCGGTCTGCTCTCCCCCTTAGCCACCATGGTTCTGGTTGCAGTCACACTTCTCGGCGCACTCCCCGTCTACCGCCGGGTAGCCAGCGAAAGCCCTCGCGGCGAAGGCTCAATCGCCATGTTGGAAAGGCTCCTCCCCCGCTGGGGTGGCAAACTTTTTGTCCTCGCGCTCCTCGGCTTCGCGGCCACTGACTTTATGATCACCATTACCCTCTCCGCTGCCGACGCCACAGCCCACGTGATCGAAAACCCCTTTGCCCCGGAGTTCCTACAAGGCCAACAAGTTGTGATCACCCTCGCGCTGGTGGCTGGACTCGGCGTCGTATTTTTGCGTGGCTTTAAGGAAGCGATCAACGTTGCAGTAGTACTCGTGGCAGCGTTCCTCCTGCTCAACACGGTAGTGATCGGCGTCTCCGTGGTTCACCTGTTCACCGAAGCACACAAGGTGAACGACTGGTGGGCAGCCCTGAACACCCAACACGGCAACCCGCTACTGATGGTGGGCATCGCGTTACTCGTGTTCCCCAAACTCGCTTTGGGCCTGTCCGGGTTCGAGACTGGCGTGGCAGTGATGCCCCAAATCAAAGGCCACCCCAGTGATACCGAAGAGAATCCCGCGGGCCGGATTCGTGGAGCCAAAAAACTCCTAACAACGGCGGCACTGATCATGAGCACGTTCTTGATCACCTCCTCCTTTGCAACAGTTGTGCTCATCCCCGCGGAAGAATTCCAGCCCGGTGGCAAAGCTGAGGGCCGCGCACTGGCCTACTTGGCGCACCAGTTCCTCGGCGACGGATTCGGAACCGTATACGACCTCAGCACCGTAGCCATCCTCTGGTTTGCCGGGGCCTCCGCCATGGCCGGGCTACTCAATTTGGTCCCCCGCTACTTGCCGCGCTACGGAATGGCACCTGCCTGGACCCGCGCAGTCCGGCCCCTGGTGCTGGTGTTCACCTTTGTGGCGTTCCTGATCACCATCATTTTCCAGGCCGACGTCAACGCCCAAGGTGGCGCCTACGCCACCGGGGTTCTGGTGCTTATGACCTCAGCTTCGATCGCCGTAACGCTGTCCGCCCGGCGGAAAAAGCAGCGCTTGGCCATGATCGGATTTGGTGTGGTGTCGGTGGTGTTCCTCTACACCACCGTGCTCAACTCAATCGAGCGGCCAGACGGTTTGAAGATTGCTGCACTGTTTATTGTGGCGATTATGGTACTGAGCTTTGCCTCGCGAATCCGACGCTCCTTTGAACTGCGCGCAACACTGGTCAAGCTGGACCGCACCGCCTTGGAATTTGTGTCCGACGAAGACGACGCTCCTGTCCGGATCATTGCGCATGAGCCTTCGCAAAATTCAGACGCCCGGTACAAGGAAAAACTGGACCACGCCAGACTCGCTAACCACCTTCCCGTGGACTGCGACGCAATTTTCATCGAAGTGATAGTTGATGACAGCTCTGACTTTGAACAAGAGCTGATGGTTACCGGCGTGACCCGCCACGGCTACCGAATCTTGGAAGTCCACAGCAACAACGTGCCCAACACTGTGGCCGCTGTCCTGCTGCATATTCGCGACGTCACCGGATTGATGCCACACATCTACTTCCGTTGGACCGAGGGAAATCCCATCGCCAATCTGAGCCGCTTTTTGCTCTTCGGCGACGGCGAAATTGCCCCCGTAACTCGGGAAGTGCTGCGCGAAGCGGAACCCGATATCACCCGCCGCCCCTGGGTGCACGTCGGCTAGGGCGGCTTCGCGCTCCCTTGCTAGGTCTTCCAGCCCAGTTACTCGCCTTCCCGCCCACGCCGGCCCCACAAAACCCCCACATTCCGGGGATCCTGCGGCGAGCGCATCAAGATTTTCCCGAGCAACTGGGCTGGAAGGCCAAGGAATCTGGGAAAACTTGTCCACATAGAGCACCTGAGCCGTAGCTTTGGAAGCCCGCATCGCGTGAACTCGTTGAATGGACCCCGTAGTAGCACTCAAAAAACATGGTGGTGTAGCAAGGACGCGCCAGCTGATCTCCAAACGGCTGTCATCAACAACGCGTGGTTAACATGTGCCAGCGCCGCAAGTCACTACGGCCTGTGGATACGCAACCCGCCCACACAGCTCCATTTGGGATGCAACCACGGCCACGGCTCTGGGTTTGTTCGGCATCGGACCGTCCGATTCGACGCGGAAGGCTTACTTCCGCTGGCAGCAGTTGAGGATGCGGTGATCCATGCACTCACGTGCCTACCTATCCCCGCCTCAACTGCCCTCGCCACCTCAGCTATTCGTCTTTGCGGTGTGCCCCTTGAATTACTGACCCAAGAGTTGAAGGGCTCATGCTCGGCCCCGGCGTTGCAACAATTGCGGGAGCTGGATATGCGCGCCGAGTCCATCGTGGAAGTGGATGGGTTCCAGTATCATTCGAGCCGGCAGTCCATGCGCAAGGACCTTCAACGCAACAACGCCTCAACGAGCCACGGTTTTAGGGTCCTCCGGTACATGCCGGAGGACATTTGGGCCCGACCAACCGAGGTTATTGCCCAGATTCAGCAGGTTCTGCGGGCGCAGGGGCGGTGAGGGCAAACGGGAGTATTACTGCCCCGTTGCGGCCGGTACAAGAATCCAGAGGACTTCGGTTTCTTCGCTGCCCGGGTTTTCCCAGCTGTGGGGCTCACGCCCGGGAAATGACAAGGTGTCCCCGGCGGAAAGTTCATAACGTTCATTGGTCATGATCAGGCTCAGTTTGCCTCGAACAACATGCAGGACATCAACATCGCAGTCCACGGCATACAGTTCGCTTTCGCCTTTACCGCGCGGGGCAATAACACCTTGGAGGACCTGGACGCGGCGTTCAGAACGGGCAGTGAGCAGCCGCTCAACAATTCCCTCGCCACCGAGTGAGATCCGCGGACCATCGCCATTGCGGGTCAAATGAGTTTCCGGAGCGGCAAATAGATCCCCCACGGAAACGGATAGCACCTGGCACAAGGTCACCAAGGAAGCTACCGACGGCGAAGTCAGGTCACGTTCCACCCTGCTGAGAAATCCTTTGGTCAAGCCAGTGGCGGCAGCAACTTGTTCGATGGTCAGGCGCTGGGATTGGCGGGCGGCCCTAATCCGGGAGCCGATCGCCACGGGGGTACTGCTGGGTTCTACGGGCAATGCCTTCATCAAAAACCTTTCACCGCTGGTTCGCGCAGCCTCGGCCAAACACCGTTGTTCCAGCCAGAGCCTGCCCAGGTCACTGGAGCCATCCTAAGGCGTGCCTTCAAAGCTCACTTGTTATGTCACGAGATTGACTGTTAGGCCCATCACATAATAGCGTGGCGGGCAACAAAGGTTGCCTCATAGGAAATATCCGCGTGGTCACCACCCCAACCTCTTATATAACGCTCTGAGGAGCTCCCCATGAATGCCGCTTCTGGCAACATCATCAACATCGTTATTGTGGTGGCATATTTGCTCGCCATGCTGGCGTTCGGCTGGTGGGGCAAGTCCCGCACCAAAACAACAGCGACTTCCTCGTAGCGGGCCGCCGCCTTGGTCCCCTGCTCTACACAGGCACCATGGCCGCCGTCGTACTGGGAGGCGCATCCACCGTAGGTGGCGTCGGCCTCGGCTACAAGTTTGGTATTTCCGGTATGTGGCTGGTGGTCGCCATTGGCGCCGGTGTTTTGCTGCTGAGCTTGCTCTTCGCCCCCACCATTCAGCGCCTCAAGATTTACACTGTTTCCCAAATGCTCAGCCTGCGTTACGGCCAGCGCGCCACGCAGACCTCTGGCATTGTGATGCTTGCCTACACCCTGATGCTCTGCGCAACTTCTACGGGCGCCTACGCCACCATTTTTGTGGTTCTCTTCGGCTGGGAACGTTGGCTGGCCATCGCCGTGGGCGGTGCCATTGTGCTGGTGTACTCGACTATCGGCGGTATGTGGTCCATTACCCTCGCTGACCAGGTTCAGTTCATCATCAAAACCGTGGGCATCTTCTTCCTGATGCTCCCGTTCACACTCAACGCAGCCGGCGGCCTAAACGGCATCCGCGAACGCGTTGACGCGAGCTTCTTCCAGATGGACGGCATCGGGGTCCAGACCATCATCACGTACTTTGTGGTCTACACCTTGGGTCTGTTGATCGGTCAGGACATTTGGCAGCGTGTGTTCACCGCCAAAACCCCTGCGGTTGCCCGTTGGGGCGGCGCCACTGCCGGTATCTACTGCATTCTCTACGGTGTGGCCGGCGCTTTGATCGGCTTGGCCGCCAAGGTAGCACTGCCCAATATTGACGTCAAAGCACTCGGCAAGGACGTTGTTTACGCCGAGGTCGCCACCAACATTTTGCCAATCGGGATCGGTGGTCTGGTCATGGCTGCCGCTGTTGCCGCCATGATGTCCACTGCGTCCGGTGCGCTCATTGCCGCAGCAACCGTGGCACGCGCCGATGTTGTTCCTTTTGTTGCCAGCTGGTTTGGGAAAACCATCAACACCAATGACACCGAAAACCCGGAGCACGACGTCAAAGCCAACCGTTATTGGGTCCTTGCTTTGGGCATCATCGCCGTGCTGATTTCCATGGCCGCGCAGGATGTTGTGGTGGCTTTGACCATCGCTTACGACATCCTGGTGGGCGGTCTACTGGTGGCAATCCTAGGTGGTCTGGTGTGGAAGCGCGGTACCGGAATCGCCGCTGCATGGTCAATGGCTGTTGGCTCCGTCCTCACTCTGGCACTGCTGATTGCCTACTCCGCTGGCATCATCCCCAGCGAGGATGGCGTGTACGCCAACGATCCCATCTACTGGGGCCTTGGCGCGTCGCTGCTGGTTTATGTGGTTCTCTCACTCCTGACTAAGCCCACTGACGCGGCTGTTCGCGCCGCATGGGACAAGCGTGTATCAGGCGCAGTTGTGGAAGAAAAAACGCCGGTAGCAGTTCCTTAGACGCACAGAGCACGTAACAAAAGCACCTCCTGCGGCGGTGCCGGATTCACAAATTCCGGCACCGCCGCAGTGCGTTGTAAGCTGGTGCGCAGCTTCAAGACTTGTGGTGCCAAGCTCCGACTTACCACAGACCAACCCCATGTTCGCGGGTGGTTCGGATGAGGAAGCGGCCGCGGCCAGAAGGCCGGGGCAAGAGCAACGGAAGGATCCGGCCGTGTCAGCCGCCCCCACAGACCGCTATTCAGCCCCGCAGCAACCAGTTCAGTTTCAAGAACCAATTCAGTTTCAAGAACCAGTTCAGTTTCAGCAATCGCTTAAGTACGACGACGCCGCGGACACCGCGTCCCAGCCCACCACGGTGCCGGTCCTGCCAGCCGTGGATCTAAATTTGGGCACCGTCACCATCTGGCGCTCAAGTGGGTCTCAACGGTATTGGTGTGCCGAGCCGAAGGAGTTGGCCCGAGCACTGAACAATGCTGTGGCTCAACCGGGCTGGGATGAAGTGAACGCTGTGCTGACTGTCCGTGTAGCCGCCATAGGGCACCGCCGTGGGAAACCTCTGAGCTTCACTCTGAAAGCCACAAATTAAGGTCTACCGAAACTTTTTCGCAAGGAATACCGGCCCAAAATCCGAGCCGATAAACGGTACAGTGATGGTTGCGCAACGGGGCGCCACCTTTCATTGAACCCAGGAGCCCGAGTTGAATTCAACGCCGGAAGAGCAGTCCGGAACCCACCAGCAAGCAGTTACTGAAGCTACTTCTGCAGACATCAAACGCTGGCGGCAGTACCTCGCCGACGAGCGCGCCGAAGCGGCCGTATACCGCGATTTGGCCCAGCGCCGCGAAGGCGAAGAGCGCTCAATCTTGCTCGCTTTGGCCGAAGCTGAGGGCCGGCATGAGGCTCACTGGGAGCAGCTCTTGGGCGAGCATGCTGAGCAGAAGCGTGCCGCCTCGCTCAACAGTCAGCTCCTCGGATTCTTGGCCCGGAACTTTGGATCCGTGTTCGTTTTGGCCTTGGCCCAGCGCGCCGAGGGCCGCTCCCCCTACGCCACAGACCCGGCTGCTACCCCGGCCATGGCCGCCGACGAAGCCATTCACGAGGAAGTAGTTCGTGGTTTGGCAACCCGCGGCCGTAACCGCCTCTCCGGCACGTTCCGCGCAGCTGTATTTGGCGCCAATGACGGCCTGGTCAGCAATTTGTCCTTGGTGATGGGTATGGCCGCGACGGGTGTGAGCAGCCAAGTTGTCCTCTTTAGTGGTGTTGCCGGCCTGCTGGCAGGCGCTTTGTCCATGGGTGCTGGCGAATTTGTTTCAGTCCGTTCTCAGCGCGAATTGCTCGAAGCATCACGGCCTACCCAGATCACCCTCCATGCAGCACCCCAGCTGGATGTGGATCAGAACGAACTAGTGTTGGTTTACCGGGCCCGCGGAATGAGCCAAGAAGCGGCCGAGCACCGGGCCGCCGAGCGCTTGGGCATTTTGAGCTGCGACTGCGATCCCAGCTTGTCCTTGCAGCCGGAATTGCCTGAGCCTGAGGACGAACACGAGGCTGTGGGTACCGCATGGGGCGCTGCCACCTCAAGCTTCTGCTTCTTCGCTTCCGGTGCCATCATCCCGATTTTGCCGTTCATCTTTGGGATGGCCGGAATGCCGGCGCTGATCGTCGCCGCCGTTCTGGTGGGCTTGGCACTGTTGGTGACTGGCGCCGTCGTTGGTTTGCTCTCCGGTACCTCCCCACTCAGCCGGGCACTGCGCCAACTGGCGATTGGCCTCGGTGCTGCCGGGGCCACGTACGGTTTAGGTCTACTGTTTGGTGCCACGATCGGCTAGGAGACTTTCACTCTCCCTTTCCGTTGGGTTATTTGGAGCGTAAAAGTTCGACGGCGTCTGCTACAGTATCCACCAAGTGGACGTGCCGCTCCATCGGCTTTCCCGCAGCCAGAGAACTCAGCAGCTGCCACACCGGGACCTTGTTTTGCCAATACGTCCGGCCCACTAAAACCATGGGCCTGACGGTCTCTGGGGTGCCGTAATAGTTCTCGCAAGCATCCTGGAAAACCTCTTGAACCGTGCCGGCAGCACCAGGCAGAAACACAATGCCACCGGTGCACAACTCGAGGAGGATTGCTTCGCGGATCGAGTTGGCGAAGTACTTGGCAATCCCGCTTGCGAACAGATTCGGCGGCTCATGACCGTAGAACCAGGTGGGAATCCCGAGGCTTGCTACGGGGCTTGGCACTGAGTTCACCACGTTTTGTGCAGCTCGCGCCCAGGCAGAAATTGAAGGACGAAAGCTCGGGACCTGCGCCAAGGACTTCAAAGCCGCCTGAAGGTCAGCGTCTGGCCCCGCACTCATCAACGCTCCGAGGTTCGCCGCTTCCATGGCGCCCGGCCCACCACCGGTAGCCACCAAAAAGCCCTCTTGAGCCAGTGACCGGCCCAATTCCGCAGCTTGTGCGTAGTCATCGCTCCCGCGTTGCGCGCTATGACCGCCCATCACACCGACCACCCCACGGCGAGTCTTGGTTTCAACGAATTCCTCGAGCGCATCACCAATGGCGTGATCGTGCAAGGCTGCTGCCAAGGTGGCATCCAAACTCCGCCTCTGCCCCACTCGCAGACTCCACTGGTACACCCGGGCGTCCAGGGTTTCCTCGTAAGGGTGTTCACTGACTCCGTTGTACAACTCCCCCGCTGTGTAGAGCGTGCCGCGGTATGGGTCAAAGTCGATCCCGCCGAGTTTGGGAAACAGCAGTGCTCCCCGTGAACGCAATGACTCATCCATCCCCGTGGCAAAACTGCAGCCTAAGAAAATGGCCCCCTGCGGGTTCAACCGTTTCAGCTCAGCCGATCGTTCTTGCAGGTCTAGGGACTGCACGTGCCAACCATGCATGGACCTAGCCCCAGCCGCCACTAGCTGGTCAAAGTGGGCCAGGGATTCCACTTCGAGCGAGCGCGGGCTAGGTTTCAACGATGAATGACGCGACATAATCCCACCCTATCCAGCGCAAGATGCACAATGGAGCATGCACCGTTTTGCCGCACCTGCCATTGGTATCCCTGTCCGCCTGAGCGACGCCGAGGGAGCCGATTCGCGGGTTGGGGAAGCTAACCAACTTTTCGACTTTATTGTCCAGCTGGTTCGCGACGCAGGCGGGTCTCCCGTGCTGTTGCACAGCTCGGATGACTATAACGCTCAGCCGCTGGACGGTGTGGTTCTTCCCGGCGGCGGAGACGTCAACCCGCAGCTCTACGGGCAAACGCCGATTCGGGAGTGCTACGACGTTAACCCCGCGCAAGACGAACTGGACCTTGCCATCGGCCGCCGGGCGCTCGCTGCGAAGGTTCCGCTTTTGGGGATCTGCCGCGGGCACCAACTGGTCAACGTCCTGTGCGGCGGCACGCTCATCCAAGACTTGCTCATCCAAGACTTGCCACGGCCTGCAGCTTCCGCCGTGAACAGCGTGGTTCACAGCATGGGCCCGGCCGTCGAAGGGCAAGAAACGGCCTGGGCCTTCCATGAAGTCAGCATCACTCCGGGATCCCTGGTGAGCCGCTTGTACTCCGGCGCTACAAGCGCCCGCATCGCCTCCGGCCACCACCAGGCGGTGGCAAATGTTGGCGCTGGGCTACTGGTTACCGCAGTGGCGCCCGATGGTGTGGTGGAGGGTCTCGAAGATCCAGACCGGAACGTTGTGACAGTGCAGTGGCACCCCGAGTCTGACGAACTCGACGCCGAGGACCGCCTCGCGCCGTTCCGCGCGTTCGTGTTGTGGTGCGGCGAGCTAGCGCGGTAGCTTTCCCGCTGAGAGTGCGACGGCGGGGGTGCGGTTAACTTCGGCGGTGGCACGCTTGGCTTGTGCGGCGGCGAAGATCATCACCACCAGACCTAGCAGGGTGATTCCGGCACCAGCCCAGATGGGTGAGGTGTAGCCGAGCCCGGCAGTGATTGTTACTCCGCCGAGCCAGGCTCCCAGAGCGTTGCCCACGTTGAAGGCTCCGATGTTGGCTCCGGAGGCAAGGGTGGGCGCGCTCGAGGCGTACTTCATCACGCGCATCTGCAGGCCCGGAACTGTAGCGAAGCCGAAGCCACCCATCAGGACAATCGAGGCGATAGTAAGCACCTGGTTCTGCGCGGTAAGTGCAAACCCTACAAGCACCACTACGAGCACCGCGAGAACCACTACGAGCGTGCGGTCTACGTTGCGGTCAGCAGCCTTGCCGCCGATTGTGTTGCCAATAAAGAGCCCTACGCCGAAGACGATCAGCAACCACGGCACGGCGGAGGCAGCGAACCCGGAGACGTGGGTGAGTGTGAAGGCGATGTAGGTGAACGCACCGAACATTCCGCCATAGCCCAGGATGGTGACCATGATGGAGAGCCAGACCTGACCGGAGCGGAAGGCACGGAGTTCACTTCGCAAGCTCCCTGGAGTGGTGTCACCGTGACCAGTTTTGGGGACCAACGTGAGGATGCCTACCAAGGCGATACCACCAATTACCGTGATGGCCCAGAACGTGGAGCGCCAACCAGCGGCCTGCCCCAGCATAGTTCCGAACGGCACGCCCAGCACGTTGGCGGCAGTGAGGCCGGTGAACATAATAGCGATTGCGCCGGCTTTTTTGGTGGGCGCTACCATGTCCGCTGCAACCACCGCCCCGATTCCGAAGAAGGCACCGTGCGAGAGTGCCGCGACGATCCGGCCCACCATCATCAGGGAGTAATCCCCCGCGGTGGCGGAGATGAGGTTTCCGGCAATAAACAGCACCAGCAGCACGGCGAGAACGGGCTTGCGTTCAAAACGGGTCACTGCAGCGGTTAGTCCCAGCGCCCCAACAACAACGGCTAAGGCGTATCCGGAGATCAGCCAACCTGCGGTGGCCTCGCTGACGTGGAAGTCGGCAGCGACCTCGGGCAGCAAACCCATGATCACAAATTCGGTGAGTCCGATCCCGAACCCACCTAGGGCTAGGGCAATCAGGCCAATAGGCATGGCGGTGCTCCTTCAAAACTGTACGGAATGGGATATGGCACGTAAGCTTTTAGTTGCACGCGCGGTATTTATTGTTGCACAAGCAGATACAACGCGCAAGCAACTATCTTTGCTTTGTGCTCCCCGTAATGCTCGGTGGCACATCAACAGCACGCGCGAGAGGAAAACAAATGGCCATTAAGGACGACGCCGTAGAGGTCCGCGCCCAGGGTTGGCGCACCCTCGCGGCATTGCACGGCCTGATTGAAGGCGAGCTGGAACGCTCCCTACAAGCCGAGGCGAAGCTCTCAGTAGTGGAGTACACCGTGTTGGACGCGCTCAGCCGGCAGGACGGATGGCACATGCGTATGCAACAGCTCGCCCGCGCCACCGCCCTCAGCGCCAGCGCCACCACTCGACTGGTCAACCGGCTCGAGGACCGCGGCCTACTCACCCGGATCCTATGCGCAGACGATCGTCGCGGCATCTACACCGAGCTCACCGCCAGCGGCATCGAGCTGCTCGAGCAGTCCCGCCCGGTACACGATCAGACCCTCGAGCGCGCCATCGCCAGCGCCCAAGAGATCCCCGAACTGGCCGCGCTGGTGGACGCGCTGCCGCTACTTCACGCGAACGCTTAACACTGCTTAAACGCCCGACGGCGGGTCCGCACCTTCCTGGTGAAGAAAGGTGCGGACCCGCCGTCGTCCGTTTTAAAACCAACGCGGGGTCACTTACGGCCCATGTTTAGGACAAACACCGGCCGTAAGTGACCCCGCGTTGGGGGGTAATGCTTAGAGAGCTGCGTAAACTTCGCGCAGCAGTGTGGCGGTCTCGGAAGGCGTCTTGCCGACCTTTACACCAGCAGCCTCAAGAGCTTCCTTCTTAGCCTGAGCCGTACCTGCGGAACCGGAAACGATGGCGCCAGCGTGGCCCATGGTCTTGCCCTCAGGAGCGGTGAAGCCAGCAACATAGCCAACAACCGGCTTGGTGACGTGAGCCTTGATGTAGTCAGCAGCGCGCTCTTCAGCGTCGCCACCGATTTCACCGATCATCACGATGGCCTTGGTCTCCGGGTCCGCCTCGAACGCAGCGAGTGCGTCGATGTGGGTGGTGCCGATGACCGGGTCGCCACCGATGCCGATTGCGGTGGAGAAACCGAGGTCACGAAGTTCGTACATCATCTGGTAGGTCAAGGTGCCCGACTTGGAAACCAAGCCGATGGGGCCCTTGCCCGTGATGTTTGCCGGGGTGATACCAACCAGAGCTTCGCCCGGGGTGATGATGCCGGGGCAGTTCGGGCCGATGATTCGGGTGATCTGCTTGCCGTCAGCGTCAACCTTGGACTGTGCCAATGCCCAGAATTCAGCAGAATCCTGCACCGGAACACCCTCGGTGATCACAACAACCAGGCCGATTCCAGCCTCAATGGCCTCAACCACAGCATCCTTGGTGAATGCCGGCGGAACGAACACGATGGAAACGTCAGCACCGGTTTCAGCCATAGCTTCGGAGACCTTACCGAAGACGGGCAGTTCAACATCGCCGTGACGGACAGTGGTGCCAGCCTTGCGTGCGTTCACGCCGCCAACAACCTGGGTACCGGCCTTGAGCATCAGAGCGGTGTGCTTGGTGCCCTCGCCGCCGGTGATGCCCTGGACGATGACCTTGGAGTCTTTGTTCAAATAAATAGACATGGTGGCGTCCCCTTACTTCGCTGCGTTGGCGAGTTCGGCGGCCTTGTCGGCGCCCTCGTCCATGGTGGCGGCCAGCGTTACCAGCGGGTGGTTGGCCTCGTTCAGGATGCGGCGGCCCTCTTCAACGTTGTTACCGTCGAGACGAACTACCAGCGGCTTGTTGGCAGAAGAACCAAGCTCAGCAAGTGCACCAACGATGCCCTTAGCCACAGCGTCACAAGCGGTGATACCACCGAAGACGTTGACGAACACGCTCTTGACCTGCTCATCACCGAGGATAACGTCCAGACCAGCAGCCATAACCTCCGCAGAGGCTCCACCACCGATGTCCAAGAAGTTAGCCGGCTTGACGTTGCCGTGGTTTTCGCCAGCGTAAGCAACAACATCCAAGGTGGACATCACAAGACCAGCACCGTTACCGATGATGCCAACTTCGCCGTCAAGCTTGACGTAGTTGAGGTCCTGGGCCTTTGCCTTAGCCTCGAGAGGATCAGCAGCGTCCTTGTCCTCAAGTGCCTCATGGTTGACGTGGCGGAAGCCAGCGTTCTCATCCAAGGAGACCTTGCCGTCCAAGGCAACGATGTCACCGGCGCCGGTGCGAACCAGCGGGTTGACCTCAACGAGGGTGGCGTCTTCGTTCTTGAAAACGTCCCAGAGCTTGATGATCACTGCTGCAACCTTCTCGCGAAGGTCCTCAGCGAAACCAGCCGTAGCAACGATTTCGTCTGCCTTGGCCTGGTCAATTCCAACAGCCGGGTCAACGGAAACCTTAGCCAGAGCCTCGGGCCGCTCAACGGCGAGCTGCTCGATCTCCATACCGCCCTCTACCGAGCACATAGCCAGGTAGTTGCGGTTGGCACGGTCCAGCAGGACAGAGAAGTAGAATTCCTCAGCAATGTCAGCGCCCTGGGCGATCATCACCTTGTTGACGGCGTGACCCTTGATGTCCATACCAAGGATGTCATTGGCGTAATTGAATGCTTCATCAGCACTCTTGGCCACCTTGACGCCGCCGGCCTTGCCGCGGCCACCGACCTTTACCTGTGCTTTAACGACGGTTACGCCGCCGATCTTCTCGGCAGCTGCCTTTGCTTCTTCAGGGGTGTGCGCCACGATGCCAGCGAGCACGGGTACACCGTGCGCCTCGAACATATCGCGCGCCTGATATTCAAACAGGTCCACGGTTTGGTGTCCTTCTACGTCGAAGTAGTTTTCTTGGGAATACTGGCGCCTTGTACCAACAATTTTGTTAGCGGCAGGACGCATTGCTCCACTTGGAACTCTAGTCCCGTTGGAAGCTATGCCTGTCCCAGAGTACTCGTTAAGTGAGGAAGCACACAGTTCTATTGGCCGTAGAAAACCCGTGATTTTCCGGGGAATTTGGCGTTACTTACTGGTAGGAACTGGCGTGCTACTGGGTGAAGACTTGGTAGTCTTCCCCGCTTTGGCGTCCGGCGCTAGCAGTTGATACTCGGTGCGGCTCACAAAAAATCCCACACCAGCCGAAAGGTTTCCGCAGGCCACGCCGTTGTTATAGACGGTGCAGCGCAGACCATTGCGTTCCACGGCCGTCCCGTCCTCGAGCGTTTCAAGCTGAGAAATCTCGCCGTTCCGGGTGCCTTTGGGGCCAAATTCGTTTTCCATCGCTGTGGCTCCGGCCCGGCAATTCCCGTACCGCACCGCGGTGGGCGCCAGCGTAATAATTCCGCCAAGATACCCAAAGCCGGTGCCAGAACAATCGTCCTTAACGTCCGAGGTTTTCACTTGCGGGTATACGGCAAACTCGCATTGCACCACCGGAACCGTGGGGTACTTGTTGTTGGCGCTATTGCCAAAATCATTGTCCTCGTAGGGAACATTGACGTGCTCGCCTTTGGACTCGGTGATGGCGCACACTGCATTGCGATCCTTTGTCACAAAAGTCAGCGGCTCCCCCTCCGAAGGCGGTTGAGAGGGCTGCACCACGGTGGCTTGTTTGAGCTGTTCCAGCGGCGGCAAGGGCGGCGGCGGCGTGTAGTTGGGGTCCTTTTGAACCACCGAACATGCAGTGGCACTGAGCATCAACAAGGCGGCAAGAAGCCCCAAAATCATCCGTCGCATGCTGCCCATTATGCCCACCATCGGCTCCCCGTGCGCGCAAGCCGGCCACTAGTCCAGTTTCACCAGCGGCGCGTAACGCAACAGCAAGCGTTTCTCGGCGCCGTCGAACTTTACCTTCGCAACGGTTTTGTCCCCGGTCCCTTCCACCGCCAAAACCGTGCCGTTGCCGAAGCTCGTGTGGTTGACCTTGTCCCCCACCGAGACCGAAACGATCTCCTTTTGGGGTTGAACTCGGGTACGGGCCACGGCGGCAGGAACGTCAGCGTTGAATCCCGCCGAAGCGCTCGGCGCCTGTGAGCGACTGCCAGTTCCGCGGGCCGTTCCGGCACCCCAGAAAGAACCTTCGTAACGGCTGGTGCCGATGGGCGCACCCCAGCCGCCACTTTGCCCCAGGCTCTGCCGGGAAGTCCCTTCGCGGCGCCATTCAAGCAACTCCGCCGGGATTTCTTCGATGAACTGGCTGGCCGGGTTGTACTGGCTTTGGCCCCAGAGGCTGCGAACTTCCGAACGCGTTAGGTACAGGCGTTGGCGGGCTCGTGTTAGCCCCACATAGGCCAAACGGCGTTCCTCAGCGAGCTCCTTAGGATCTGTGGCGGAACGGGAGTGCGGGAAAATTCCGTGCTCCATTCCGGTGAGGAACACCACCGGAAACTCAAGACCCTTGGCAGTGTGGAGCGTCATCAGCGTGACAACACCTAGGCGCTTCGCCTCGGCAACGGCAGCCGCTGCGTCCTCCGAACTGCCCTCCGGGGCATCCGGAATCTGATCAGCATCCGCCACCAATGAAACCTGCTCAAGGAATTCACCGAGTGAACCCTCGGGATTGTCGCGTTCGTATTCACGGACCACTGCAACAAGTTCGGCGAGGTTCTCCACGCGAGACTCGTCTTGTGGATCGGTGCTAGCGCGTAGCCCCGCAAGGTACCCGGTCTGCTCAAGAACCGCTTCAAGTGCTGCAGCAGCCCCAGAACCGCTAGCAACCTCGGCCAAGTCGCCCATCATTTTCACAAAACCCTGCACAGCGTTGACCGATCGGGTGGCCATTCCCGGCGCCTCATCCGCGCGCTTGGCAGCTTCCATAAAGGAGGTCCGCTCGCGTTCGGCGAGGGAGGCAATCGCTCCTTCAGCACGGTCCCCAATCCCGCGCTTGGGTTCGTTAAGGATCCGGCGCAGGTTGACGTCGTCGTCCGGGTTCACCAACACGCGCAGGTAAGCGAGCGCATCCTTAATTTCTTTGCGCTCGTAGAACCGGGTGCCGCCCACCACCTTGTAGGGCAGACCAACACGGACCAAAACGTCCTCAATGGACCGTGACTGAGCATTGGTGCGGTAGAAAATTGCTACATCGCCGGGACGCAGGTCATCCTCGTCCTGGAGCCTGTCAATTTCCTTGGCAATAAATTGTGCTTCTTCATGCTCATTTTCACCCACATAGCCAACGATCTTGGCGCCATCACCTTCAGCCGTCCAGAGCTTTTTCTCCGGACGGTTGGGGTTGCGGCTGATCACCGCGTTGGCGGCGCTCAGAATGGTCTGGGTGGAGCGGTAATTCTGCTCAAGTTTGATGGTCCGGGCGTCCGGATAGTCCTTCTCGAACTCCACAATGTTGCGGATGTCGGCACCACGGAAGGCGTAAATGGACTGGTCAGAGTCACCCACCACGGTGAGCTCGCTCTTGTCCGGGCCCTCGCCAACAATCTCCCGAACCAAGGCGTACTGCGCGTGGTTAGTGTCCTGGTATTCGTCCACCAAAACGTGGCGGAAACGGCGCCTATAAGACTCCGCCAATCCGGGGAAGGCTCGGAACATGTACACGGTTTGGGCAATCAGATCGTCAAAGTCCATGGCGTTGGCCTGACGCAAACGCTGCGTGTAGCCCTTGTAAACCTCAGCGACTGCCTGATCAAAGGGATCGTTGTAATTTGCGCTGGACGAGTACTGATCATCGTCAATCAACTCGTTTTTCAGGGCCGAGATCTTGTGCTGAATGGCCTTCGGGGCAAAACGTTTGGGGTCAAGGTCAAGGTTCTTGGCCACCAGTGTGATCAGCCGGAGCGAGTCAGCAGAATCGTAGATGGAGAAGTTTGAATTCAGGCCAACGTTGGACGCTTCACGGCGCAGAATCCTCACGCACGAGGAGTGGAAGGTTGAGATCCACATATTCTTGGCGCGCGGGCCCATCAACGTTTCAATACGCTCACGCATTTCTGCGGCGGCTTTGTTGGTGAAGGTGATCGCGAGGATTTCACCGTGGTGCGCCCGGTGGGTGGCAATCAAGTAGGCAATCCGGTGAGAGAGCACCCTAGTTTTACCCGAGCCTGCACCAGCAACAATGAGCAGCGGGCTACCGCCGTGTTTAACTGCTTCCTCTTGCTGCGGATTAAGTCCTTCTAGCAAGTCAGCTGCCTGTGGCGGGGTGAAGTTGCTCAGGTTTTGGGCTTCACGGCTCGGCTCGGCGGCGCGGGAAGGTGATTCCTGCGCAGGGTTGAGCGGTGATTTGGCGTAAGGGTCAAACAGCATGTCCATGGTTCGATCAAGTCTAGGCCGTGGCACCGACAGCTTTCCCACCGGCCACCCTAAGTCCCTACCCGTTCGCCCCCTCGGCCCCCGGCCAGGACACTCAGCCTAGGTGTTGTACGGATCCACTCTGTAGAGCTGCCACAACTTGTTTCACGGAATTGGCCCCACCGGCAACAAACCAGTTGAGTCCGTTGACCGCCACTACGGCAGTTCGCCCGCCAGCTGCCCGAACAATTGCCTTCCCCGGCAGCCAATCCCATTCGGGGCAGCTGTGTTGGAACCAGACGCCAATTTCTCCGTCGGCTACCCGGGCAAGATCGCAGGATCCTGAACCAAACATACGTAAGGTTGCCGCCGAGACTGCAGCAGCGTGCCATGGCATCGCCGCCATGGGATCAACCAACCAACGCGGGTGGATGTAGGTTGCGGCGCCCAACTGATCGAGGTCAGCGCTCGAGGGGCTCACCAGGGTTTCACCGTTGAGCGTTGCGGCATGGTCCACGCCGCCGAGCCACAGCTTCTCCATTTCGGGCTGATAGATGGCGCCTAAGATCACCTCAGGATCAGCGCTGGCACTCACTGTAGACGCAGCCGCTCCCCCACCCTTGAGCGCAATGGCGGAGCACCAGTAGCTGGATCCCTGCAGGAAGTTGTACGTGCCATCAACCGGGTCAATAACCCAAGTGCGCCCACTGGTTCCGGCGAATGAGGCACCCTCTTCGCCCAAGATGCTGTCCTCTGGGCGGCAACGGCGAAGCTGTTCCAAAACGTAGGCCTCGGCTGCACGATCCGCGGCGGTGACCACATCGGAGACAGAAGTCTTCTGTTCACCGCTGAGTCCGCCCATTCGCATCAGCAAGGCTAGTTGCCCGGCCTCACGGACCAGTGCCGAGGCAAGTTGATAGTCGTCGAGGGAGGGATCAAGTTGGGCTGCGCTGTGCCTACCGGTGCTCATAAATTCAGACTACCGGGACATAATGAAGTCATGTCTAAAACCCCCGCTCAGCGTCTGAAAAAACACGGGGCAAAGGCTGACCTCCCCAACACTTCCCTCCCGCCGTTGCTCACACCCCGCCCTTCAAGTGGCGCACAAGGTAAAAAGCCAGCGAGTGAAAATCAGAACAACGCCAAGCTGATTGTGATTGCTGGAGTGGCCGCGAGCCTGTTCCTGTTTTGGTACCTGCACGTTTTGACGCTCAATCAGATGACGCAGCTCTCCAGTGGTTTAGCCATGCCGGATGCGTTGATCGGTGGTTTTGACCCAACGTATATTGGGCACTTGCGCGATGTCATGGACTCGGACGCACGTGGTCAGCTGAGCTACCTACACAAAACAGCTGGCACACTGTTCCCGCTGATTTTTTTGGTGAGCTGGTTGCTATTGATCGGCACTAACATGAGCCGGGGCCTATTGCGCCGAGTAATTATGGCCTTGCCAGTGGCTTTTGCCGCGGTCCGGATCGCGGCGAATATGGCCATTGATTCTTTGTTCGGTTCTTCAGCGCCCGACGCCGGAGCCGTGACTTTCGCCTCGATCCTCACCGTCGCAGGCTGGGTACTTTTGCTGGCAAGCGTTGTTGCCGCCGCCGTCGCACTCTTTGACGGCCGACGGAAACGAAACCACGTCACAACCCCCGCGGCAGGGTAGCGCTCCCCATCGACCAAACCTTGCGGACGGGCTTTACTTCTTGGAGAGCCCGTCTACAGGGTTAAAGCGATGCAAGATTGGGGAGCACTGCATGAGCACTTCCACCACAACCGCCGGGCAACAGCGTTACCGGATGAGCGTTCTGGCCTGGCCACTCGCGCTCGCCAAGAGCGCCACTAACAGCCCCACCGCCCTCCGGACTGAAACTGTTGAGCTTTTGTCCGCCCTCAGCGCTGAGGATCACACGGCACTCGAGCAAGAACTGTTCGACGCCGGAATCACCACTTCCGACGGCCAGCTCAGCGAAGCGTGGCAAGAGCTGCTTGCACAAGTTTTGAGCGCGAATATCGTGGTGGATTTTGTTTCTAGGACACCCGATGCCTCGCAGCACACTCAAGTGTGGTTGTTCGGTGGATTAGCTGCGGCCTACACACAAGCCCGCACAGTCCGGCAGGAAAGTGACGGCACGATTGAGGTCGTTGGGCTGGATCCCGTGGCGGATCTGGTGCTCTTCCGCGAAACGGATTTGTGGCCTGTCCTAGCCGCAGGGCTTCCCGATCACCCACTTCTGCAGGCTCCGGCCGCAAACGCCGCCCTCGCTGACCGACCAAAATATGCCATACCCGCTGAGGACGTTGCAGCGCTCCAAACATCAGTGCACCAAACATCAGTGCATGGTTCGACGCCGGTACCGGCAGTAGGTGGTCTGCCCCCGGAGGTGCGTGACGCCGTCGTCCGCCCCAAGGCGAGTGTCCACGTCACCGTCAGTACCCAACAGAAGCAGCAGGGCGCCGTGTGGGCGCTGTCTGAAAAGTTGTATTCGCTTCGCGGCCCCACGCGTCACGGCAGCCCCGCCAACCATGCGCCAGCCAGCCGCTTGGTTGAAGTGAGCGCCGGAGATGTTGCTCGCGAAGTTTTGTGGTTGGTCTTCGGGGCCCATGATCTTCAAGCGTCCACTGAGGAACGTTCAACCAATGCCGCTGGGAATGGTGCCCGGTGAGCTTCTACGGAATGGACTTGGAGCAGGCCAAGAAGCTCCAACATGACATGCACCGGGCCAGCCAGCGGCTCACAGATCTGGGACGTCAGCTAAGCCCCGTTATTGCGCAAAGCTCATGGGATGGTCCAGACGGGCAACGTTTTAAGGCCGAGTGGAAGTCGCACCGTCTGCAGCTTTCCAGCACCGCACAATCGATCCAGCATGCCGCTGAACAGTTGCGCGAAGACATCCGCCAGCAGGAAGAGGCGAGCAACAACAACGGCACTGGCAGTGGTTCGCAGACCGGAACTAGTGGCGGTTCTGAGAATCCGCTCGATAAAATTCGCCACCTTTTTGACGGCGCTGATTCTGTGGTGGATACGGTCAAAGATGGCGGCTCGAAGGTTCTGGGCTTCCTGAAAGACCAGGTGAGCGATCGCTTTGATAACCTCACTGACGCATTCGGGGATCAGGCAAAGAACTTTGGAAATGTGGGCGATTTGCTCTGGAACTTTGCAAAAACGGGTGAGCCGCCGTCCACCACCGAGCTTGTCGCCTCGGGCCTACAGATTGCTACCGGCCAGCAGAATCTACTGACAACCATCGGCACCTTGGGCTTGATTCAGCCACATGTTCTCGACGACGGCACCCCCACGGCCACTGCCCCCACTGAGGTTGGTGTAGGTGATGGACCCCGCCAAAACGGCCGAAACAACACACCTGCACCGACAGATCTTGCCTCAATCTTGAGCGGGGTCTCCGCCACATATGGTGACAATGGCAAGACTGGCACCCCTGATGCCGCAATTCGAATCACCAGCGTGGACAAGGGCAACGGGCCAGCCTACATTGTGAGCATCCCCGGCACTTCAGAGTGGAATGTCCGCTCCGGCACAAACCCGATGGATACCGTGGGTAATGTTCAATCGGCCTCAGGGAGTATGTCTACTTCCTCTGAAGCCGTTGAGCTGGCAATGAAAAAAGCTGGCATTCCGGAGGGCGCGCCAGTGATGTTGGTGGGGCACTCGCAGGGCGGCATGACGGCCGCAGCATTAGCGGCCGACGACGACTTCCGCGAGCGCTTTAATGTCACCAACCTGGTGACTTACGGAGCGCCAATTGACTCTGCGCGTGTGCCAGACTCGGTGGACACTTTGGCAATCCAGCATCAACACGACGTGGTGCCGCGCTTAGATTTGGGAAATTCCAATGCCGCTTCACCGGCCTGGCCATCACGCAATGATGCCTCGATAGTGACACTGACCGATCCGCCAGGAGTTGGGGCTACGGATGTCACTGGCAACCACAGCTACAACAATTACACCAATTCCGTTCGCGAGAATGAAGGCCATGGTCCGCTGGCCGACTACAGCAGCAAGGATTCAACGCAACAGTTTTTTAGTAGTGGTGATTCCGAGGTCCATTCGAGTGTCTCTGGCATTGGCCGGGAGCCATAGGAGCACTAGGAGCACTGTATGAAAATAAGACCACTACCTACACTGGTGATTATGGGAATCTTGGCAATGATTTTATCCGCGTGCGGTATGGGCGCAAAGGCTGCCTCTGACGCAGATATGGCTGCCAAATACCAGTCGGCTGTCCAATCACTGGACCACGTTCAGAGCGTGGAATCCGAATACAAAACCACCGCAGGGATGGGAAGAACCGGATTCTTAGGGGTCCATGCCAACACTTCTGATCCCGCGGAACTAAAGACGCTGTTGGATAAGTCTTTTCGAGCCCTTGTGACAGCCGCCGGCGGCGACCCCGAGATCGACTTGCCGCTTCAGGTGATCGGCGATGACAGCACCACCGTCCTCACTCCAAAAGACCTCGGCTGCGGCGGTGGAACCACACTCGCCGAGTACCGCGACTGCCTCAAAACACTCGGCTAGCAACCTTCAAAGTACGTCACGGCCCCGGCATAGTGCAGCGGTGAACCGGCATCTTCTGGAACAAAACCAACCACGGCGGCACCTGCACCTTCTGCTCCGATCAACACTCGAGTTGCCAGTGCCGTGAGTAGCGGTACTTTCAGTGGAACGCGGGGCATCTTTGGCTCAGCCCCGACCGCCAGCTGACATTTGTGTGTCACAGCCGGCCGCGAGGTGCTGGCAAACACAGCTCGGCGTTCTCACCGTATATGCTGGTAGGCGTGTCCGGACAGACCTGTTGGCGAAAGCCGATCGTGCAAAGTCCGGGCCCAGCCCTCGTAGCTCAGTGGATAGAGCACGGCTCTCCTAAAGCCGGTGTCGTTGGTTCGATTCCAATCGAGGGCACCAAATCTTGGCCCGTCGTAAACTACACCGGTGACGAATCTTAGCGATTGGCTCCTCGGCGAGTGGACGCTCAGCCGCGAACTCTGGGACCGCACCTCGGGCACTCATGGCGAGTTCACCGGCGTCGCACATTACACACCACTGCCCCACGGCGGTCTCCGCTACCGCGAAAACGGCACACTGCGCTGGGCGGGGCACAGCTCGCCGGCGTTCCGCGAATATCTCCTGTATCCGTGCGAAGACTCCTCCGCGCTGGACATGTTCTTCACCGATGGGAAACCGTTCCACCGTATGTCCTTCAAGTTTGGGCAGGAACAGGCCGAACACTTGTGCGTCAACGATCTCTACCGGGTGAACTACGAACGCATGGACGAGGATTCATTCCGTTTCCGGTGGGACGTCACAGGCCCGTCGAAGCTGCTTCGCTTGGACAGCGTGCTGCACCGTAGGCTGAACCGGTGAAAGATCTGATTGTTGTCTCTGCAGTGTGCGTTTTTGACGAACAGGGCCGGCTGCTGACCGTCCGGAAACGCGGAACCGAAAAGTTTATGCACCCCGGCGGCAAGCCGGAAACCGGCGAGACCGCGGCCCAAGCTGCGTCCCGTGAGCTGCAAGAAGAGGTGGGCATCAGCATCCCCGCCGAGGATCTGGAACTCCTTGACGTCTGGCTCGCCGACGCCGCTAACGAGGCTGCCACAGACATTCAAGCCACCGTTTTCACCGCTCCTGGCACGTGGAGCGCCACTGCCTCGGCAGAGATCGCAGAACTACGCTGGCTAGACCTCGACGCACCGCTGCCTGACGATCTCGCCCCGCTCCTGACCGATCATGTGCTCCCCCGGCTTCGCACCAACAGCAACACCACCGGCGCCCACTAGATTTCTGGCAATGCCTCTTCCGCCACCGATGTAGCCTCAGCGAACTGTGTGTTGTAGAGCTCCGCATATCTGCCGCCCAGTGCCAACAGCTCAGTGTGCGTTCCACGTTCCACAATGTTTCCGCCCTCCACCACCAAGATGGCGTCAGCGGCTCGAATAGTGGACAGCCGGTGGGCAATAACAACGGCGGTGCGGCCTTCCAACGCCACCCCGAGGGCGGCCTGCACGGCGGCCTCGTTGCTGGAATCCAGCGCGGCGGTTGCCTCATCGAGGATCACAATCCGAGGCTGCACAATCAACAGCCGTGCAATCGTCAAACGCTGACGCTCACCACCGGAAAGCCGATAGCCGCGCTCCCCCACCACTGTTTCCAAACCATCCGGCAAAGACCGCACCATGTCCTCAAGCCGGGCCTGGCGCAGCACGTCCCACATGTCTTCGTCAGTGGCATCAGGCCGGGCCAAACGCAGGTTTGAGGCAAGCGTCTCATGGAACAAGTGCCCGTCTTGGGTGACCATTCCCATCGACTGACGCAATGATTCGAAACTCAAATCACGCACATCTACGCCGGCCCCTGGCGTACTTCCGCCCAACAGCACGGCCCCGGAATCGACGTCGTACAGGCGGCTCAGAAGCTGTGCAATAGTGGACTTTCCGGCGCCAGAGGACCCTACCAGCGCAACGGTTTGGCCCGGCTCAACCCGGAAACTGATGCCGTGAAGTACCTCTTCTCCACCGCGAGTATCCAAAATGGACACGTCCTCAAGGGAAGCCAAAGAAACCTTGTCTGCCGCCGGGTAGGAGAAACGCACGTCCTTAAACTCCACCGCGAGCGGTCCCTGCGGTGCACTCCGAGCGTTCGGTTTCGCCTCAATCAGCGGCTTGAGGTCCAGAATCTCAAACACCCGTTCAAAGCTGACCAGCGCGCTCATAATTTCCAAGCGGGCATTCGAAAGCGAGGTCAGTGGGGCGTACAAACGGGTCAGCAACAAAGCCAAAACCACCACGTCACCCGGTGCCAACTGGCCGCCCAGGGCAAGCCAACCGCCCAAGCCGTACACCAGTGAGAGCGCCAGCGCGGAGACCAGCGTCAGTGCTGTCACAAAGGTGAACTGGAGCATCGCTGTACGCACCCCAATGTCACGCACCCGTTCAGCCCGCAGCGCGAATTCGCGGGATTCCTCGTCGGGACGGCCAAAGAGCTTCACCAGAGTGGCGCCCGGGGCAGAAAAACGCTCTGTCATTTGGGTACCCATAGCGGCATTGTGCGCAGCCGATTCCCGCCGCAAATCGGCCAGACGGGAACCCATCCGCCGTGCAGGAATCAAAAAGATCGGCAACAGAATCATGGCGAGCACCGTGACCAGCCAGGACTTATCCAGCATCACTATCAACGTCAGTACCAGTGCGACGACGTTACTCACCACACCGGACAAGGTGCCGGCAAATGCTGCTTGGGCGCCGATCACATCATTGTTCAGCCGGCTCACCAAGGCACCAGTACGGGTGCGCGTGAAAAAGGCGATCGGCATTTTCTGGACGTGATCAAACACTGCAGTACGCAGGTCCACAATCACACCTTCACCGATCATCGAGGACAGCCACCTGACCAGTAAGCCCACCCCTGCCTCAACAATTGCCACGACGGCAATCATGATCGCGAGCCACAAGATCACATTGAAATCAGTGCGAGCAACAATCGCGTCCACTACTTTTCCAGCGAGCACCGGGGTGGCTACAGCCAGCACCGCCGCCACAATGGACAACAAAATAAAGGCAATAAGCCGGTTGCGGTGCGGAACGGCGAATTTGAGAACTCGTTTGAGAGTCGCTTTAGTAAACGGCGTGCTGCCTGATTTGGCGCGGGTCAGGTTGTGCAAGGAACTCCATGCCACACGGTCCATACTCATCTACTTGCTCCTGAAGTGTTCTCCGTAACGCGCCCCGCCGCGACTTCCCAACGGACATCTAGCCGGACGGTGTTCAACAAACGCCTGTCATGTGTCACCAAAAGCAGCGCTCCGTCATAGCTTTCAAGGGCTTCTTCAAGCTGCTCGATCGCGGGCAAGTCCAAGTGGTTGGTGGGCTCATCAAGGACCAGCAGGTTCACGCCACGTGCTTGCAACAATGCCAAACCGGCGCGGGTCCGCTCTCCGGGTGACAAAAGCTCCACCCGACGATTGGTGTGATCAGCTTTGAGGCCAAATTTCGCCAGCAGAGTGCGCACTTCGGCTGCGGAATACTCCGGCAATTGGGCTTCGACGGCGGGACTTAAGTCCAGCTCGGGCGCGAGCGCGCCACGGGCTTGGTCGATTTCGCCGATGGCAACGGAGGCACCCAAGGACGCTTCGCCGTCGTCCGGGGTTTGCCGGCCCAAAAGTAACCGTAGAAGCGTGGACTTGCCGGCCCCGTTGGGACCGGTTATCCCAATCCGTTCGCCAGCGTTGACCTGCAAATTCACCGGCCCTAAGGTGAAGTCGCCTTGGTGAGCCACTACGTCCCGCAGTGTGGCAACTACGGAACTGGACCGTGGTGCCTGACCAATAGTGAATTGCAGCTGCCACTCTTTACGAGGCTCTTCAACCTCATCGAGGCGGGCAATTCGGGACTCCATTTGGCGCACTTTTTGGGCTTGCTTCTCTGAAGATTCGGTACTCGCAGCCCGGCGAATCTTGTCATTGTCCGGGCTCTTTTTCATCGCATTCCGGACACCTTGGGAACTCCACTCGCGCTGCGTCCGCGCTCTGGCTACTAGATCCGCTTTGGTGTTGGCGAACTCTTCATAGCGTTCGCGAGCATGCCTGCGTGCCACCGCACGTTCTTCGAGGTAGGAATCGTAGCCACCGTCATAAACTGCCACCGAGTTTTGGGCCAAGTCCAGCTCCACAATCCTGTTCACCGAACGGGAGAGGAACTCACGATCATGCGACACCAGCACCACACCACCACGCTGGCCGGCAATGAACTTCTCAAGCCGTTCCAAACCATCCAGGTCCAGATCGTTGGTGGGTTCATCTAGAAGTGCGATGTCAAAGCGGCTCAACAACAGGGCTGCGAGCGCTACGCGCGCCACCTGGCCGCCAGAAAGTCCGGTCATAGGCGAGTCCATGGGCAGATCTAGTCCCAGATCTGCCAACACTGCAGGGATTCTGTCCTCTAAATCTGCGGCACCGGATGCCATCCAGCGGTCAAAAGCGAGGGTGTATTCGTCATCGGAGCCGGGGGCTCCGGCTGCGAGCGCTTCGGCTCCAGCTTCCATGGCTTCGGTGGCAGCGGCGCAGCCGGTGCGGCGGGCAATATAGCCAGCGATGTCCTCACCAGGAATTCGATCGTGTTCTTGGGGCAACCAGCCAACAAAAGCGTCAGCCGGAGCCAACTGAACGGTTCCACCGAGTGGTTCCAGATGTCCGGAAAGCACACTCAGTAAAGTCGATTTGCCCGCACCATTGGCCCCCACAACCCCCACAACATCGCCTGGAGCTACAGTGAGAGAGAGGTTATTAAAAAGGGATCGGTGGGAATGGCCGGCGGACAAATCCCGGGCCACAAGCGTTGCCGTCATGGCTCAATTCTTTCACCGTCCTAGCATCGCCAGTACCAAGCCAGGGTCAAATCCGCAGAGGGCATAAAGAAACCCGCCGGTACGAACTTGGGGGGTATCCGTAACAGCGGGCTTCGATAAATAACCTTAGACCACAATCTGCCGTCGAGTAAAATCAATTTGCGTCCCCCTGATCCCTTCCGGAAGTTGCTAATGTCTTTGAGTTCCCGCGCCTTCCAAAATTGGCTCAACGGGGTAGCCGAGGGGGCGACCACCTCGGAGGTCTGCCGCGCTGCAGGCATCAAACGGACCACCTTGGCCCAACAACTAGTTCGCGGCAAAGTCACCGAATCCACCGTTGTGGCAATTGCACGGGCCTACGGATTGAATCCGCTGGCCGAGCTGGCGTGCTTTGACGGCTACCGCGACCTTCTCACAAGCCACCAGCAGCCCACCGACGCCGAGCTCCTCAGCCAGATCAGTACCGAGGATTTATTGGCTGATCTGGCCAAAAGGCTAAGCCGGGCGAACGCCAAGCCTTGGCCCGATCAACTCGAAGTCCCCGCATTAACACCGATCCCGCACTCGCAATCAGTGCGCAACTGGGTTGACGCAGTGGATACCGGTGAAATTAGGCAGCAGGTCTCCGCCACCATGGGGGTTGCCCCACAAAACTTTTCCGCCCAGCTCAGTGCCAACCGCCTAGCCCCGGAGCTAGCTGTTTCAACGGCCAGGCTGGCAGGACTTGGCCCTGCCAGCGCACTGGTGGTGACCGAGCTCATCACTCCACAGGAGGCGAGCTGGCCGGAGCACGCACGTGAGAAAGCTTTAGCACGCATCCCAGATTCGGAATTAGCCCAACTTGCGGCGGACCGTTTGCAAGTCATGAGCCGCACGCTACGCAAACAAGAACAAGATATCGCTCAACGTGAGCAGATTTGGGAGCACCTAGGCTAATGGATACCGGATCCCTGTTGGAGTGGGCTTGCTTCGCTGTATGCATCATCTTGGCTGGATTACGGGTGCCAAGTCTGCTTCAAGGCCGCAATCCGTTGATGTTTTGGATCTTTGTACTCTCCGGCCTAGCCGTACTGTTGAGTATCCGGGGCCCATACTTCTTTTTTGATTCGCTCCTAGGCAGTAGCAATTATGTGAACCTCATCCTGCGTTACGTGGTTTTCGCGGCCGTAGTGCTTGGCGGTGCACGGATTGCGCGAGCTTTTGGCTCCTCGCGGGCGCACCGCGCGCTGGTGGGGCCACCGGGACTGATCGTGTTGGCCGTTATGTCCGTGGCGGTTCTTGCAACATTCCTGTTGATGGACACGTCGGGCACCGGTTTGGGCATGGACGGCATTAGTGACCGTAACCCTGTTAATGCGGTCTGTTATGAGATTTATGCGGCCGCGGGCAGGCTTTATCCGGCCTACGTTGCAGCAGTACTGCTGCCGGCTGCGTGGCGAGTGGTTCGTGGTGGGCTTCCCGCCATCTTTCGCGTAAGTACTGCTGTACTGGGGGCCGGGTTGCTGATGATGCTCCTAGCCGGCATCAATCCAGTCCCCCAGCTGAATCAATGGAGTATTCAGATTGCGCTTAATTACAGCAGCATTCTTTTGATTGTGCTGGGCTTGGGTGGCCTTGGTCTGAGCCGCTGGTGGGCCCACTCACAAAGGGTTATGAAACAGTGATCGTAATACAATTCACGGATTCATTAGAACGTGGAACAATCATGAATATGTGAATCCGTGCTTGCCGCGTTTGTTCCTAGGTTAAGGAGACGCTGGCGGTCTGATCATATTGGGGGGATGAGTGGTGGCGGTTTGTTGGGGACCGCCCCCACTCAGCCATTTAACGGCCCCTTTTCACACCCTCAAATGGGCGACGACAGCGCCCTCCTGCACAAATTCACACCAGTGAGTCAAGTCACGACTACAGATTCAGCGTAAAGTTACGAAATATTAGCTCTTGCCTTGGGCGTTGTGATTGGTATCGTCACTGGACACGGCTGCGTCATTCGATGCGGCCTGATTTGTGAAAGAAGGACCAATGAACCGCCGTCGTTTTGCTCTAACTAGCCTGTTGGCAGCCACAGCTCTCGCTCTGAGCGCGTGTGGCGGCGGAGCCAGCAGCACTCCCGCGACCGGCGGGGACACTTCCCTCAGCGACGTTAAGTCCAAGGGCGAATTAGTGATTGCTACTGAAGGCACCTACAAGCCGTTCAGCTTCCACGAGAATGGCGCTGGCAAGCTCACCGGCTTTGACGTTGAAGTAGCCGAAGCAGTTGCTGGCAAGCTCGGCGTCAAGGCAACATTCCAGGAAACCCAGTGGGACTCAATCTTCGCTGGTTTGGAAGCCAAGCGTTTTGATGTCATTGCCAATCAGGTTTCCATCAATGATGAGCGCAAAGCCAAATACGATTTCTCCACTCCGTACACCATCTCTTCGGGTGTCATCGTGACCAAGCAAGACAACAACGACATCAAGTCCTTCGCGGATCTGAAGGGCAAAACTACTGCCCAGTCACTGACCAGCAACTGGTACACCTTGGCGCAGAAGTCCGGTGCCAACATTCAGCAGGTTGAAGGCTGGGCCCAGGGCGTGAGCTTGGTCCGCCAAGACCGAGTGGACGCAATTGTTAATGACAAACTCACCTACTTGGACTACGCCAAGAACACCCCTGACGCAGGCCTGAAGATCGCCGCGGAAACCACTGACAAGTCAGAGAGTGCACTGACCGTCCGCAAGGGTTCCACAGCTTTGAAGGACGCCATGGACTCGGCGCTGAAAGACTTGGCAGCTGATGGCACACTGACCAAGACCTCCGAAAAGTACTTCGGCGTGGACGTTACTAAGTAAATGCCCAGCACCTGGGATTTGATCTGGACTTCCTTGGGCCCCATCCTTTTGGGTGCGGTCCAAGGAACCATTCCGTTGACCCTTGCCTCCTTTGTGGTGGGTTTGGTGTTGGCGCTGGTGGTGGCTTTGATGCGCTTGAGCAGCAACAAACTGCTCTCTGGGCTTGCCCGCATCTATGTATCCATCATTCGCGGCACACCATTGTTGGTTCAGCTGTTTGTGATCTTCTACGGCCTACCATCCTTGGGCATCAAGCTTGAGCCGTGGCCCAGCGCCATCATTGCTTTCTCACTGAACGTGGGCGGCTACGCTGCGGAGATTATTCGCGCAGCGATCCTCTCGGTACCCAAAGGTCAGTGGGAAGCCGGGCACACCATTGGTATGTCCCCCGCACTGACTTTGCGCCGCGTGATTCTTCCGCAGGCCGCACGCGTCTCCGTTCCGCCTTTGTCCAACACCTTTATCTCGCTGGTCAAGGACACATCGTTAGCCTCGCTGATTTTGGTCACCGAGCTCTTCCGCAACGCCCAACAGATCGCAGCGTTTAGCCAAGAATTTATGATCCTTTACCTCGAAGCTGCGTTGGTTTATTGGGTGATCTGTTTGGTTCTCTCGAGCGGACAGTCTTGGCTTGAAAAACGATTGGATCGATATGTCGCCCACTAATTCAGCCGCACCCGTCCTCTCGGTTCGTCACCTAGCCAAGGCTTTTGGTGATCACCAGGTGCTTAAAGACATCGACATCGACGTGCCGCGCGGCAAGGTTGTGGCGCTGATCGGTCCTTCGGGTTCAGGCAAAACTACCGTTTTGCGCTCCTTGAACGGCCTTGAAACGCCCGACGCCGGCACCGTCACCATTGGTGAGAACCACACCGTGGACTTCTCCTCACCAGTGTCCAAAAAGGAGCTCGCTAGCCTGCGGGATCGCAGTGCCATGGTGTTCCAGCACTACAACTTGTTCCCCCACATGACGGTTCTTGAAAACGTCATCGAGGGACCTGTGCAGGTTCAGAAGCGCAAACGGGCTGAAGCTACTGCGGATGCTGAAAAACTTCTAGAACGAGTGGGTCTGCTCGCTAAAAAAGACGCATACCCTTTTGAGCTCTCCGGCGGCCAACAGCAGCGTGTGGGTATTGTGCGCGCATTGGCACTGCGGCCAGAGTTGTTGCTCTTTGACGAACCCACCTCAGCGCTGGATCCCGAACTAGTAGGCGATGTTTTGGGTGTGATCAAGGAACTAGCCGAGGAAGGCTGGACCATGGTGATTGTTACCCACGAGCTCGCCTTCGCCCGGCAAGTAGCGGACGAGGTCATTTTTATGGACGGCGGTGTGGTGGTTGAACGCGGACCGGCCGCCGAAGTGCTGCGCGCACCTACTCATGAGCGCACGCAGCAATTCGTCAACCGGCTGCTGAACAGCGACTACCAGTAGCGGCTTGGCTGCCAGTACCGCGTATTTAGCGGCTGAAGCGGAGCGTGACCAGCTGGAACGGGCGCAGCGTCAACTCCACAGAATCCTTGCCACAGTTCACTCCTGGTACCGCTATTGGCCGCTCCAGTAGGTCCACGGTAGCTGCAGCGGCTGCCGGGAAATTCGCTGTCAGGACCCCGGAGCTGCGCTCCCCCAAGGATTCGTAAAGGCGCACAATAACGTCCCCGCTGCCGTCCTCAGCCAGTTTGATGGCCTCCACCACCACGGCTTGGTTGTACACGGTGAACAAGGGCTCAATCTCGCGACCGCCGGTGAGTACTCGGGGCACCAAGTTGGTCCGGTAGCCCTCTTCAACCGCCTCGGCAATACCTGCCCCGGGACGGATAGTCACCGAATATTCATGCCGCCCCAAATCCGCTTGAGGATCCGGGAACTGTGGTGCCCTCAGCAAGGAAAGGCGGACTGTCGTCGTCGTTCCTCCGTCCTCTCGCACGGCCCTGGTGACGTCATGCCCGTAGCTTGCCGAGTTTGAAATGGCTACGCCGTAGCCCGGTTCGCCAACATGGATCCAACGGTGCGCACAGATCTCGAACTTAGCTGCTTCCCAGGAAGTATTGACGTGGGTGGGCCGGAAGACGTGGCCAAATTGGGTTTCCGAGGCTGAGCGGTCTGCCCGCACATCCAAGCTGAACGCCAGTTTGAGGAGCTTCTCTTTCTCTTGCCAGTCCACCGAGGTAGTGATGGCGAGCGATTCGGCCCCCGCCGCTAGCGAGATCCGCTGGGTCACGGGAGATTTACCAACCAACGCCTCAACCACCACCACAGCGTCCCAGCCGCCGCGTTCTAGAGTGACTGAGCGAACGTCTGCGGCAGTTACGTTATGGCGGTAGAACTCGTCAATGTCCCAGGCATCCCATTGGTTGGGTGTATCTCGGAAGAGTTCCAAGCGGTTTCCCGGTGCTTCAGGGGAAATAGCCTCGCGCCCGGTGCGGTGTTCCAGCAGGGAGACAACCTGACCTTCAGCGTTGATCTGGGCGCGGATCAGTCCGTTGTCCAGAACGTAGCCGCCATCCAAGTCCTGGACTTGAACAGCTTCCTCGGCACGGATGGGTCTTGCGGCGGCAAAAGCGGGCACACCGTCACGTTCATGTGGTGCGGCGTTGAGCAAAAATTGTTGCTCTCCTTCACCCAACATTTTTGCCGTGGCCGCGGCGATGATCGCTTCAAGATCACGTTCAATGGCAGCATAATTTCGCTCCGCATCCTGATGAACCCAGGCGATGGAAGAGCCCGGGAGAATGTCGTGGAACTGCTGTAAAAGCACTAACCGCCACAAGCGCTTCAGCTCCTCAGCCGGATACGTATAGTCGTGGTGACGCACTGACGCGGTGGCCGCCCACAACTCAGCTTCGCGGAGTAAGTGCTCGCTGCGTCGATTGCCCTTTTTGGTGTTCGACTGGCTGGTGTACGTTCCGCGGTGCAGTTCGAGGTACATCTCCCCCACCCAGACGGGAAGATTTTTGTACTCATCTTGGGCCGTCTCAAAAAAGTCTCTAGCGCTACCAAGCTGAACCTTGGGCGAACCTTCCAAATCCTCCGCGCGGTGCGCCGCAGCGAGCATTTCGCGCGTGGGCCCACCACCGCCGTCGCCATAGCCAAAGGGCACCAGCGAGGTGTTGCCGCGGCCATGATCACGGTAGTTTCGCTGTGCATGGGCCAGATCCCGCCCACCCAAGTCTGAGTTATAACTATCCACGGGCGGGAAGTGAGTGAACACTCGGGTGCCATCAATGCCTTCCCAACTGAACGTGTGGTGGGGCATCTTGTTGGTCTGATTCCAGGAAATTTTTTGGGTCAGGAACCACCGAGACCCGGCTGCTTTCACAATTTGCGGCAAAGCGGCCGAGTAACCAAAGGAATCCGGCAACCACGCCTCGCGGCACTCCACACCGAACTCATCCAAGAAGAAACCTTTGCCCTCAACAAATTGCCGGGCCATTGCCTCACCACCGGGCATGTTGGTGTCCGATTCCACCCACATTCCGCCCACGGGAATGAACTGTCCAGCATCAACTTTCTCGCGAATTCGGGCGAACAGCTCCGGGTAATATTCCTTGATCCAGGACAGTTGCTGGGCGGAAGAGCAAGAGAACACAAAGTTGGGATCCTCATCCATCAACGCCACCACGTTGGAGAAGGTCCTGGCACATTTGCGGATGGTTTCGCGGACAGGCCACAACCATGCGGAGTCAATGTGCGCGTGCCCGGTGGCCACAATGTTGTGAGCCGAGGCATTGGCTGGCTGGCTGAGAACTGGTTTCAAGGCCTCCCGGCCAGCCGTTGCCGTGCCGGACACGTCCTCCGGATCCATGCGGTCCATCATGGCCTCGAGGGCCCGGAGAATGTCGAAGCGTCGGGGCTGGTCCATGGGCAGCTCGTGCATCAGTGACCGCAAAGTATCAACGTCCTGGGCTAGCTCCCACACCGTTATGTCCCGTTCGGCCACCACAATCGGGCCCAGCCTATACCTGAGCTCTTCGCCTACCGTGGCCTTATCGCCGAGGTTAGTGGGAGCGAAGCTCCACGCTTGGGTAAGGTCCGGGTTCGCAGCGGCTTCCACATAGAGATTGAGCTCACCGCTGTGAGTATCCGGGCCAATCAGCTCTAAGGGAATGTGCAGGTTTTTGGGCGAAATAGCTTTGATGATGGTGCCGTCTGCTCGCCATGCGATGCCCTCGCATTGAAAACCGGGGCCCTGTCCGTTGAACCCCAAATCAACCAACACTTCAACACTGCGTTGTGGGTCTTTTCCCCAACCGGCCGGCACGCAACCTTGCAGGCGGATCCATTTGGTACTCCAACCGCGTCCCCATGCAGAGCCCTGCGCAAGGGGTTCAAAGTTTTGTCCAAGCGCCTCAGCTGCCGGGACAGGTTCGTCCGGAACATCCCATGCAGAGAGTTCCAATTCGGTAGAACGCGCATAGATCGCGGGCACCAATCTGTCCTTAATGAAACGGTCAAGACGGGCTTCGGTTATTCCGCGATCATCATGCACAGTGGCTCCCTTACGCACCCTTCGGTGGTGCTAATCGATGGACAAAATCTACCTGTCAAGGCAGCTATTGACCAAGGGCTGTCCATCCCTTCGCCCGCGCAAGATGCTTTACGCAGTGATCCTCTCGTGGCCTGAATACACGTTGATGCTCTGGCCCCGGCTAAAACCTGCCAAGGTTACAGCACTGCTTTGAGCCAGTTCGACGGCGAGAGAAGAGGGCGCGCTGACGGCCGACAGCACGGGTATACCCGCCAAGGAAGCCTTCTGGACCAATTCAAAAGATGCCCGGCCGGAGAGCTGAAGGACTGTGCGGTTCAGCGGCAAACGCCCTTCGCGGAGAGCCCAGCCAACGACTTTGTCCATCGCGTTGTGCCGGCCAACGTCCTCGCGCAAACACAACAACTCGGCTTCCCCCTGGTCATTGACGGAGAACAGACCAGCAGCGTGCACTCCCCCGGTTTTTTCAAACACCGCTTGAGCGCTGCGAAGCTTGTCCGGCAAGGAAAGGAGCGTAGCGACGGGGACAGTGAACTCGTCATCAGTCGTCGGTGCATAGTGCGAGGACTTGTGTACGGCGTCGATCGAATCGGTGCCACAAATCCCGCACGAGCTCGAGGTGTAGATTTTCCTTCCGGCGTCCGGGACCGGAACGTCAGGCCGCAATTGGGCCTCCACCACATTGAAGGTTTGGACGCCATTCTCATCCTCGCCAGCACAAAAGCGCAGGGAGATCAGTTGCTCCGGTTCCCAGATCACCCCTTCAGAGACCAAAAAGCCAGCCACAAGGTCAAAGTCATGCCCGGGTGAACGCATGGTCACCGAATAGGACAAGTGGCCCAAACGGATTTCCAACGGTTCTTCAACGGCTAGCTGATCCTCGATGACGCGGTGTGGGTGTTCGCTTCCCACAACGTACTTATGGACTTTGGTTCGTTGCGTTAGCCTGCCCATGCTCAGCTTTCCTTGTGGGCCACAAAGCGCACAGTAATGGCTTTGAAACCGGGTGTGTTTGATTCGCGTGCAACAAGTTCACGGTGAACCAGCGCGTTGGCCTCCGGGAAGTAAGCTGCCGCGCATCCCTTAGCCGTGGGGTAGCCAACCAGACGGAAACTGTTGGCGCGGCGTTCGGTGGTGACGCCGTCGGACCCGGTGAAACTGGAGATAACATCCACCATATCGCGGTCAGCGAATCCTGCCTGTGCGAGGTCCTCGGGATGGATGAGCACTACTCGGCGGCCCTCAGAGATGCCACGGTATCGGTCATCCAGGCCGTAGAACGTGGTGTTGTACTGGTCGTGGCTGCGGACGGTCTGAAGAATCAGGTGCCCGGCCGGCGGGTTGAGATATTCCAGCGGGCTAACGGTGAAGTGGGCCAGCCCCGTGCTGGTTTTGAAAGTGCGTGTATCCCGCGGGGGGTTTGGTAGGACAAAACCGTTTCTATTCCGGACCCGGGTGTTGAAGTCTTCGAACCCGGGGATCACCCGAGATATGTGGTCGCGGATCACGTCATAGTCCTCAGCCATGGCCCGCCAGTTGATGGGGTGATCTTCACCCAGTGTTGCTGCGGCCATCCGTGCAATAATCACCGGCTCCGCCAGCAAATGATCACTCACCGGTTCCAGCCGGCCCTGAGTGGAGTGAATAACGGACATGGAGTCTTCAACTGACAAAAATTGCCGCCCGTCCGGGTGTTTAACGTCCGAATCGGTGCGGCCCAAGGTAGGAAGAATCAGCGAGGTTTTGCCGTGGACCACATGTGAGCGGTTGGGTTTGGTGGAGATGTGGACGGTTAATCCGGCCCGTTTCATCCCGGCTTCGAGCGCTTCTGTGTCAGAACAGGCGGCGGCGAAGTTGCCACCCATGGAGACAAAAACATCCACTGCATTCTCTTCAAACGCCTGCTGGGCGCGCACCGCGTCAACGCCGTGCTCGCGCGGCATCGGAATACCAAATTCTTTTTCCAGAGCGTCTAGGAAGCCAGGACGAGGTTTCTCCCAAATGCCCATGGTCCTATCTCCTTGGACGTTGGAATGACCTCGCACAGGGCAAGCGCCCGCACCCTTTTTACCAAAGTTTCCTTGCAACAAAAGGACGTTGATGATCTCTTTGAGGGTGTCCACGGAATGTGGCTGTTGGGTCAGGCCCAGTGCCCAGCAAATGATGGTGGCTTTGGATCTAATGAGCATGCCCGCGACGGTGGTGATCTCTGCTCGGCTGAGCCCAGTGGCCAGTTCAGTCTCGGCCCAGTCCAGTGTTTCGCGAGCCGCAGCGTATTCGGTGAAGCCCTGGGTTTGGCTCTGGACAAATTTCTGGTCAACCACGGCGCCCGGGGATCGTTTCTCCGCTTCCAGCAGCAAGTGGCCCAGCGCCTGAAACAGCGCCAAGTCGCCACCAACTTTGATCTGCAGGAATTCATCGGCTAAAGCAATACCGTTTCCCACGATTCCTTGGACGGTTTGAGGGTCCTTGAAGTTCAGCAGTCCGGCTTCGGGAAGCGGGTTGATGGCAACTACCTTGCCACCTCGTTTTTTGCACTCCTGCAGGGCCGAGAGCATTCGTGGATGGTTGGTTCCAGGGTTTTGTCCGGCCACAAAAACCAGCTCAGCATCATGAATGTCCTCGAGGGACACCGTGCCCTTGCCGATTCCAATGGTGGGAGTCAGAGCGCTTCCGGACGATTCGTGGCACATGTTGGAACAGTCGGGCAGATTGTTGGTGCCAATGGCGCGTGCAAAGAGCTGGTAGATGAAAGCAGTCTCATTCGCGGTGCGCCCAGACGTGTAAAACACACACCGCTCCGGCGTGGTGGCACGGATATGCTCACCGATCAGGTCAAAGGCACCCTGCCACGAGATCGGGGAATAGTGAGTTTCTCCGGGCCGTATGACCATGGGCTCGGTCATGCGGCCCTGACTACCCAGCCAGTACTCGGTTTTGCCCTCAAGATCAGCGATCGAGTGCTCATCCCAAAACGCAGGGGTCACGGTGCGGAGCGTGTTTTCCTCAGCGATTGCTTTAGCGCCGTTCTCACAAAACTCTGCGATTTTACGGTTTCCGGTGATGCTTTCCGGCCATGCACAGCCCGGGCAGTCAAAACCGTTGTGCTGGTTGACGCGCAGAAGCGCCCGAGCCGTGCGGGCGACCCCGGCCTGAGCCAATCCGCGGCCCAATGCAACACCAACTGCTTCGATGCCAGCGGCACTGGTTTTAGGTGGGTGAACTTCAAGATCAGCTTCATTGATGTCTGCCAGCGGCCCGTGCTTGCTCATACCTTCATCATGTCCCTACGGTTCACCCGAGACAAGCCACGCCCCCATACAACGCCGCCGAGTCACGCTCCAGGCACCAAGCAAACATCGCTCCCCGCAGCGACTAGCCCAGTGCGCTCCAGTCAACCGGCCCCGTGGAAGCTGCTTTACGCCGTGCGGCTTTCGCTGCGCGTTCTTTGGCAGCTTGCTCCTTAGCTGCCGCTTCCTTGGCTACCTTCTCCTCGGCGCTCTCAGCCGCTTCCAAAGGGGTTGCCCATGGCAGTGAGATAGCATCAACGAGTTCACCCATTTGAACCCCATGCGGCGGCACGATCATTAGCCCATCAGCCATAGCCAAGCCACGCATCATGCCTGGTGAATGGTGCCCTGACGGCGCGGCCATCCCATACAGCTGCCGGAACGGCATCACCCGGGTGGGTCCTTGGTGAGCATCAAGACTTGTTCCGCACGGGACCTGCACTACGGCCGGGGCCGGCAAATGTCCCAATTTGGCAATCAGCGGCCAGCCAAAACTCAACAAGGCGACCATTGCCGCCGTCGGATTTCCAGGCAGACCCAAAACGTAGCGCCCGTCAGGAAGTTCAGCGAGAACCGTTGGGTGCCCCGGGCGCATCGCCACAGTGTCAATCAGGAACCGGGCACCCAATTCTTCAAGGACAGAACGCAGGTGATCCGTCGCCGAAGCGCCGGTCCCGCCAGTGGTGATAACGACGTCGGACGGCAGCTCTACTTGTTCCTCGTCAAAGGCGCGGCGCCAGTGGTCAAGGTGGTCCTCAACGTGCAAAGTTTCAGCATAAATGCCACCCAGCTGTGTGATCACCGAGGGAATCTGAGGGCCAAAAGTATCCCGGACGCGGCCCGGTGCGGGAATCCCGTGATCCACCACTTCGCTGCCCGTACGCAAAAACCGGACCACCGCGCGGCCCACCACCGGCAGCTGATCGTGCCCAGCCAAAGCCGCCAGTGCAACTTGGGCTGGGTTGATCACCGTTCCAGCAGGAATCAACATATCCTCAACGCTGGCTTCCTCGGAGGCCCGGCGGATGTGCTGACCATTGCGCGGCTCCCCCGGCTTAGCCCTGCCGCCGAGTCTCACCACGGCGAGGCCGTCCTCATCCAGAGTTAATTCGGCGCTCTCTGAACGCAACACAGCTTTGGCCCCAGGTGGGATCAGACCGCCGGTCACAATGGGGCTCGCTTCGTGTGGCGCCAGCCGTTTGCCAGGCTCTACCGGGATCCAGGGTCCGGTGCCGTTAACCGCCCAACCATCCATCGCGGAGGATGCGTAGTGCGGCATGTTGTGAAGTGCCACTAGATCCTCAGTGAGCGTCCGGCCCACACACTTGTCAAGATCAGTGAGCGAGGGAGGAAGCGGCTGCGGGTGGTTGTAGGCGAGCTCGCGGGCCTCATACCAGTTGTGCGCCAGCGTTTTATGGGCCGTTTTGTGCGAGATTCCAGTATTGGGTTCTACCTCGTGACTGTTGTGTGCGGAGGCTTCAGGGGCGGAATCGCTCATTCGGCGTTGTATTCACGGGAGAACGACTTCGCGGTGCTGAGGGCTCGGTCCGTTGCCTCTTTAAGCGCATCAGCGAGTGTTTCGGTGTCCAAGTCTTCTCCTGCACGGCCAGCCCGCAAACCAACTTCCAATCCTGCGGCGAGGCCAGCCAAGTAGGTGGTCAACGGAGCGGCAGGACGAACCACCGAGTGCGCGGCGACCCCGGCAAGATTCAAAATACCTTGGACATCCACTTCGATGTCCTCAAGTTCCAGCGCTTGGGCCAAGTCAGCGCACCACTGTTCAAGGACCTCGTCCTGAGTGTTCATCGTTGCCTCCCGGTTGCGTTGAGCTTGAGCGTTAGTCCCGAGTGGAACAGGTGGCGTGGCGCCCAGCTCGGCTGCGTCAGCGAAGGTATCCAGATCGCGAGCCCAGAGCTCTACAACCGGCACTTCCACCAGATCTAGACTAGCAAGCAGGCTCCGCATTGAGGCGTTAACAGCCTTGCCGGTCCGGTCCATTTCACGGGACACTGCACTCAGAGACGAGGTCCGGTACATGGCGAGCAAGGACTGATGGCGACCGTCGGGCGTAACCGCGATTGCGCCGTCGTACTGTTTTTGTTCTGTACTACTAGTGCCGGTAGGAGGCGTTGCGGTCTCCCCCACCTGTTTGGCCAGTTCGACGACGGCCGGTGCGGCGTGTGGCATATCGCACGCCAAAATCAGGGTCCACTCTGCTGTCTCGCCGCGAGTTTGTTCGGCACCTAGGGCTCGAAGCCCTGCCACAATGCCAGCCACCGGTCCACCAAACAGAGGCTCCTCGCGGGCGAAACTCACAGTACTACTGAGCTCCCTGAGATCTTGGCTGGGGCCCACCACCACTGTCCGCTGAGCATCCCGGGCCGCCATGACGGCAAGCTGCAATAGGGTGGAGTCCTGCACTACAAACTGCGATTTCTCCACGCCTTGGAGCCGGGAAGATCTGCCGCCGGCGAGGATGATCGCATCAAAGTTCATCCGCTCAGCCTATGGCAGCGCTCCGTGGAGATCTGTGGTGTTACGCGGCAGACTGTGGTGCTAGAAATGTTTCCCAATCAGCAGCAGGGCGCTCAAGCTCTTTGATCTGCCACGTGGTTCCCCGCGGCGGCTGGGGTGTGAACCGCAATTTCCAACCCATCTCCGCCGGAGTGTGATTCCCCTTGACGTTGTTACAACGAAGGCAACACGCCACAAGGTTCTCCCACGAATCTTCGCCACCACGGGAACGCGGCTGAATGTGGTCAATGGTGTGCGCCGACTTGCCGCAATAGCCGCAACGGTTGCCATCACGTCGCAGAACCCCGCGTCGAGTCACAGCAAGGCTCGGCTCAAACCGCGGACGGATATAGCGGTTGAGGAGAATTACGGACGGCCTGCCGAAGACTTCACCCGGACCGACCACAGGCTCATCATCCTCCGCCACCACGCTGGCTTTCCCGGCCAAGACAAGGACCAACGCCCTGCGGAATGTCACTACCGCAAGCGGTTCATACCAAGCATTCAGAACGAGAGTGCGCATGCACGTACCTCTTTATGGCCGCACCTAGGAGGGGCTCGAGGGCCGGCTGCCCCCGGCATACCCGGGTTATGGATCGACTTAACTAGAGTAAACACACCCAGCAGCACACCACGTTCACTTTGCTCCGATTTCGGTTTGTGTCGGTAAAAGTTCACTCCGCCGCCACCGGCCCGCAACCCGCGCGTTCGGCTTGATGCAGGCCGTCACCTGTCTGTTCGGGCTAGGTTGTTTCGGGTTGGGTTCCTTCCAGCCCAGTTGCTCTTTGAAAAACTTCAGCGCCGAGCTCAGCTCCCCCGGAATGTAGGGGTTTCTCTGTGGCTGCATGGGCGGGAAGGTCAGCAACTGGGCTGGAAGGCCGGGGTGTTGCTGATGGGAGGTGCTAGGAAATGCGGTGAGCGCAGCGGGAATGCGGTGTGGACGCCGGCCGTGGGACAGCCGGGCGATTGAGAGTGTGCGCGGCAGCTCAACTTTGCCGCCAACAGAGTTTTGTGAGCCCCGGAATCATAGGCAAACCAGCCTAAAACCTGGAGCTCCGGCCACTAAAATTGAGCTGCGATGCACGGGCAAGGGACAAGAGTGCGGCGGGAAGCAGTGGCTGCAAGGGCAAGGCAGAAGGCGGGTGGACGGCATGGGAGTGGAGGAGAAGACTTGGTTAGAGAAGCCCTGCAACCGGATCCAATGGCGCTGAAGATTTATGGGCGCCTAGCGTTAAAACAAAGAACCCCCGCCGCTATGCGACGAGGGTTCTTCAAACAAGCAGGTATTAGCCGCCAACGCGGATGTAAACGGGGCCCGAGCCAACGTTGACGCTGAAGAGCGCCGTGGTGAAGCCGTTCCAGCCACCGTGTACAGCCTGGCCGTTACCAACGTAAACAGCGATGTGGGCAAGGCCCGCGCCACCGTCTGCGTAGTAAACCAAGTCGCCCGGCTGCGCCTCAGCGGCAGAAACCGTGCGGCCCAAGGACAAGTAGCCTGCTGGCCAGCCGTGGTAGTTGATGCCAACTGCCTTGAGGGCGTTGGTAGCCAAGGCAGTGCAGTCCTGCGCAACACCGAGCTGAGCGTAAGCAGCGGCAGCAATTGCTGCGCCCTGGCCGCTAGCCGATGCGGTGGAGGTAGCTGCCGGAGCAGCGGTTGCAGCAGCCGGAGCTGCTGCAGTCTGCTGTGCTGCCGGGGCTTCTTCAGTGGTAGCAGCTACCGGAGTAACTGCAGTCGCCTCAGCCTGAACCTGTGCTGCAGGCGTTGCTTCAACGGCCGGAGCCGCAGCAACAGGAGCGGCAACCGGGGCCGGCTTAGCAACCGAAGAAGAGCGAACCTTCTCGAAAGCGATGGTCTTCTGAGCGGCAACAACCTTCACCGAAGATGCGGCGTGGACTTCCTGCGCAGAAGTAGAAGTGGACTCACGCTGCACGTTGTTCTCAGCAGCGTTAGCGGCGATGCCGCTAGTCAGGACCAAGCCGGAAGCTGCAGCGATAACCGCAGCTTGGCGACCCATGCCACCAGCGTTTTCGCTGACGGCCTTGGCAATGACAGCCAGCGAGTTGGTCTTAGAGACCTCGGCGCGGTGCCGTGCAATGTTGCTTGCACGAGTAGTCATTAGTACTCTCTTTCGTTTTCCTCAGGCACCGCGAAGGCAGCCATCGGGCTTTGGGCAGACCGGCGTCTTGGGGGTGGGCCGGTATGCCCCGAACGGGTTTTTAGCGGAGCGTGAAGTACGAGGCGGAGCCCGTAGCTGCAACCGCATGCAGGAAAGTGCCCTGCGAGGGGTTCAACGCGCTGATCATCATGCCGTTGCCAACGTAGATACCTACGTGAGCGCCGCCATTCTGCATCACCAAGTCACCGGGAGCCGGGTTGGCCGTGGGGGTCATGGAGTTCCATGCCTGAACACGCGGGATGCTGATGCCAGCCTGGGCGTAAACCCACTGCGTGAAACCGGAGCAGTCCCAACCTGCGGGAGTAGTGCCGCCCCATACGTAGGGGCTGCCGATGCCGGAGTACGCAAGTCCAACCAGACCTGAAGCAGCCGCCGAAGAGGCGCTGTCCTTCTTGGTGGACGCCGTCTGCACAGTTGCCTGAGCATCGGCACCGGTGGACTGAGTTGCCGTTGCTGCGGTGGTGTCAGCGTTGGAGTCAGTGGTGCTGGTCTCGTCCACGGTTGCGGTGCTGTCCGCCTCATCGGTGGACTGCGCTGCAACTTCAACAACCGGTGCAGCTTCTGAAGCGACGACAGTGCGCTCGAAGCTCAGTGCTGCAGTGGGTGCTGCGGTAACGGTCAACTGGGCTGCTGCCGAGAAGTCCGTAACCGGGGATGCCTCACGGTTGGTCTCTGAAGCGTTGGCCGGGAGGCCGATGCTCAGTACCAAACCCGAAGCTGCGGCGATAACAGCGGCCTGACGGCCTACCGTGCCGGCATTGGAGGAAACAGCTTTGGAAATAGCGTTGAACGGGCTCTTAGGAGCCACTTGTGCGCGGTGACGCGCAACGGTGTTGCTTGAAGACACGAAAGAAGCCTCTCCCAATGCCTACGAGGTGAGCTGTCGGATTCGGATGGGAGTCATCCGGCCGTAGAAATGTTCCTAGAAACACTCTTACGACTTAACCCCAAGGCCTTCTTACGAAGACCAAAGTTGGTTCCCCCGCCTCTGCCAGACGATGTAATGCGAACGGACCTCGGGCGGTGGCAGAGTTAGGCAATCCACTCGAGAACGTCAGCTTGTATAAAAGTTGACGCGTAAATGACGGTACAGGAGTTTCGATCAAATGTCACGTTCAGGTCACGACGGGGACCTTCGATATGACAAGCCACTGGGGGCAGGGCTTAGAGCCATCCCTCGGGATCTACAACGTCACCGTTCACCATTACTTCAAAGTGAAGGTGGCAACCGGTAGAAGCGCCCGTGGTGCCGCTGAGGGCAAGAACTTCTCCGCGCGTTAGCTGCTGACCAACGGTGACGCTGATCGAGGAGAGGTGGTTATACGTGGTTTCTAAACCGTTTCCGTGATCAATAACCACACGGTTTCCGCCACCATAGGGGTGCCAGCCGGCGAAAGTTACTTTGCCGCTGGCTGCTGCATGCACGGCCGTACCGCACTGCGCTACAAAGTCTTGGCCGCGGTGGAACTCACCCATGCCGCCAGTAATCGGATTAACCCGGTAACCAAAGGGCGACGCCTGGACCAGTGTGTCCAGCGGTGCACCCAAGCTTCCCTTAGCTGCTGCCGGCGTTATTTTGCCCGCTGACTGCGCGCCGAGAAGCTGCTTGAGCCTAGCGTCTGGGTCTACGGTACTTGTTACGGTGCTGCGGCTGAAGCTGATTTTTGCGCCTGAATCGGCGGTAACGGCAACCTGCGGCGCGGCTACTACTGCCGCCGCCGGGGCTGCGGAACCCATGGATTCTGCGGCCAAGGGGCCTGAAGTTGTGGGGAAGGATACTGCCAGAGCAAGACCTGCTGCGCCGAGCACAAGCCCAGCTTTTTGAGCTACCCCGGTGGCAGTTGCGAGATCAGCGAACTGACGGAGGGCGCTTTTTCGAGTCGCTGCGTGACGCCGTACTTGCCGGGGTGCCGCATCCAACGCGGATGGCGCGGTGGGGACGGCCGGTGCCGTAGCGCGGCGGCGGCCGCGAGCGTTCTCGATGGTCAAGTCTTCCCTCTCGTAAACGCCTGCGGAGTTAGCTGTCGGATTCGAGTCAGAGAGATCTAGACCCGGCCCGTAGTTCAAAACAGAAGTAAAAGTACGACGACGGACCGTTGCCGGCGTCGTCTATGTTTCCTTCGGTTTTGGCACGGACTTCACCCCAAGGCGGCTGCGAAGCCGCCAGTAAGTGGTTCCCCCACCTCTGCCATGTGCGGACAAAATACTGGTCCGTTGGCAGAGTTTGGCGCCGGATCAGGTAACGCTCATGTCTCAGCGTTACTCATTAACTATACGGTCGCACGGCCCACAGTAACAATTCCGTTATCTAAACTGTGGGTAACTCAAGGGTTGTCCTACAGCCCAGCGTTGTTAGCTGAGTGAGACAAAAACGTGGGATGCCACTTCGGGCGGCAATTCGAGCGCTCCCTCAATGCCTGCAACTCGGACCGAAATGTATTCGCCAACGCGTTCCAAGCTGACAACTACTCCGGGGCCAATGCCGCCCTCTTCGAGTTGCTGCAAAAGTTCCGGTTCCACCTGGATGGGTTCTGCCAAGCGGCTTACCGTGACAGTGGAATCGCTACCGTAGTCCTCCATGGCGTCCAGCATGGAGACCACTCCATCGGTAAACGCCGAACCTGCTTGCCCTCCCAATTGCTCGAGGCCGGGTATGGGATTGCCGTACGGCGAAACGGTGGGGTGTTCCAACAGCTCAAAGATTCGCTGTTCTACACGCTCACTCATCACGTGTTCCCAACGGCAGGCTTCCTCGTGCACATAGGCCCATTCGAGGCCAATCACGTCCGCGAGGAGACGTTCGGCCAAACGGTGTTTACGCATCACTGCTGTGGCCCGCGCACGGCCCAAGTCGGTGAGTTCCAAGTGTCGATCGCCGGAGACAACTACTAGGCCATCGCGTTCCATACGGCCAATGGTTTGCGAGACCGTGGGGCCGGAGTGGCGCAGACGTTCAGCAATGCGGGCCCGGAGAGCCACGATCTTCTCTTCTTCAAGTTCCAAAATGGTCCGAAGATACATTTCGGTTGTATCGATGAGATCGGTCACTCAGCTCAACTCCTCGCGAACGCTTTCCAGCTCTGTGGCCCTTGGCGCCGCCGCAGGTCCATGTGTAGCTTAGCTTATTTGGAATCACTCCGAATAATGCCCTGTAGAAGTCCAAAAGAGTCTCACTTCATGGAATTTGCGTCACCCGACTTCGGTCTAAGCCCGCCACTCCGGCACAATAGGCAGACGGCTGGTTCCACAACGCGGTAGCCACGCCGGCCCAGCTGAGTACAACTATTGGAGCCTCTGTGAGCAACAGCAGCATCACTATCCCCGCCGATCTCCTACCCAAAGATGGCCGTTTTGGTGCCGGACCGTCCAAGGTGCGTTCGGAGCAAATTGACGCTCTGTCCGCAGTTCGGTCAACCATCCTAGGTACCTCGCACCGCCAAGCACCGGTCAAGAACTTGGTGCGCTCGGTCCAGGAGGGCTTGCACAGCTTCTTCAAGGCCCCGGCTGACTATGAGGTGGTGTTGGGCGTTGGTGGCTCCACAGCATTCTGGGACATCGCAAGCTTTGGCCTTGTAGAGAACAAGGCACAGCACTTGACTTTCGGTGAGTTCGGCTCCAAATTTGCCTCGGCCACCAACAAGGCACCGTTCTTGGCTGAGTCCTCGATCATCTCGTCGACTCCCGGCACTCGCCCGGTTGCCGCCGCTGAGGCTGGCGTGGATGTTTATGCGTGGCCGCAAAACGAAACCTCCACCGGTGTTGCTGCCCCGGTGCAGCGTGTTGCCGGCGCCGATGATGGCTCACTTGTGTTAATTGACGCTACTTCCGCTGCTGGTGGCCTCGCGGTGGACGTTTCAGAGGCTGACGTTTATTACTTCGCCCCGCAGAAAAACTTCGCGTCCGACGGCGGATTGTGGCTTGGGTTGTTCTCTCCCGCCGCGCTGGAACGAGCCGAGCGGATCAAAAAGTCGGGACGCTGGATTCCGGACTTTTTGGACCTTCAGACCGCGATCGATAACTCGCGCCTGAACCAGACTTACAACACGCCGTCGTTGACGACTTTGGTGACCTTGGACGCTCAAGTTCAGTGGCTCAATGCCGAGGGCGGGCTCGACTTTGCTTCGGCACGTACCGCTGATTCGGCGTCGCGCATTTATGACTGGGCGCTGGCCTCGGACTTTGCCACTCCGTTTGTGGCAAAAGCCGAAGACCGCTCGAATGTGATTGCCACGATCGACTTCGACGATTCCATCGATGCTGCAGCTCTTGCCAAGACACTGCGCGCCAACGGAATCGTGGACACCGAGCCCTACCGCAAATTGGGCCGTAACCAATTGCGCGTGGCCACCTTCGTGGGAATCGATCCCGAGGATGTCAGCGCGCTGACAGCATGCATCGACTACGTGGTAGCTCAAATGCGCGGCTAATCACCAGCGTGGTTTAACCGCTGTGGCTTAGCTAGCCACAGTTATTCGGCCGGGTCTGCGATCTCTTCGGAATCGTCAGGCTCGGCCGAAGCTTTGTCTGACTCGTCATTGTTGTCCTCGTCCTCCCCCTCAGAATCAGTTGCAATCTCAGAAGCGGTTTCCTGAACCTGGTCCGAGTTCTCCGCTTCGTCCTCGCGCTGATCCTCTGGGCGAACACGCTCAGCCCACGGCACCCAATCAGGCGCCAAAATGGAATCTGCGGACGGCAACAGACCTAACTCGCAGACTGTCACCACCTTGGAACGCGAGATTCGGGTGAGAACGGCATACCACTGCCACCCTCCATAACCGGCAAGCTTGGACTCAAAAAGGTGGGTCACCAACCGTTCGCCTTCACGCTTGGCGCCCAGATGAGCGCCGATGCTGGCCGAATCGGTAATCCCGGCGATGGCTTCGCGGGCAAAGTCCACGGCATCAGCCAAAAAAGCATCCGGCTTGCCCACCCGCCACACAGGAATGGCGCTATTGGTAGCAGTCATCAGCGAGGCCTAAGCGTCCAGCTCGTCTGCGACCTTGCGCAGTGCGGTAGCGATGGCCTTGGCGCTGTTGCCTTCTGGGTACTTACCGGCGGCCAGAGTTCCGGAGAGGTTATCCAAAACGCTCACCAGATCTTGAACCAAGGGGGCCAGGTCACGGGCATTGGTGCGCTTGGCCTTGGCAATGGAAGGTGCCTTGTCCAAAACGCGGACACCCAGCGCCTGAGCGCCACGGCGGCCATCAGCCACACCAAATTCAACGCGGGTCCCCGGGCGCAGCTCCGTTACGCCAGCTGGGAGAACGTTGGCAGCAACGTAGACTTCTTGGCCATCGTCAGAGGCCAAGAATCCGAAACCTTTATCTTTGTCGTACCACTTCACTTTGCCGGTGGGCACTTCATCTACCTCGTTCGTTCTTGCAGTTCAGTTCATGTTGGGCCACTGAGTTCGCTCAGCCGATGCCAGCGGGTCCGTGCGTAGTCGCAACCGGGTACTTCAGCGTTCAAGGCATCGTGGCGCAGGGCCTCAACATGTTGGTCTATATCCCTCTAGATTATCCTGCCCGGGAGCTTATCCCATGCTTTGTGGCGGCGAGGTGCACTGTTAGCGTTGCTGTATGTCCAAGCTCCCGTCCGTGAAACTGTTATGGGGCTGCCCGCGCGCCACTTTTCTGGCGGCAAAACTTCCTTTGACCGCCTACCTTGCTGGGTGCTTGCCACGGTGATGTCCTCAATCCTGTTATTGCGTGAACAGCTAGCAGCACGCTCCGATCTAGAGCTGCGTGCACTCTTTACCGAACGCCCCGATCTGATCTCGCCCACCGTGCCGGATTTTGCCGCTTTGGCCGCTCGAGCCTGCGCCCGGGTCAGCGTCCAGCGGGCCTTGGAACGCCTGAACCGGCCACAGCTCCAAGTCCTTGAGACGCTTTACTTGATCACCAACACGGACACTGGGCACGGCGCCTCAGCCCGGGAACTCAAACGGTTTATCAACGGCGGCACACTTGTGGCCATTGAACGCATCTTGGGCACATTGCAAAAGCTCGCACTTATTCACCGGGCAACCCCACCGGAGACAGCTCAGCCTGGCCACCACTATGTCCTGCCGGTGTCCTCACTGCATCACGTTATTGGAATTTACCCCGCTGGTTTGGGCCGCAGCTATACCGAGCTTGCGCGCCTTTTGCCCTCTTTTGGTCCTCGCGCAGTGATCATTGCCAAAGAGCTCCATACTGCCGGGATAACTACCTCCCAAGGCAGTACCCCCATGGATGCTGCCCTCCTGCTGCAGCATCGCAGCGAACAAGCCGAATCCGTGGCGGCACTACTTCGCGGAGCCCCTGAACGCACTCAAGAGCTTTTGGCCCGCTTTGGTGATTGGGCCATGGGTGCTGTCCCACGAGCGCAGCGAACCGTCAGCCTTGCCCACCCTCACACTCTTGAAGGTCCGGTGGACTGGCTGCTGGCCCATGGGCTTTTGGTACCTCTCGATGCTGAACACGTTGAGCTGCCACGCAGTGTTGGCCTGGCTCTTCGGGGTGGAAAAATCGTGGAGAACTTCCTGCTTGAGGCGCCAGCACCAACGTTGCCCGCCACTTCGGTGCTACGCAGACGTAATGCGGCTCTGGGTGCCATTGAAAACACTTTGCGCTTATGCCGTGAAGCACTGCTGCTAATGGATAAACAAACTTTGGCCACACTGCGTTCAGGCGGGGTGGGTGTACGCGAAATGAAGCGCATTGTTGATGGGCTCGGCACTGAATTCTCAGAGGCCGCTTTTGTGGTGGAACTGTGCGCCGCCGCAGGGCTGATTCGATTGGACGTGGACACCTCCACTTGGGTGCCCGATGCCAGCGAATGGCTGGGATTACCGCACCAAGAACAGTGGATGTGGTTGGTCACCGCCTGGCTCACCAATGAGCGCGCCTCCTCGTTGGTTGGTCAGCCAGTCCCGGGTGGCCGGGGGTCTAGCGCCTCCGGCGGGAATGCCGTGGTGAACGTCCTCTCCGCCGAAGCCCACCGTGCCGATGCTCCGGCCATCCGGGCGCGGGTCCTTGAATTACTCCTAGAACTGACCGCCGAATCAACCAGCGCCGAGGCTGGCACCGTCGACCCCGCCACTGCCCCGGTCATCGATGCTGCCGCCATCCTTGAACGTTCGCAATTCTCACAACCGCGGCTCTCACGCCGATTTAGCAAGCTAGTACCAGGCATTCTTGAGGAGGCTGCTGCGCTGGGCCTGATGGGTTCGGGCGCACTGACACCCTTAGGTGCAGCCGTTGCCTCAGGCCAAGCCGATGCTGCTGCGGATGCCGTGGATACCTTAAGCGAGCACTTGCCAGCGCCAGTGGAGCACATTCTCTTGCAAGGCGATATGACAGCCGTAGCACCGGGATATTTGACCCCACAGCTGAGCGAACGTTTGCGGCAGATGACTGACCCAGAAGGGCAAGGCCCGGCAAGCACTTACCGTTTCTCCACCGAATCTATCCGCCGGGCACTCGATGCTGGAGATGACGCTGCCAGCCTCCTCGAATTCTTGGCCCAGCATTCGGCCACGGACATTCCACAGCCCCTTCGGTATCTGATCGAGGACACAGCATCCCGGCATGGGCAGCTGCGGATCGGCCACCATTCAAGCATCATTTCCAGCAACGACGAACAGGCCCTCACGCAGTTGATGAACGAGCCTAGGCTCCAGCATTTGGGCCTTTCCCGGCTGGCACCAACCGTGATCACCAGTACCGCGGCGCCACGCGTTTTAGCTGCTTCTTTGCGGGAAATGGGGTTGTCCCCCACGCTGGATCCCGAGCCAACTGCTGCCGCGCGGAACCGACCATTCCAGACTTCAGCGAGCCGAATGCCAAGCTACACCGCGCCGTCTGGCGTACCGGACACGGCCGACGTCGAAGCCCAAGTTGCGCTCTTACGTGGCCACCGCCTCCACTCACCAGCTAACACGCCGCCCAGCGCCGCAGCCATGGCACCAGAGCTGAGTTTGGAAATACTGCACCAAGCAATCCGGTTGAAAGTAATGGTGTCCATGAACATTGTGGACAGCACAGGTAATTCCCGAGTGGAAATACTCCTGCCAGTCTCGATCAGCGGCGGGCGTGTACGCGTGTTTGACCCGGCTAAAGAAACTGAACGCGTTTTGTCCATTCACCGCGTGGTGGATGTTGAACTGTTGGAGGAAAAGTAGCGGCGTGAATGACGGACCCCTGATTGTTCAAAGTGATAAAACCATCCTGTTGGAAGTAGATCACGAGCTCGCTACCGAAGCTCGTCATGCCATTGCCGCCTTTGCCGAGTTGGAACGCGCTCCAGAACACGTTCACTCCTACCGGCTCACGCCGCTCGGTTTATGGAACGCTCGCGCCGCTGGCATTGATGCCGAACAAGTTTTGGACACCTTGTTAAAGTATTCGCGCTTCCCCGTGCCGCATTCCTTGTTAGTTGACGTTGAAGAAACGATGTCCCGCTACGGGCGGCTCCGGATTGAAAAGGACCCGCAACACGGTTTAGTGATGCGCACCAACGATTACCCGGTTTTGGAAGAAGTTATCCGGGCTAAAAAGGTTGAGCCGCTCTTGGGGCCGCGCATTGACGGGGAGACCGTGGTGGTTCATTCCTCACAACGTGGCCAACTCAAACAACTATTGCTCAAGATCGGTTGGCCAGCCGAAGACCTTGCTGGCTATGTGGATGGCACGCCGCACCCGATCATGCTTAACGAAGACGGCTGGACGCTGCGCCCGTACCAAAAGATGGCCACGGAAAACTTCTTCGCTGGCGGCAGCGGCGTCGTCGTCCTTCCGTGTGGTGCTGGGAAAACCTTGGTGGGTGCCGCGGCCATGGCCACTAGTTCCACCACCACACTTATATTGGTGACAAATACCGTCTCGGCACGCCAGTGGAAAGATGAGCTGCTCAAACGCACATCACTCACCGAGGCTGAAATTGGTGAGTATTCGGGTTCGGTCAAAGAGGTGCGGCCAGTGACCATTGCTACCTACCAGATCCTCACCACCAAACGCGGTGGAATCTATCCTCACTTGGAACTGGTGGATGGCAAAGACTGGGGCCTCATTATTTATGACGAGGTCCATTTGTTGCCCGCCCCAATCTTTCGTATGACTGCAGACCTTCAGGCGCGGCGCCGTCTTGGCCTGACAGCGACGCTCATCCGTGAGGACGGGCGAGAAGGTGAAGTGTTCTCGCTGATTGGGCCTAAACGCTATGACGCCCCGTGGAAGGACATTGAGGCGCAGGGTTACATTGCGCCGGCCGATTGTGTGGAGGTTCGGGTTGATCTGCCGCGGGACGAGCGCATGGCTTATGCCATGGCCGAGGACGCGGATAAGTACCGTTTGTGCGCCACGTCGGAGTCCAAAACCGCTGTAGTGGCGTCCTTAGTCGCGGCCCATCAAGGCGATCAGCTGCTGGTCATTGGACAGTATTTGGATCAGTTGGAAGAGATTTCCACGCTTTTGGATGCGCCACTAATCAAGGGCGATACCGCCGTCAAAGAACGTCAGCGGCTTTTTGATGCGTTCCGTGCGGGTGAAGTTCAGACTCTGGTGGTTTCGAAGGTGGCAAACTTTTCGATCGACCTTCCCGAGGCTTCCGTGGCCATCCAAGTCTCAGGTTCCTTTGGGTCTCGGCAAGAAGAAGCCCAAAGGTTAGGCCGCCTCCTGCGTCCTAAAAAGGATGGCCGGACAGCTCGCTTTTACACGCTCGTGGCCCGGGACACCTTGGACCAAGACTTTGCGGCGAAACGTCAACGGTTTTTAGCCGAGCAAGGGTATGCCTACCGAATTCTGGATGCGAAGGACGTCTAGTTCAGCAAAGGCACGACGCCTAGATAGGTCTCAGGATTTCGGCAGCAGTTTGGCGGACGGTCTCACTCAAAATGTCCAGCACGGTGGAGGATATCCTCCACCGTTGCCAATACAGCGGCACGTCAAAAACGTGCCCCGGCCGAAGCTCCACTAACGTCCCGTTGGCAAGGTCAGGCCCGCACTGTTGCTCAGGAATGAGCCCCCAACCAAGCCCCAACCGGATCGCGTCAGCAAAGTCTTGGGTGGCGGGTACGTGATGCCGGGGGCCGGCTGGTTGAGCTGGTGCTTGAGCTGATTCCCCGGTGTCTGTCTGTCCCTCTGACTCCAACGTTACTGAGCCCACCGTTACTGGGCCCAACGTTGTCAGGAACTGCTGCTGGTACTTGTCTTTGCGGTCGTAGTCCACGGCGGGGGCTGCCGTCAGAGACTGGGCGTTGACTCCATCAGGAAGCCAATGGGCAACAAAATTCGGGGAGGCAACGGGCAAATAGCGCATCACACCCAGGCCTTGCACGCTGCAGCCTTGCACCGCGTGAGGGGTTGCCGTCACAGCGGCCATCACCGTTCCGGAGCGCAGCAAATCGGTGGAGTGTTGTTCGTCGTCCCGGTGAATATCAAATGTCACCTGCAGCTCGCGCGGGACCCTGGCCAGTGCCTTGAGGAACCACACTGCGAGGGAATCGGCGTTCACAACTAGAGGCAGGTTTTGGCCGGATTTCTCCCCCGGCAGGCCCAGCGCTGTGGCAGCGTCGAGCTCGAGCTGGGCGCTTTGGCGGGCCAAGCGCAACACCACCTCGCCCGCCTCGGTGGCACGGACAGGGTTACTACGTTGCAGCAGAACACGCCCCGCCGCGTGTTCAAGAGACTTGAGGCGTTGGGAAACGGCCGACGGCGTAATGTGCAGTGTCCGCGCGGCTGCGTCCAAGGTGCCTTCCGAGAGGACCGCGGCGAAGGTTTCTAATTGTTCAGCAGCAAAGCGACTCATAAGCACAGCTTACGGTGCATAAGAAACATTAGCTGGCCTTAGTTATCCAGTGAACCTACCTTTGAACTGTGAACGCACCCGAAATTTTCCATGCCGCAGCCCTTGGTCTGGGCACCGGCTTAGCCTTGATTGTTGCCATCGGCGCCCAAAATGCTTTTGTGCTGCGCCAAGGAATCTTGGGACGTCACGTTGGTCCCATCGTTGTTGTGTGTGCACTTTCTGACGCGATTTTGATCGCGGCTGGGGTGATGGGTACGGGAGTCGTTATCAACGCGGTGCCGGCCCTCGTCGTCGTACTCCGTTATGTGGGTGCCGCGTTCCTGCTCTGTTACGCCGTCATGGCAGCGCGCCGAGCACTGGCGCCGCAAGCACTGAACATTAACAACGGACCACCGGCAAGCAGCGGATTGCTGGCCAGTCTGGCCACTATTTTGGCCCTGACGTGGCTGAACCCCCACGTCTATCTGGACACTCTGGTGCTGCTTGGAACCATCGCCAATTCCCAAGCACCCGGAACGCAATGGTGGTTCGGCGCCGGCGCCATCCTGGCCAGCATCCTATGGTTCTCCAGCTTGGGATACGGCGCCCGATTTTTACGCGGAATCTTCGCCAAGCCAGCTGCATGGCGTGTGCTGGATGGGCTGATCGCGATAGTTATGGCCAGCATCGGAATCATCACAGCATTGGGGGCGTAACCCACGCCGGGCCAAGGCACGGATAACTCACACCCAGCATCCAGAAAACTCCCAGAAACTGGGAGCACCATGTGTAGATGAAGAAAAATGGGCCGGAGGCCAAACTGCTGGTTGTGGACGACGAACCCAACATTCGGGAACTGCTCTCCACTTCGCTTCGCTTCGCTGGGTTTGAGGTTATTGCTGCCGCCAACGGCCGCGAAGCCCTCGCCGCTGCCGAAGAACACAACCCGGACCTCGCCGTCCTGGACGTTATGCTGCCGGACATGGACGGATTCACTGTCACCCGCCGCTTGCGCGCACAGGGCCGCCACTTCCCGGTTCTGTTCCTCACCGCCAAGGACGATACCGAAGACAAAGTCACGGGCCTGACCGTGGGCGGGGATGACTACGTCACTAAGCCCTTCAGCCTGGACGAAGTAGTAGCCCGGATCCGCGCCGTACTCCGCCGCACCCAGCCGCTGCTCGAAGACGACGCGATCATCCGTGTGGATGATTTAGAGCTCGACGACGACGCCCACGAAGTGCGCCGCGGTGGCACCAACATTGAACTCTCCCCCACCGAGTTCAAGCTCTTGCGCTACTTGATGCTCAACCCCAACCGGGTGTTGTCCAAGTCCCAGATCCTTGACCACGTTTGGGAATACGACTTTCACGGGGACGCCTCGATCGTGGAGTCCTACATCTCCTATCTGCGCCGCAAGGTGGACATTGACCCAGACGCCGCTGCCCTCATCCAGACCAAACGCGGTGTGGGGTACGTGTTGCGAACGGCTGAGAAGCGCTGAGTTTTGCCCACCATTTTTCGGCGCTGGAAAGTAGCCTCGCTCCGCTCCCAGCTCATCGCGATCATGATGGGTTTGATGTTGATTGCCCTGGCAGTCACGGGAGCCGTGACGCTCTCCCTGTTGCGCAGCTACCTCCAGACCCAAGTTGATGACCGGCTCACGGCTGCCGTGAGCTTGGCCGAGAAACAGGGCTCCTTTGGACAGCTGACTACCGGAAGCACGGTGGGCCCCACGGACTACTCGGTGATCATCTTGCGGTCAGGGGAACCACCGTACTACGCCGGCGCCAGCCAAGCTGGCCACCCCAACATCGCATCAATCTCACCGGACGAGGCTGCTGCACGAAACAAAAAACCGTTCGAGGCGCAGGGCTCGGACAACCACAACTGGCGAGTTGTTGCAGTCCAGGCCGTTGACCGCGGCGGGGCGAGCGCCGTGGTTGTCCTGGGGTTGCCCATGCAACCGGTGGACGAGGTAATGGAACACGCCGCCTTTGTGGTGGTGGGTGTGAGTTTGCTCAGTGTGGTGCTGGCCTTTTTCATCGCCACGTGGACCGTGACCAGGTCCTTCCGGCCATTGGCTCGTGTGGAGAAAACCGCAGCAGCTATTGCCTCAGGCGATCTTTCGCGGCGTGTGGAGATTGAGAATGGCGGTACTGAAGTGGGCCGCTTGGCTGGCTCCCTCAATGCCATGCTCGCGCATATTGAGGCTGCTTTTGCAGCCCGAACGGCTTCCGAATCTAGGATGCGTCGCTTCGCAGCAGATGCCTCCCACGAATTGCGGACTCCATTGGTGACCATCCGCGGATTCTCCGAGCTGTACCGCCACGGCGCCCTCTCCACGGAGGAGGACGTATCCACGGCGATGGGCCGGATCGAGAGCGAAGCCAAGCGAATGGGCGCCATGGTTGAGGACCTCTTGACGTTGGCTCGCTTGGATGAGCAGCGACCATTTCAGTCCAACCCGGTAGATCTTTTGTTACTGGGTAATGACGCTGTGGTGGACACGTCTGCCGCGGCACCGCAGCGCCACGTGAGCCTGGTGGGGCTCGACGGCGGTGCCCCCACTACTGCGCCAGTCTCCGGAGATGAAGGCCGCCTACGCCAAGTGGTAAGCAACCTGGTAGGCAACGCTTTGCGTTACACCCCCGAGGGTTCGCCACTGCAGATTGCTGTGGGAGTTCTTAGCTCCGACGACGGTACTCGCCGCTCGGTGATTGAGGTGCGGGACCACGGGCCGGGAATCTCCCCTGAGGAAGCTCCAAAGATCTTTGAGCGCTTCTACCGTGCAGACACCTCACGCACCCGTGAGACCGGCGGCAGTGGTCTGGGCTTGGCCATTGTGGCAGCGATTGTGGGCAGCCATCTGGGTCATGTTGAGGTTTTAGAAACCGACGGCGGCGGGGCCACTTTGCGGATTTCCTTGCCCTATTCGGCTCCAATTACGGATCCCGAAGACTAAATTCGCGAAGTTATCCACATATTCGGTTTGCCCATGGCGGGCACGGCACGGGGTTCTCTAGGCTCGAAACATCAGCCCGAACCCTTGTTAGAAAGGCAACGCCATGAGCATCATCTCAGTCGATACCGAACTTCTTCAGTCCAAGTCTGCCAACGTCAAAGCCACCGTAGACCGGGTCAGCGCAGACGTTAAAGCCATGAAATCCGGACTCGATGAACTGCAAATGTCCTGGAAGGGCAACGCAGCTACCAATTTCCAGACCCTCATCACCGAGTGGACCATGACTCAGGCCAAGGTGGAGGCATCTCTGGCCCAGATCAACCTAGCCCTAGCCACTGCTGCCACCAACTACGGCAACACTGAAAGCAACAACGCCCAGCGCTTTACGTACTAGAAAGTTGGGCTGCCACACGTTTTAGGCTTCCGCGGCTTTCAGGCTTCCGGGGCTTTCAGGCTTCTACCGTGCCTTGGTGGAAGCGGAGTCGCCACTGCCCGGCCACTTGCAGCCAAATGGAGCTGCGCAGGGCGGCCACGGCGCGGCCTTGGTCTCTGCTTTGCGTCCGGTACGTCACGAGCACCGTAGTTGGGTTGAGTAACTCTGCACTCAACAACTCGAAGCTCATCTGCCCCGGCGCCTCAGCCTCTAAAGAAGTGATCATGGCGTCTCGGGACCACAACCGGCCCGAGGCGCCAATTTCTTCGAAGTCTTTGTGGAGCAACAAACCAGTGCGGCCAATATCTGCCCGGACCGCTGGGTCCAGCAGTTCACGCTCTTGAGCCACCACAATATCCTGCGGTTTTGCCGATTCCGGAGCGAAGGGATTGTCTTCGAGGCTGCTAAAAAGATCGTCCTGCAGGAGATCGTTCGAGCGGGCTGTTACTTTTTGGTCCGCCGCAGGGACTTCTTCGGCCGCCGTGCTGGTAGGTTCATCCGCTGTCGGACCGGTAGTTGCTGTGTCAACGTTGGCTGGATCAGCCGTCGTAGCGCCACTGAATCCTGGCCCGGACGGAACGGTCGTTTTGTTTTGGTAAGCGGTTGCTACTGCGCGGGCTCGCACGTCAGCGGCTTCGTTGAGGTCGTGCCCAGCATGGCCTTTGACCCATTCGAAAGAATATTTGCGGCCCACAATAGCCGCGTCAATGTCCTTGAGGAGCTCTACATTCAGGACTGCTTTGCCGTCTGCTTTGCGCCAACCTTTTCGCTTCCACCCCGGCATCCATTTGGTGATGCAGTTGATGACGTATTGGCTGTCGCACAGGATCCGCAGCGGTTCTTCCGGAAGGTGAGCTGTGGACCGGAACAGGTCCAGAACAGCCATCAGCTCGCCCTGGTTGTTGGTTCCGTGCGGCCAACCGCCGGCGCGCCAGCAAGTCTCATCCACGTACCAAGCCCATCCAGCGGGACCGGGATTTCCAAGGGCCGAACCGTCGGCAGCAGCTGTAATTGTCACTCGACCATCCTGCCAGACTCCCGGCCCGCGCCGCCCAACTGACTCGCACTTGCGGCAGTTCCCACACCCTTAGTAGATCCACTATCGCCGGCCAGCTATGGCGAGACATGGCAACGGCGGCCCCCACCGTGTGGTGAGAGCCGCCGTCGTGCGTTTAGCTAAACAGAGCGTTACGCGCCGTGAGTTACTAACGCTGAGTGCTATTGGGGACTAGAAGCCGCCCATACCGCCCATGTCGTCGCCGCCAGCCGGAGCCGGTGCGTTCTTCTCAGGCTTGTCGGCAACAACTGCCTCGGTGGTGAGGAACAGGCCGGCAATGGAAGCCGCGTTCTGCAGGGCAGAGCGGGTTACCTTTACCGGGTCGTTTACACCAGCAGCAAGCAGGTCAACGTATTCGCCGGTTGCGGCGTTCAGGCCGTGGCCGTCCGGCAAACCGCGAACCTTGTCAACAACAACGCCCGGCTCGAGGCCAGCGTTGAAAGCGATCTGCTTGAGCGGGGCATCGATGGCAACGCGGACAATGTTTGCACCGGTTGCCTCGTCGCCTTCAAGCTTGAGGTTTGCGAATGCCTTGGCGCCAGCCTGAATCAGGGCAACACCACCACCGGCAACAATGCCTTCTTCAACAGCAGCCTTCGCGTTGCGGACAGCGTCCTCAATGCGGTGCTTGCGTTCCTTGAGCTCAACTTCGGTTGCTGCACCAGCCTTGATAACTGCAACACCGCCGGCCAGCTTGGCGAGACGTTCCTGCAGCTTCTCACGGTCGTAGTCAGAGTCAGAGTTCTCGATCTCGGAACGGATCTGGTTGACGCGGCCTGCGATGGCGTCGGCGTCGCCGGCACCTTCAACAATGGTGGTCTCGTCCTTGGTAACAACAACCTTGCGTGCTTGACCCAAGAGGTCCAAAGTAGCGGTCTCAAGCTTGAGGCCAACTTCTTCAGAGATAACCTGGCCACCGGTCAGGATGGCGATGTCAGCCATCTGAGCCTTGCGGCGGTCACCGAATCCCGGAGCCTTGACGGCAACAGACTTGAAGAGGCCACGGATCTTGTTCACGATCAGGGTGGCCAGAGCCTCGCCCTCAACGTCTTCAGCGATGATCAGCAACGGCTTGTTGGACTGCATGACCTTCTCGAGGACAGCAACCAGATCCTTGACGTTGGAAATCTTGGAGTTCACGATCAGGATGTACGGGTCTTCAAGAACCGTTTCCTGACGCTCAGCGTCGGTGACGAAGTAAGCGGAGATGTAACCCTTGTCGAAGCGCATACCTTCGGTGAGCTCGAGCTCTAGGCCAAAGGTGTTGGACTCCTCAACGGTGATAACACCTTCCTTACCGACCTTGTCCAGAGCTTCGGCGATGAGCTCGCCGATCTGGGTGTCGCCAGCGGAGATGGAGGCGGTAGCTGCGATCTGTTCCTTGGTTTCGATTTCCTTAGCGGAAGCCAGCAGTTCCTCGGTGACGGCCGCAACAGCCTTCTCGATTCCACGCTTGAGGGACAGCGGGTCAGCGCCAGCGGCAACGTTGCGCAGGCCTTCCTTGACCAGAGCCTGAGCCAAAACGGTTGCCGTGGTGGTACCGTCGCCAGCGACGTCATCCGTCTTCTTGGCAACTTCCTTAACCAGCTCGGCGCCGATCTTCTCGTAAGGGTCGTCCAGCTCGATCTCCTTGGCGATGGAAACACCATCGTTGGTGATCGTGGGAGCGCCCCACTTCTTTTCGAGCACGACGTTGCGGCCACGCGGGCCGAGGGTGACCTTAACGGCGTCGGCGAGGATGTTCAATCCACGCTCGAGACCGCGGCGTGCCTCTTCATCAAATGCAATGATCTTGGCCATAACGGCAGTAGTCCTTTCGGGACAGTCGTTAAGAGTGAAGGAACCTCAGCAGTGGTGCCCGCGACGGACGGCTCCCGTTAACGGCCTCTGTATGCCGCAGACCGAAAGCCTCACCCTGCAAGGTGTTATCTCTTGCTCCAACTCTTGACGCAACTCGATTCACACGAAACCGGGTTAGCAGTCAAAGTGCTGGAGTGCTAACTCAATAATTAGCACTCCATGGGTGAGAGTGCAAGGCCGTTCGCCTTAAGAGGACGCTTTGCCAGCAGTCTCTTGCGAACGATAAACGGGCTTGTTGTCCGTACCAAAGCCAAAGACCATGAAATTAGCACTGGTCACATCGCCTTGGCTATCAAAACCCACGGTTCCTGACTGGCCCTGGTAATCCACCGAAGTGCCGTTGGCCAGCAACGCGGCGCAGTCCTTGTAGTTCTTACACTCCGTGGCTTTGCCATCGTTTTTGGGACCTCCTGGACCAGAAACGCCGATCAGTGACGCGGCGATGGAGGCACCGGCGTCGTCCTGTGCGGAGGCCGCGGCGATTGCCACCAAATTCACCGCATCATAGGTTTCCGCGGCGAAACTCATGTCCTTGAGGGACGGTTCAACAGCCACAAGATCACTTTGAAATTTGGCGCTCGGGAAGGCTCCGGGAACCAAAACACTCGCCCCCTCAAGGGCACCTTTGGCGATCCGGTCACCATAGTTGTCCAAGCCACCGTCGGCGAGCACCAGTTTTTTGCCGCTCAGCCCAGCGTTGTGCAGTTCGGCGATAGCGCCGTCGGCACCGCTTCGAGCAATCAGTACGACGGCGTCTGGCTTACCTTCGGCGATTTTGCTCACGGCTTCCCCGGCGGCGCCGGGTTCAAATTCTGCAACTGTGCTCTCAGTGAGCCCTGCAGATTTGATCGCTGCCGAGACAGCGGAGGCAACATCGCTGCCGTAGTCACTCTTTTCGTGCAGCACTGCCACCGAGTGCGCGCCACCATCCTTGGCCAGTTTGACCAATACTGGTGCTTGCGCTGAGTCCGTGGCGATAGTGCGGAAGAAGTAACCGTTGCTCTTGTACGTACTGAGGGCGTTGGCTGTGGCGGCTGGGGAAATCAGTACCGTATGTGCTTTAGCCAGAACATCCACAGCCGGTCCCACGTTCGAGGAATCGGTGGGGCCAATCACTGCGTCTGCTTTGGCTTCAACCATACGGCGGGCCTGTTCGGCTGTGTCCCGCCCGGGGTAAACCGGCAAAAGTTCAACGTCTTTGCCCTTGTGCCCACCGGCATCATTGATCTCTTTGACCGCAAGTTTCACAGCGGCTTGCGCAGAATCGTTGAGGAACGATTGGCTCCCTGAATTATCCAGAATGAGCCCAATCCGCAAGGTGGCGTCGCCGCTGGCTTGCACATCGGCAGTACGCGCATTGTCACCGCTCGGCGAGCAGGCAGCCACCGATGCGGCCAACAACCCGGCGATCATCACGGCAACGCTGCGCTTCATGCTTGAAATCCTCACGATTGTTTACTGAAACCCAGGTCCCAAAACAACGGAAATAGGCTCCCCTAGGTCCGGAGTATCAACCAGAACAGTAATATTCAGCAGCTTCCCCAGCGCCTCTGCGTTGGCCTTCTGCACGGCACCGTTGTAGAAGATCACCGAGGTGGATTGCTGTGCGCCCTGCCAGTTGGCCACCGCACCCAAGGTCCAGCCATTATTCTGAAGATTTGATCCTACGCTCGCCCCAAGTCCAGCGGTTGTCGTGGCGTTGTAGACCGAGACGGGAACAGTTTTGTCCTCGCCAGCCTCGCTGGGCGTTGGTGTTTGGCTCGGCGTCGCCGATTCAGTAGCTGGCGCAGTGGTTGCCGGCGCTGTAGTTGCTGGCCCTGTAGTTGCTGGCCCTGTGCTCGCTGGTGATGTAGCGGCCGGGGCGGTGGTTGTGCTGGCTGTGCTCGCTGGCGAGCTGGAACTTGGGCTCGCCGCTACTTGCTTGCCGGTGATCTGCGGGACCACAAAGTAAGCCAAAAGACCAATCAACAGTGCGGCAGCGCCAGCGATCAACACAGGAGCGAGAGCTGCTCGCGGTGGTGTGGATTCGGCGGCGCGGTGGACGCCCTGGCGGCCCGCGGATTCTGGGACACGATCAAATTCGTCGCGCGGGTATTTGCTCATGGTTATCGGAGTCCTTGCTGGTGTTCTAGCCGGGCGAGACCCGAAACTTATGCGTCAGACCCCAAGCGCCGGGCGGTGCGTGCCCTCTGACGTGACGTCCTTAGTCTACGCAATCTCTTGACCAGCATGGGATCGTGGGCCAGAGCCGCTTCAGTGTCGATGAGCGAATTCAGCAGTTGGTAGTAATGCGTTGCGGAGAGGTCGAAGAGTTCACGAATGGCTTGTTCTTTGGCTCCGGCATATTTCCACCACTGGCGTTCGAGGGCCAGCATCTGCTGTTCACGCTCATTGAGGGCCGAGTCAGAGCGGAGTGCGAATTCGAACGATTCACCGGTGCCGAGTTCACCAGTTTTGGGCTCGGTTTGGGCGTGTCCGGAGGCGGTTCCATAGCCGGGTGCTGCTTGCGCTGCAGTAGACATTCTGATGCCCCTTTCCGTTCGACGCTCCTTCCATACTAGAACCGAATTACATCCATGTCATTCGAGTGTCTTCCTCACTGTCAGCACGTTTGGGCGATAGTGCACCTACGTGGTGCAAGATGGACGGGTGAGTGATCCAGAAGCCCTCTTCGAACTGCCTGCCACAGCGGCCCAAAGCGGTCCCAGCTATGTGGACCTCCGTTCACAAGCCTTGGAAGAATTGGTTCATCGCAGCTGGGTCCCCGCCTTGACCCCGGTTGAACCGGCCTTGCGCCGAGTTTTGGAGCGTCTCGCAGCTGAGGAAGCCGCAGCCCCGTGCAGTGTCCTCCCGGCAGCGAGCGCAGTTTTTGCCGCCTTCGCGCTTCCACTGGAGAACGTCAAAGTCCTGATTGTGGGTCAAGACCCCTATCCCACCCCGGGTCATGCGATGGGTTTGTCTTTCTCTGTTAATGGCTCGGTCCGCCCCCTCCCCCGGAGCCTGAACAACATCTATAAAGAACTCTCCTCTGACTTGGGCATCCACCCTCCAGCTCACGGTGACCTCAGCGGCTGGTCCCGGCAAGGTGTACTGCTCCTGAACCGAACCCTGACAGTACGTTCTGGGGCGGCCGCTTCACACCGTTCGCTGGGCTGGGATGAAATTACGACGGCGGCAGTGATTGCGTTGGCCACGCGTCTGGACGCCTTGGGTCACCCCTTGCCGCTGGTTTCAGTACTGTGGGGCAAAGACGCTCAACAGGTTCTTCCTTTAGTGAATGAGTTCCCGAGTGTGGTCAGCGCACATCCCTCGCCATTGTCCGCGAGCCGAGGCTTTTTTGGGTCCAAGCCTTTTAGCCGGGTGAACGAATTGCTTGAACTACAGGGTGCCGCGCCCGTTAGTTGGGAGCTGACATAACTCCCAGCCGCCCCGACTAGTCTTTATCCATGACTTCAAACCCGGTAACTCCCGTGTCCACCAGCGCTCCTGCCAAGAGCCGGCCACAAATAACGCTGGAGGTTTTGCGCAAGGAATCGTTGAGCGAGCACATGGTACGGATCATTGCTGGCGGCCCGGGGTTCGCCTCATTTGTGAACAATGACTTCACTGATCGCTATATCAAAATCGCCTTCCCGCAGCGTGGCATCGAGTACCCCTTGCCGTTGGATCTGTGGCAGATTCGTGAAGACTTTCCACGTGAGCAGTGGCCCTTCACACGCACGTACACCATTCGGTGGGTTGATGAGGCTGCCCAAGAGCTCGCCATCGATTTTGTGGTTCACGGTGACGAAGGCTTGGCTGGCCCGTGGGCCCGTGACGCCCAGCCAGGTGATGCACTGGTCTTCACTGGCCCGGGCGGCGCCTACTCCCCCGCGGTGGATACCGAATGGCACTTATTTGCTGGCGAAGATGCTGCGGTTCCGGCGATCTCAGCCGCTCTGGAATACTTGCCCCGGGACGCCAAGGGAGCGGCTGTCTTGGAGGTCAACTCGCAAGCCGACGTGCAAGCTATTGATGCCCCAGAGGGCGTTCAGGTTCAGTGGCTGTTCCGCGAAGGTATTCCGGCCGGGGCAAGTGACATGCTGATCAATGCCGTGAGTGGAATTCAACTGCCCGAGGCTCGCGTTTACGCCTTTGTACACGGCGAGCGCGGCTATATGAAGTCCCTCCGGGCAGTGCTCTTTACCCAGTTTGGGCTCGAACGTAGCCAAGTCTCGCTCTCCGGGTACTGGGCCATGGGTCGGGTTGAAGATGAATTCCAGGCTGAGAAGAAAACGCCAGTAGGCAAGATCTAGCTCTCCATACCTAAACCGTCGACGCGTACCTCCCCGGCCTTCCGGGTGCCACAGCCTCCAGGGAACCGGGTGACCGAGCGTCAGTAAACAGTTCTGACTCGCTGAACCAGACGCTAGCGGCGGCGAATCCGCCGTCGTTCATTACTTCCAAGGCCCTTGGTCATGGGGCGTGCCAGGCTGTCACCGAGCACAACTCCCGCTGCAACGCCGAGCACTATGGCGCCTGCGTTGACCATACCGCCAGTGCCGGAAAGGATGTTCGATTCCGCGATCGTCAAAACATACATGGAACGGAATATCTTTAATCCGGGCAGCAAAATCAAGGCGGCAGGGACGGCAACCACCAGCTGTGGGGCACCCATCCGCAAGGCAAAAACGCGAGCCAAAATGCCGATCACCACGGCGGAAACGGCCGGTGAAAGCCGGTCCCCAATGCCGATCAACAGGGCACCCTCCAGGACCAAGTAACCCACCACACCCACAGCTGCGGTAGGCAATAAAAGCTTCCACGAGGTCTGCTCGGTGATACCAATTGCCACAACGGCGATGGCTACAAAACCCACTAAAACCCAGAACGGGTAGGCAGGTGGGAAGGTTGCCGTCACGTCAATCTCAGCCATACCGGTCATATCGCCCAGAACAAATGCCACAGCGATTCCAGCCACCAACGCACCAAAGGTAAGCATCGTGGACAAAAACCGTCCGGCAGCTGTCACCGGGAAGCCGTTAATCGCATCTTGCACCGAAGAGACCAGCCGACCAGTGGGCAAAAGCAGCAAGATACCGCCCACCACCACAATGGATGGTGGAATACCCAGGCCTAGACGCCACAACAGCAGCGCAATAAAGGTCACCAAAAATGAGCATGCGGAAGTAATAAAAAAGTCCGGAACACGCCATTTGGCCAGTTGCCGGGCCAAAAGGCTCACCGCGAGGTTGGAGACAAAGGCGATGGCCGATGCACCAATCCCACCACCGAGCACACCAACAATGACCGCCGCGAACACACCGAAGGCCATGGTGACCATCCAGCGCGGGAACGGTTTGGTGCTGCGCGTGATGGTGTCGAGTCGCTTGACCGCCTCGGCCCGGCCCACACCCCCGGCAATAATGTCAGTGACCAGCTGGTGAACTTCTGCCAGGCCGGCGTAGTTGTTGGTCCATGAGCGCACCACACGCAAAAGTGAGATAGGAGTTTGGTCCTTTGGCGCATGGTTGATGGCCACCGATTGGTTGGTGATGTCCACTTCGATGTTCTTCAGCCCCAACGCCGCTGTGACAGCAATGATGGAAGTCTCCACTTCCAAAGCACCAGCACCGTAACGGAACATGGTCTCAGCTAGGTGCAGCGCAAAGTCGATGGTTTTGCGGGCCGAGGCATCAATACCGCTGACCTGAATAGTCGGGTTCGCGTAGGGGCTGCCGGCGAGGCGGTCCACAATGCTCAAAGGTGCCGTGGGTGGGTGCTCGCCTTGGACTAGACGGCGCAACATACGGCGGGCAGAGGCATTGGCTCGAATTTGCGACGGCGTTAGGGGCTCGGTCTTGGGCAGACCGTCAGTTTGCGGGTTCTGTTCACTACCCGTTGAATCAATCGCCATTAAGCCCTCCTCGCCACTAGTCCGATGCCAAGTGTTTTACCCTAGCCGCGGTTCCTTTGCAGAAGCTAGGTGGCAGCTTTAGTAGAACTGCTTGCCGGTGCGGCGTGTGTACAGCTGACGGGCCACTCGTTCGGCTCCCGCTGTCCACGCCTTGTATTTGATGGGGCTCAGGACTTGGTCATAGCAGCCCACAAAATCCGTGACGGTTTTAGAGAAGCTGGTCTTGAACAGCCCCAAACCATGGAAGGGGTTGGAGGTGTCCTTGAGCTGGTCGCTGGGCGGGGTTCCACAGAAGTCATACTCTGTGCAGCCAAGCTCTTTGAGCTGGTTGATGGCCGTCCATTGGACCAGGTGGGAGTCGCCGTACTGGCTGCGTTTCTGGAGCGAGCCACCGTCCTTGTAGGTTCCCTTGCGGCCATAGTTGATGACAAAGGCACCTACCGAAGGCACACCGTTTTCAAAAACGAACAGCAAGCGGCCCTGATCGCGTTTGATGAAGTTGGTCCAAAACTGTTTGTAATACCCGTATTCGCGAACCCGCACCTGCGACTTAGCCTCCACCGTATTGGTCATCAGCGCATACATGGAGCGGAAGTTTGCGTCGGTGGGTTCCATGTTGCGCACTTCTACGCCCTCACGGATTGCGCGGCGCACGGCGTTGCGGCCCCGGCTGTGCAAGTTGCGCAGAAGCTGATTATCTTCAGGCGTGATATCCAACAGGGCTGTGGAATCGTTGGGCTGCAGATTGTGCGTTTTGATCAAACCGGCACCCTCAAGGACTGCCTGAGCCTCTGGGGATTTAATGATGTCCGGCTCAATTTTGATGGCAAAAACGCCTAGCCGTGCGCGGCGAACAAACGCTGCATTGGCTTTGAGGATCGCGGGGATGTCCTCCACGTGAGCCACGTCCGGGCCTTTGATCATGTACCACAGCTTGCCGATGACCGGGAAGGACTTCTCCAGCACTAGGTTGTAGCTGGTGTATTTTGCGCCTTCGTAGACCATGTAGAGCGGCTTCCAACCGAAGTGCTGTTTAACCTCGGCGAACGCTTCAGACTGCAGCAAGTTGCCGCCATTGGGGTTGGCAATAACGTGGGAGTCCCAGTTCTTGATTTCCTCAGCGGAAGCAAAACGGGCGGTAATTTCGCGCAAGGGTGCAGTGTCCGTTCGTAGCAGCGGCAGGTGAATACAGCTGCCAGTCTATCTGGCGAGTCTCAGCACTCCACGACGTTCACGGCCAAGCCGCCCATCGCAGTTTCCTTGTACTTGGAGCTCATGTCCTTGCCGGTCTCACGCATAGTGATGATCACTTCATCCAAGGAGACCCTGTGTGAGCCGTCCCCCCAGAGTGCCATTTTGGCGGCATTGATAGCTTTCGCTGCAGCAATGGCGTTGCGTTCGATGCACGGAACTTGGACCAGCCCGCCGATGGGATCACACGTGAGGCCAAGGTTGTGTTCCATGGCAATTTCGGCAGCGTTTTCTACTTGCGCCGGAGTACCGCCCATAACCTCGGCGAGCCCTGCAGCAGCCATGGACGAGGCTGAACCCACCTCACCCTGGCAACCAACCTCGGCGCCAGAAATGGACGCCTGTTCCTTGTAAAGCACCCCGATAGCACCAGCCGTGAGCAGGAACTTGATCACCACGTCGTCGCGGTCTGCTTGAGTGGCGTTTTCCATACCGGGGGCAAAGTGCAAGGCGTAGTACAAGACGGCAGGGATGATGCCAGCGGCGCCGTTGGTAGGGGCAGTCACCACTCGTCCGCCCGAGGCGTTTTCCTCGTTGACAGCCAGCGCCACCAAGTTAACCCACTCTTGCCAATACTTGGGATCCCGGTCCTTGTCCTCCTTGAGTAGGCGGATGTGCCAGTCCGGAGCACGACGACGAACTTTCAGTCCGCCGGGTAGCAAGCCTTCGCGTTTGATGCTCTTTTCAACACAGGCTTCCATCACCGAATAGATGTGCAGGAGCCCCTCACGAATTTCTTCATCCGTGCGGGACGCGCGTTCGTTGATGTACATAATGTCCGAGATGCCCAGTCCCTTGGACGAACAACGGCCCAAGAGTTCTGCTGCGGTGCGGAACGGCAGTGGCAGTTCTTTTTTGGACTCCGCCAGCTCTTTGAGGGCCGCATCTTCTTCGCCTTCGCGAACAATAAAACCGCCACCCACCGAGAAAAAGGTGGCCTCGTGAAGTACTTCGCCCGCAGCATCAGTGACCGCGAACTTCATCCCGTTAGTGTGGCGTGCCAGCACTGTGAGCGGGTGCAGGATCATGTCCGGCACACTGTAGGCGAGGGTTTGTGAGCCGCCTAGCTGCAGTTCCCCGCTGGATTCAATCGCAGCCAGACGTTCCTCCACCTCTTCGGGGAGGATCAAGTCCGGATAAAAGCCCTCAAGGCCCAGCAGCACGGCGGTCATGGTCCCGTGGCCTTTGCCCGTGGCAGCGAGCGAGCCATATAAGTCCACGCGCAGCGAAGCCACGTTTTCTAGGACGCCTTTGTCTTTGAGCTCGCTTGCGAACACCGCGGCGGCCCGCATGGGACCAACGGTGTGAGAACTGGACGGACCAATTCCGATCGAAAACAGATCGAAGACGCCAACGGCCATGTGATTTCCTTACTAAATATTTGATCGAGTTGGCACTTCGCGCGGGTGTTTCGAGGAAACATGCGCGCGAAGTGCCAACTCGGGGGCTGCTAGAGCCCTGGGTACAGCGGATGCGCGGCGGCGAGTACCTCCACACGGTGACGGAGCCCCGAAAGGTCCGTTCCGGCGTCGGCCATTAGCGCCTCAGCAATGATGTCAGCAACTTCCACAAAAGCCGCTTCGCCGAAGCCGCGGGTCGCCAACGCAGGCGTTCCGATACGCAAACCGGAGGTGACCATCGGCGGGCGCGGATCGAAAGGTACAGCGTTGCGGTTGACCGTGATGTCGATTTCCGCGAGACGATCCTCGGCCTGCTGACCGTCCAAGTCACAATTTCGCAGATCAACCAGCACCAAGTGAACATCCGTGCCACCGGAGATCACCGAGATGCCCTTGGACGCAACATCGTCCTGGATGAGACGATCGGCCAAAATACGGGCGCCCAGAAGCACTCGTTCTTGGCGTTCCTTGAACTCGGGCAATGCAGCAATCTTGAATGCCACAGCTTTACCGGCAATCACGTGCTCCAAGGGGCCACCCTGCTGGCCGGGGAACACTGCAGAGTTGATCTTCTTAGCTATGTCAGGATCGTTGGAGAGGATAATTCCGCCACGGGGACCGGCCAAAGTCTTGTGAGTGGTGGAAGTGGTCACGTGAGCGTGCGGCACCGGTGAAGGGTGCAGGCCCGCAGCAACCAGCCCGGCGAAGTGAGCCATGTCCACCATCAAGTAGGCGCCCACAGCATCTGCAATCCTGCGGAACTCGGCAAAGTCCAGCTGGCGGGCATACGCAGACCAACCGGCAACAATCAATGCCGGCTTGTGTTCTTGAGCCAAGCGCGCCACTTCAGCCATGTCCACCGTGTGGGTGTCCTCGCGAACACCGTAGGGAACCACGTTGTAGAGCCGGCCGGAGAAGTTAATCCGCATACCGTGGGTAAGGTGACCGCCGTGAGCCAAGTTCAGGCCCATGATGGTGTCTCCCGGTTTGATCAGCGCATGCATCACGGCTGCGTTGGCCTGCGCGCCGGAGTGCGGCTGGACATTGGCGAACTCGGCACCAAAAAGCGCTTTCACACGGTCAATGGCAAGCTGCTCCACCACATCAACGTGCTCACAACCACCGTAGTAGCGTTTCCCCGGGTAACCCTCGGCGTATTTGTTGGTCAGCACCGAGCCCTGGGCCTGCATCACGGCAACAGCCGTGTGGTTCTCCGAGGCGATCATTTCTAGACCACCGCGCTGGCGAGCCAATTCATCGTTGATCTTGACCGAAATTTCCGGATCCAGATCGCTCAGTTGCGCGTCGAGCGACGGCGCTACAACCTGCTCAAAGGTGGTCACAGTTCGCCACCGTTTTTGGAGGCGTACTCCTGTGCGGAAAGCAAAGGACCATCCTCGGTGGCTGCAACCTTGAACAGCCAGCCAGCGCCATAGGGGTCATTATTGATCAATGCAGGGTCATCAATCACTGCAGAGTTGATCTCCGTGACTTCGCCGGTGACGGGGGCGTACAGATCAGAGACGGACTTGGTGGATTCCACCTCGCCGCAGGTTTCCCCGGCAGTAACGGAAGAACCAATTTCCGGCAGATCCACGTACACAATGTCACCCAAGGCGTCTGTGGCGATCGCAGAAATGCCGATGCTCACTACGTTGTCAGCCTCGCGGGCCACCCATTCGTGTTCGTCGGAGTACTGGAGTTCCGGTGCAACTTTTGCCATAACAGTTCGGTCCTTTTCTATTTCTGACGCTTGTAGAACGGCAAAGCCACAACCTCAAAAGGCTCGGACTTTCCACGCAAATCGATGTCTAATGCTGTGCCAACTTCGGCGTACTCGGCATCCACGTATGCCAAGGCTACGGGGTAGCCCAAGGTGGGGCTCGGCTGGCCAGAAGTCACTTCACCTACTGTGACACCATCCTTGGTCACCGGGTAGTGCCCACGTCCGGCACGGCGACCCAAGCCCTTCAGACCCACCAGAACCTGAGCGGAACCGGCTTCCTTCGCCGCTTCCAACGCAGCCCGTCCCACAAAGTCGCCTTCTTTGGACTTCAGCGCAACTACCGGACCCAGCCCGGCGTCAAAGGGAGTGCGCTGGAGCGAGAGCTCATTGCCGTAAAGCGGCATTCCGGCTTCCAGGCGCAATGAGTCGCGGGATGCGAGGCCTGCCGGGATGAGACCGTGGTCCGCCCCGGTAGCCAAGAGTGCCTGCCACAAGGCTGCAGCGTCCTGGTTGGCAACATAGATTTCAAAGCCGTCCTCACCGGTGTAACCCGTGCGAGCTACCAGCAAGTTCTGCGAGCCACCGTTGAACAAAATGCCCACCTCAACGGCGGCGTAGTACTTCAGCTCGGTAATCAGTGAGTGTTGAGCTGCCGGGATCAGGCTCAGCAAAATGGCTTCAGCATTGGGTCCCTGAACCGCTATCAGCGAGGTTTCTGCCGAGGCATCCCGAACCTGCACGTCAAAATTTGCTGCACGCTCGGCGAGCGCTTCCGCCACTACTTTGGCGTTGCCAGCGTTGGGCACCACGAGGTAGTTGTCATCAGCGCGGCGGTAAGAGATCAGGTCATCAATGATGCCGCCGTCCTCGGCGCAAATCAGCGAGTACTTAGCCTTGCCCACGGCGACGGCGGAGAGCTTACCCACGAGCGCATAGTCAAGGAATGCGCCTGCATCCGGGCCGCTGACCCACACTTCGCCCATGTGGGAGAGGTCAAAGAGGCCAGCTGCTTTGCGTACTGCGTGGTGCTCGGCCAGTTCGGAGCCGTACTTCAGTGGCATTTGCCAGCCACCGAAGTCAGTGAAGGAGGCTCCGGCTTTTTCGTGTTCGGAGTACAGGGCTGTGTGATTCTCAGTCATGTTGGGGATCCTTAGTCTTCGAAGTCGGAGAGAGGCGGGCAAGAGCAGACCAGGTTGCGGTCACCGGCCGCGCCATCGATGCGGCCAACCGGCGGGAAGTACTTGTCCTGTTTGAGCGAGTGAACCGGGAAGGCAGCCTGTTCGCGCGGGTAGCTGCGGTTCCAATCGGAGGACACCACTGCTGCGGCCGTGTGCGGTGCGTTGCGCAGCGGGCTGTCCTCGAGGGTGAACTCGTTGTGCAGCACTTGGTCAATCTCGCCCTTGATGGAGATCATGGCGGTGATAAACCGGTCAATCTCGCCGAGGTCTTCGGATTCTGTGGGCTCCACCATCAGAGTTCCGGCTACCGGGAACGCGAGGGTCGGTGCGTGGAAACCGTAGTCGATGAGCCGCTTGGCCACGTCCTCGGCTGTGACGCCCGTTTTGGCGGTGAGTTCGCGCAGGTCAAGGATGCACTCGTGAGCTACGAGTCCGCCTTCACCCGTGTAAAGGACCGGGAAGTGCTCGTTCAAGCGTGCGGCAATGTAGTTAGCTGCGAGCAGTGCTGACTTGGTGGCTTCGGTCAAACCGGCACCGCCCATTAGCTTCACGTAAGCCCAGGAAATCGGCAGCACTCCGGCAGAGCCGTAGCGTGAAGCGGAGATCGGCGTACCGGATTCACCGTTGGCTGCATCCGCTGCGTTACCCGGCATAAAGGGAGCCAAGTGGGCCTTTGCGGCAACCGGGCCAACGCCGGGTCCACCACCACCGTGTGGGATGCAGAACGTCTTGTGCAGGTTCAGGTGGGAGACGTCGCCGCCAAACTTGCCAGGCTGGGCCAAACCGACCAGCGCGTTGAGGTTAGCGCCGTCGATGTACACCTGACCACCAGCGGCGTGGACGGCGTCGCACACTTCGCGCACATCGGCGTCGTACACACCGTGAGTGGACGGGTAGGTGATCATAATCGCCGCAAGGACGTCCTTGTTGGCCTCAATTTTTGCTTTCAAATCAGCGTGATCGATGGTGCCGTCGGCGGCGGTAGCCACCACCACAACCTTCATTCCGGCGAGCACCGCGGAGGCAGCGTTGGTGCCGTGCGCGGAGGCTGGGATGAGGCAAATGTTGCGCTGTTCGTCGCCACGGGAGCGGTGGTATCCACGGATGGCCAGCAGGCCGGCGAGCTCGCCCTGTGAGCCAGCGTTCGGCTGGATGGAGACCTGATCGTAGCCAGTGATTTCAGCGAGGTCAGCTTCAAGCCCGTCGATCAGTTCACGCCATCCCTCGGTCTGGGATTCCGGGGCGAAGGGGTGGATCGAAGCGAACTCGGGCCAGCTGATTGCTTCCATCTCGGCCGTGGCATTGAGCTTCATGGTGCACGAACCCAGCGGGATCATGGTGCGGTCCAGTGCCAAGTCACGGTCGGAGAGCTTGCGAATGTAGCGAAGGAGCTGGGTTTCGGAGCGGTGCGTGTTGAAGACCGGGTGCTGAAGATAGTCAGAGACACGTTCGACGCCGGAAGCTAGGGAAAATTCTTCGCTCATCTTGTGAGCGTCAACCGTTGCGCCAAACACTTCAGCGACTGCTGCAACAATTTGCTCAGTGGTGGTCTCGTCAACCGAGATGCCCACTGTGTCAGCGTCAATGGGGCGCAGGTTCAGGCCTTTGGCTTCGGCGTCCGCAATGATCTGGGCGCCCTTGCCGGGAACCTTCACCGTGAGGGTGTCAAAGAAGCTTGTGTGAGCCAGTTCCAGACCAGCAGCCCGCAGCGCGGTGGCGAGGCTCCGTGCATGGTTGTGGGTGGTCTCGGCGATCGCTTTGAGCCCGTCCGGGCCGTGATACACAGCGTAGAAGGAGGACACAATAGCCAGCAGCGCTTGCGCGGTGCAGATGTTGGACGTGGCCTTTTCACGGCGAATGTGCTGCTCGCGGGTCTGCAGCGCCAAGCGGTAGGCGGGGGTTCCGGCGTCGTCCTTGGAAACGCCCACCAGGCGGCCCGGCATGGAACGCTCAAGTCCCTTTTGAACCGCCATGTAGGCGGCGTGCGGGCCACCAAAGAACAAAGGAACACCCAAGCGCTGAGCGGAACCCACTGCAACGTCTGCGCCCTGCTCACCGGGAGGGGTGATCAATGTGAGGGAAAGCAGATCGGCGGCAACAGTGACCATAGCGCCACGTTCTTTGGCAGCGGCGATCACCGGGGCGTGGTCAAACACGTGGCCGGAAACGCCGGGCTGCTGAAGAACGATGCCGTTGATGGCGCCCTCGGGCAGTCCGGTGGAAAGGTCAGCGACCTCCACCTCGAAACCCAAGGCTTCGGCACGGCCCTGAACAATGGCGATGGTCTGCGGCAGCAGATCAGCGTCCAGAACGGTTTTGCCGTCCTTGGCGTCCTTATTTTTGTTGGCCCGGCGCATCAAGAGCACTGCCTCGGCCACGGCGGTGGCTTCATCCAGCAGGGAGGCGTTAGCGATCGGCAGGCCCACCAAGTCTTGGACCATGGTCTGGAAGTTCAGGAGTGCTTCGAGGCGGCCCTGAGAAATCTCGGGCTGGTACGGAGTGTAAGCCGTGTACCAGGCGGGGGCTTCGAGGATGTTGCGGCGGATCACGGCGGGCGTGACGGTGTTGTAGTAGCCCTGGCCAATCAGCTGAACGGCGGTTTTGTTCTTGCTGGCAAGCTTGCGCAGACCTTCCAAAACTTCAACTTCACTCAGGGCGTCTTGCAAGGTCAGAGCCACTTCTTGGCGGATGTCCTTGGGCACTGCAGTGTCCACAAGCGAGTCGACACTGCTGTGGCCAACAGCCTTGAGCATGGTGTTGATGTCAGCTTCGCGCCGGGCACCAATATGGCGGTCTACGAAGGTGGTGGAGGTGGAACTAACCGTCACGAAGGAACTCCAATACTTGGGCGGCGCAGGATACGCCACAGCGATGGTGGTTCCTCCCCGCTCTGTATTGGACCTGAGAGATTCCGCGGGGTCTTAGACCTATCGCTTGCACCGTCGGTGAGCCACGGCTGACGCCTGACTACTTTCCAGAGTTGCCTTGCCGCGGCGGTACATGGGCCTGAGAGATTCCTGGGGAGGTATTGCTCCTACGGCGCCTGCATGTACCTACTTGCAGGACTCTCCCGCCGCAGATCACTGGCATATTCAGTTGGGTGACCGTAGTCACAGCTTCTATTGTCCTACACCACAGGTCCCACAGCAAACCGCGGAAGCTCTAGTTTTGCCCCTCGTCTTGAAGGAATTCCCGCAGACTCCGCGGACGATGTCCGGTGATGTCAAAAACGTCTGTGGTGGTGCCGGACAGCTCGCCATTCGCAATGGCAGTGTAGGTGCTCACCCACGCGTCAAGTTGCCACGGCGGTGCGCTGTAGGAAGCGCGAGACTCGTACGCTTCGTCCACCGTTTCGTTGTGATAACGCACCTGCTGGCCTGTTTCGGCACTAAGAATTTCTGCCACCTCACCGAGCGTGAGCTCCTCGGGCCCGGTGAGACTGTAAGTGCGGTTGCGGTGCTGGCTTGGGTTTTGAAGTACGACGGCGGCTACTTCCGCTACGTCCGCACGCGTCACTGCCGCTACGGTTCCGCTGCCCGCTGGGCCGCGGATCACGCCGTCTTCTCCGGCAAGGGCTGCGAAGAAGTCGATGTAGAAGTTATCCCGTAAAAAGGTATACGCCATACCCGAGTTCCGGATGTGCTCCTCGGTGGCATAGTGGTCTCTGCCTAGTGTGAAGGTGGCATCAGGTGCCGCACCAAAAAATGAGGTGTACACCATGTGTTCCACCCCTGCAGCCGCGGCGGCGTCCACCACGTTGAAGTGTTGTTGGAGCCGGTCCTCAGCCTCGGCAGCGGAAACAAAGAACAACGTTTTGGCCCCGGCCAGCGCCTCTTGAGTGAAAGTGGTGTCCGAATAATTCACCAGGACGGCTTCTGCCCCAGGAAGTTGAGGTGCCCGCGAGTGGTCCCGGACCAGTAACCGTTGCGCAACGCCTGCGTCAGCCAAAATACGTGCAACAGCCCCACCCAATTGACCAGTGGAACCAGTGATTGCAAGTGCCGGTAGAGAGCTCATACGCCGATGCTACTCCCACTTTCAGGGAGGTAAGCGCAGCGATTTCTGCGCCTCAGAACAGCGGCACCCGGCTGGGAGTCCACGGGGATTCCTGGCCGAGTGTCGCCGTCGTAATTTTGCTGTTTTTACTTGTGATCCGGGTTTTACTTGTGATCCGGGGTGGTGACTGAGGTGTTGGTCTTCATGTTTTCCGCCCCGATCATCCACGCGTACTGCTCAAGCTTGGCGATCACGGCGTGCAGCAAGTCAGCCGAGGTGGGATCCTCTTCATCAACCTGGTCGTGGACCTTGCGGACTGTGCCCACAGTAGCCTCGAGGGCGGCAACAACCCGGTCCACGGCGTCCTTGGTGTTGATGAGGCCGTCCGGGAACGGTTCGATCGAAGTGGTTTTAGCTACGGAGGCGCTGCGACCGTCCGGAACTGCATGAAGGGCACGCATGCGCTCAGCAATTTCATCGGTGAAAGTTCGGGCATCGGCGATCACTTCGTCTAGCTGCAGGTGAAGGTCGCGGAAGTTGGCGCCCACGATGTTCCAGTGTGCTTGCTTGCCTTGGAGGTGAAGCTCAATCAAGTCAGCCAGAACGGCCTGAAGGTTGTTGGTCAGTGTCGGTGAAGCTTTCATGATGACTCCTCTTATTAGTCCGATTACTGCATGGTCCGATGAATACGTTCCAACACTTCGAGGCTAACGGAAATGAGGGTGCTTGGCTCTAGGCGTTCGCCGCCTGCTTAACCCGTTTAAGGGTTATAGGCATAGAAGTGTGTACAGGATTGGCTTGGTTCCCTTTGGTGGGTTGATGAATGCGGGGGTCCACATGCTTTGGGAGCATGTGGAGTGCCTGTTGCAACGAATAATCCGCGGTGTGGTGTATGCGATTCCAAGCTCGTCAAGAACGGCAAGACCACTGCTGGGCGTACCCGTTGGCGATGTAAATCCTGTGGGTCCTCCAGTACCCAGCATCGGGAAGACATCAGCCGTAAAGCCCAGCTAAGGGCGTTCATTACCTGGTTACTAGGTTCGGGATCGCAGGCCTCGTTTGGTGGCACTGGCCGGTCTTTCAGGGCAGCAGTGCAGTGGTGCTGGCAGATTCCGGTAACACCGCCAGCTCCAACGGGTGAAGTTCATGATCAGATCATGCTCGATGGCACGTATTTCAATGGGTGGTGCGTGCTGATCGCGTTCACGGGCACTCATGTTCTGGACTGGCAGTGGTGCGATCAAGAAAAGAAAATCGCCTGGCAGGCCCTGATGAAAAGGATCCCAGCACCACGGGTTGCCATTGTTGACGGTGGCACTGGTTTACACGCGGCACTACGTGAAGACTGGCCAGAAACAAGTGTTCAACGGTGTTTCTTTCACGTCTTTCAAGCCACCCGCCGGCACTTGACGTTCGCGCCCCGGCTACCAGCTGGACGAGAACTAATGGCGTTGACGAAGGCGCTGATGCGGGTGCAGGACCTTGATCAGGGGCGGGCGTGGTTGAGTGCGTACTCCCAGTGGGAGGCGAATTGGGACGAGTTCTTGAAGCATCGAACGTATGCCCGTGCTGGCGGGGAGCGGCCGTCAACAATTCCCCCGACGCGTTCTTGGTGGTTCACTCACGATCGTTTACGCAGGGCCCGTGGCCTCTACCGGCAGCTGATCCGGAACCAGAACCTGTTCGTTTGGTTAGACCCGGACCTGAAACCAGCTGATGGTTCTAAGATCCACCGAACGACGTCACCGTTAGAGGGCGGGCCCAACAAAGCGATCAAGGAACTCTTGCGAACGCATCGTGGATTGCCGCCCGAACACGCACGCACTGCGGTGGACTGGCTCTTGAATTCTTTGACCGAAACCCCGGTGGATCCTTGGACTCTCGCCCGGGCCGAGCATTGGAACCCGCCGAGGGAAACCACTACCCAGGAAACGGAACTAGAGGAGCCCGAAACCTACGGGACAGCGTTCAGCTGGGAAGACGGCAACGGGATCCAGCACGGTTGGGGCGGACGGAGCCACCGATGACACTCCCGGCCCATACACACATTTGGGGATGCGGACTGTTTTTTAGACAGTTCGGGGTTCACTGGCTGCTAGGCGTTTCCGGTGTTTCTTGATGCTGATGCCACCCAGGCTGGTCTTGATGCGCTGGTTGTTGTAGAAGTCTATGTAGTCGTTGATGGCTCGTTCGAGTTCGTCGGCACGGTTCCAGGTCCGGTGGTAGTACATTTCGTTTTTCATCCGGCCGAAGAATCCCTCGCAGGCCGAGTTATCTGGTGAGCATCCTTTCTTAGACATTGATCGTCGTGCCTTTGCGTCGCGGGTCGCTGTGATCCAGCTTGAGCTTCGGTAGTGCGTGCCCCGGTCCGAATGGATGATCAGATTGCCGTCGTGCGACTGGTAGTGCTCAGCGAAGGCTCGCTGCAACGATTCGTCAGCGATCTCCAGCGTTGGATGGCGGCCCGTTTTGTAGCCAACAACGAGCCCGTCAAAGCAATCGATGATCGCGGAGAGGTATACCTTCCCGGAACCGCTCGAGAACTCAGTGATGTCAGTGAGCCAGAGCTGACTGGGTAACGGTGCGTGAAAGTTACGCTTGACCAAGTTCGGCGGTGCCGCGGATGTTTCCCCTTGATAGCTGGAGTACCGCCGTTTACGCCTCGCGTAACGCACCGGGATCTTGTCCTCGCGGATGATCGTGCGCACCACTTTCTCGCTGACCTTGACGCCATCGTGACGCAGTGCCCACCAGATCCTTCGATAACCGTAGGTGTAGTGCGATTCAGTAGCATGTGCGTGGATCGCCTCACGTAAGGCGGCATGCTTGTCAGGCCGGGCTGAGACTTGCCTCTGGTAGTAGAAACTTGAAGCACTCAGCTTCAGAACATTCAGGATCATGCGGAATGGGAGTTTGTTGCGCAGCGCGTCGGCGATCTCAGCCTTTATCAGGTTGCTCAGTCGACCGGGCGTCACGCTCACGTCTTTTTTTATCAAGTCCAGCTCATGCTGCATCACCGCCTTCTCCACCATCAATTTGGCGGCAAGAGCTTTCAACTGCCCGGGATCATCTGGCAACGAGGCTTCCAAGGAAGCCTGCGTCGGAAACTCACGTTGAGTTCTGCGTTCCTTCTTGCTCATCAGACCCCATTCGCCACGCTCACGGTAGGTTTGCGCCCAACTATAAACGACCGCACCAGTGACCATGCCAAGAGTGTCCGCGATGTCCTTGACCGGCCTGCCCTCACTGAGCATGCGCACTGCCGATAGTTTGAACTCCACCGCATAACTACGCAGTACTTTGGCCTGTTTCCGGGGCCTGCGAGCACCAGATTTCCCGGCCTTGATCCACGAATGTAAGGTCCACCGACCCGGGTAGCCGAGCAACCGGACGGTCTTGGACACGGAACGGATACGGCTATACGTTCGCAAGGCATGGCGACGCTGTTCAGTGGTATACGCGACATTCATGGACTAAACCTTCCAAGATTCCGTCCGCATCCCCTTTCTGCCTATAACCCC